>NZ_CP030265.1:5132216-5500824 GCF_008843145.1 Skermanella pratensis | reverse complement strand
GGCACGCGCGGACCCAGGAGCAGGGCGGTCTCGCCGGCTTGAAGGAGGCGATGGCGAGGCTGCTGGCCCTGATGGGGGAGCCGGCGCGCAAGATCAACTATATCCAGGCGCTGGCCCAGTCGCCGCTGGCCCAGCGCCAGCCCCGCCTGATGCTGGAAGCCCTGGACGACATGGCGGCCCGGCCGCGCCTGATCAGCAGCTTCGTGGACAGCGGATCGCACCCGGTCCAGAAGATGAAGGTGCTGAGCAACACCCATGCCCTGCTGAGCGCCGCCCAGCTTCCCGGCGACATCCGGTCCAAGCTGCTCCACATGGTCGACACGGTCTTCACCGACTTCCTGACCGAGAACCGCATCCTGGAGAAGCTGGACAATCCCGAGCTGAGCCTGCGGCAGCGGGTGATCAAGCTGGCCCAGCTCTGCACCCAGGGCTTGCTGACCCCCGGCCGGCCGCTGGACATGGCGCGCACCCGGCTGTTCGCCCTGGTCGCGCGCAACGGCTTCGAGACGCTGGTGGTGTCGGACCTGGCCGACCCGGCCGAACGCAAGCGCGAGCTGGCGTCCCTCCAGGAGCTGCTGGCCGCCGTGCCGCAGCCGGAGCCGCGGACGACCGAGAGCCGCGGCGACTGGGTGGCGGGCCGGGGCACAGAGCCGAAACCCGCGGAGCCGGCGGCGACCCGGCTGCTCGACCATGGCGCCATGGCCGGCTCCGGCGCCACCCGGCTGGGGACGCCCGCGGTCGAGGTCCGGGTCTGCCCGAGCTGCTTCGCCCCCGGCTTCACCGACATGTGCCCCGCGTGCGGCTACCGCCACGTGCCGAGCCAGCGCGACGGCTTCATCCTGGCTCCCAACGTCATGCTGACCGGACGCTACCGGATCGGCCGGGTGCTGGGGTTGGGCGGCTTCGGCATCACCTATGTCGGCCGCGACGAGCGGCTTCACGCGCTCGTCGCGGTGAAGGAATACTACCCCTCCATGTATTCGGTTCGCATGCCCGCCAGCTCGCTGGTGGCGCCCAGCGGGGCCGAGCAGGCCGGGCCGTACCGCACCGGGATGGAGAAGTTCCTGGACGAGGCGCGCCTGCTGGCGCAGTTCCGCACCACGCCGGAGATCGTCGACGTGCTGGACTTCTTCACCGAGAACGGCACCGCCTACATGGTGATGGAATACCTGGAGGGCCGCTCGCTGCAGGAGGTGCTGAACGAGCGCGGCGGCCGGCTGCCGTTCGGCGAGGCGCTGAGCGTGATCCTGCCGGTGATGCGCGGCCTGGCGCGGGTCCATGAGAAGAACGTGCTCCACCGGGACATCAGCCCGGACAACATCTACATCACCAACGACAAGCGCTCCAAGCTGCTGGACTTCGGCGCTGCCCGCATGGCCCTCTCCCAGGGAGAGCAGAACCTGACGGTGATCCTGAAGCGCGGCTACGCCCCGCTGGAGCAGTACAACGCCGGCGGCCGCCAGGGACCCTGGACCGACGTCTACGCCTTGTGCGCCACCCTCTACCGCACGCTCGCCGCCCAGATGCCGGCCGACGCGCTGGCCCGGATCGAGCAGGACGACCTGATACCGCCATCCCGCCTGGGCGTCGCGATCCCGCCGGCGGTGGAGAAGGTCCTGCTGAAGGGCCTGTCGCTTCGCGGCGCCGAGCGCCACCAGGACATGATCGAGCTCCTGGGCGACTTCGAGGCGGCGCTGTCGGGCCGGAAGTAAGGCGCACGGCGCCGTCGCTCGACAGGTCGGCGCATACGTGCCTATGATCGCGCTTTGCGCGCGACGGGACAGCTCCATGGACATGGTGGTCGACAGCGCCCTCTATATCGGGGGTCATCGCAACCGCTCGGTGAGCATCGACCAGGCGGAGCCGCCCGATCAGCCGGACCATTTCGTCTGGATCGGGCTGCTGGAGCCCAGCGAGGAGCTGCTGCACACCGTCCAGGCGCGGTTCGGCCTGCACGACTTGGCGGTCGAGGACGCCCACCGGGCCCACCAGCGGCCGAAGCTGGAAGCCTACGGGCAATCGCTGTTCGTCGTGCTGCGCACCGCCGAACTGCGGTCGGGCCGGGTCGAGTGCGGCGAGACCCACGTCTTCATCGGGCACGGCTATGTCATCACCGTGCGCCACGGCGCGTCGTCCTCCTACGCGGAGCTTCGCAAGCGCTGCGAGACGGTGCCCAGGATGCTCGGCAAGGGCGTCGATTTCGTCCTCTACTCGATCATCGACTTCGTCGTGGACAAGTATTTCCCGATCGTCGAGACGCTGGAGACGGAGGTCGAGGAGACCGCCGCCGAGGTGCTGACCGCCGCCTTCTCCCCGGAGCGGATCGCCCGCATCTACGAGATCCGCCGCGAACTCCAGGTCCTGCGGCGTTCGGTGACGCCGCTGATCGAGATGGCCGGCCGGCTCGCGCGCGTCGAGGTGCCGCTGATCGACGAGGATCTGAAGCCCTATTTCCGGGACGTGCAGGACCATACCACCCGGCTCTCGGAGCGGATCGAGAACCTGCGCGAGCTGCTGGCCTCGGCGCTGGAGGCCAACCTGCTGATCGTCTCGATCCGGCAGAACGAGGTGATGAAGAAGCTGGCGGGCTGGGCCGCCATCCTGGCGGTCCCCACCGCCATCGCGGGCCTGTACGGCATGAATTTCGAGCACATGCCCGAACTGCACTGGCGCTACGGCTATCCGGCGGCGGTCGCGGTGATCCTGGGCGTGTGCCTGTGGCTCTATTTGCGGTTCAAGCGGAGCGGATGGCTCTGACAAGCGTTGAACAACCACCCGCAAAGAACAATCGAGGGGAGACATCCATGGGCAAGGAAAGAATCGGCTTCGTCGGCGTCGGCCTGATGGGCCATGGCATGGCAGCCAACATCGTCGGCAAGGGCTATCCGCTGACCGTGCTCGGCCACCGCAACCGCGAGCCGGTCGATGACCTGAAGCAGCGCGGCGCCGCCGAGGCCGGCAGCGCCCGCGACCTGGCGGAAGCCTGCGACATCGTCGTGCTCTGCGTGACCGGCAGCCCGCAGGTCGAGGCGGTGATCAACGGGCCGGACGGCCTCGCCTCGGCTGGCAAGCCGCTGCTCATCGTCGACTGCTCGACGTCGGAGCCGGCGGTGACCACCCGTCTGGCGGCCGAGTTGGAGCCGAAGGGCATCACCCTGATCGACGCGCCGCTCAGCCGGACGCCCAAGGACGCCTGGGAAGGCACGCTCGACGTGATGGTGGGCGGCGGACCCGACGCCGTCGCTCGGGCGCGCCCGGTGCTGGACTGCTTCGCCGGCCGCATCATCGAGACCGGGCCGACCGGCACCGGCCACACGATGAAGCTGCTCAACAACTTCCTGGCGATGGGCTACGCGGCGCTCTATTCGGAGGCGCTGACCCTGGGCGCCAAGGCGGGGTTGAAGCCGGCGGTGTTCGACAGCGTGATCCGGGGCGGCCGGATGGACTGCGGGTTCTACCAGACCTTCTTCAAATTTGTGCTGGAGCGCGACCGGAACGCCCACCGCTTCACGCTGCGCAACGCGTTGAAGGACATGACCTACATGTCGTCCTTCGCCAACGCGGCCGGCGTCGCCAACCCGCTCGGCGCGGCCGTCCGGAATTCCTACGCGCTCGCCGTCGGCGGCGGGCACGGCGACGATTATGTGCCGATGCTGTCGGACATCACGGCGGGCCTCAACGGCACCACGCTGGTGCCGGAGGCCGACGCCGGTAAGCCGGGCTGATCAGCGAGCTACGAAAGGCCGCAGCGGACGGCGCTCGACGATCGGACCGGAAGTGCGGACGACTTCGAGCGGCGGACGCTCGCGGCCCATGCCGGCCTGGCGCGGCCGGGGCGCGGAGTCGTAGTCGCGCTTCTCGGCGATCTGGAAGATGCCGGCTTCCGGGGGAAGGCTTTCGGCCAGGATCACGGTCGCGTTCAGCGAGATAACCTTGGCGGCATCGCCCGACTTGCCTTCGAACGCACGCAGACGACCGGCCGCCAGATATTCCTTGACCTTCGTGGTGCTGCAATTCAGCCAATGGGCGGCCTGCTCGAGGGTAATGGCGATGTCGCGCATCATGTTCTCCCTATGGATCCCCGGCTCCTGGCAAGGTGCCGCGTCGCGGTGAAGATCAGGGCCGGAAACCGGTCCCTCAGTATCCGTTCGGTCAGTGGAAACTACCACAACCGAGTCACTATTCCAGCAAAGCGGACCGAGAACCCGACATTGTCACCGTTTGAATTAGGTACAATTTGAAGTTCTCGGCTCCCGACGGGCCCGGTAAGGGCCCGGAACCCTGCCTCAGGCGGCCTTGACGGTGCGCTCGGAGACCTTCTTCGGCTGGGCGACGGCCTTGATCTCGTCCAGGCTGGCGACGACGCGGCGGCTCAGGATGTCCGAAGCCTCGTTGGTGACCTTCGAGACGATGTCCTGAAGCTCGCGGGCGTTCGAGACGTTCTTCTCGTAGGCGGCCTTGACCAGATCGGCCTGCTTGATGATGGTGTCCTCGACCTTGGCGGTCGGCGCGGCGTTCGACAGGAGGCCCTGGAACTGCTCCATGGACTGGCGAGCGATCTCGCCCTGGCGCTGGACGACGGTCTGCATGCCCTGGGCGAAGGTCTGGCCGGCGGCGGTCAGAGCCTCGACGTTGCGGCGCTGGATGTCGAACATGGCGTTGAAGTCGAAGCCGGGAACCTTGAACTGCTCGAAGCCGGAAACCTTGAACTGCTCGAAGCCGGGAACCTTGAACGGAGTGAACGTATTCATGAAAGCGTCTCCCAAGAAGATGATGATTTGGTTGCGTTGAGATGCCGGGTCCGTCCCCCCTGGGGGAACGTTCGGGGCTGGTCTCTTGCTGCACTGCAACATGAGAGGGATCGGCTTCCGGTTCAAGAGGAATCGTGCGTAGCCAGAGTGCATTTTTCTGGAAAACCGCCGGAGCTGTACGCAAGGACGTGTTTCGGCACGGATGCCTATGACCAATGGTCTAATCCCTGTGAGCAGGGAGGGCCATAGCCGCCACGGTTCGGGTGTGGCATGGTGGCCGCGTGGTCGAGGGGACATGATGAGCAGCGCAGGACGGCGAAAGGCTTCATACCGGCCGCAGCTCGACCCTTCGGGCGAGAGCGTGCGCTATACGGACACGACCCCGGTCAGCGCCAACGAACGCTGCCGGGACTGCGGGCGGAAGCACGGCACGGTGGTGCGCTGCCTGGCGGACGGACGCTGGTTCGATGCCGACGACCAGACTTGGCGCGACCGGCGCGGGCGCCGCGCCGCCTGGCCGAACGTGGTCGAATACGCCGAGGTCCGCGACATGCCGGTGACCGTGCGTCTCGTGCGGCTGTCCGGCGACGCCAGCGGCAAGCTCCGCAAGCTCTGCCGCCGCTGCCAGATGAGCCAGGAGGCGCTGCGCAACGCCATTCGTAACCGCGTCCGGGCGCTCAGCCGGAGGGCGCTGGGCGATCTGTTCCTGGGCGGCTACAACGAGCCGGACCAACTCGAGCGGTTCAAGGTCCTGTCCCCGTCCAGGCGTGCCCGGACCGGGGATAGAACGGTGCCGGAGGGGCGTGCCGCGAAGAAACCCGACGATCCGGCCTGACTCCGGCGGCCTGGAGGTCCATCTCAGGGAAACCGGCCGTCCTCGGCCCTGATTTCCCGGAATGGAGACCGCCCGATGACCTTGACGCCGAAACTCAGCCGCCGCTCCCTGCTGGGCCTGATGACGGCGGCCGGGGCGGTCGCCGTCCTGGCGCCCTCCTCGGGCAGGGCGCAAGCCGAGCCGCCGACGACGCGGCCGATCCCGTCGAGCGGCGAGTCGATCCCGGCTGTCGGGCTCGGCTCCTGGATCACCTTCAATGTCGGCGACGACCCGGTCCTGCGAGACGAGTGCGCCGACGTGATGGCCGCCTTCTTCGAGGCCGGCGGGCGGATGATCGACAGTTCGCCCATGTACGGCTCGTCCCAGGCGGTGATCGGCCACGGGCTTGGCCGGCTCGGCGGCCCGCCGGCCCTGTTCTCGGCGGACAAGGTCTGGATCTCGTCCCCCGCCGCCGGTCCCGGCCAGATCGAGGAATCGCGCCGCCTCTGGGACGTGCCCCGGTTCGATCTGCTCCAGGTCCACAACCTGCTCTCGTGGGAACGGCACCTGGAGACCCTGTTCGCCATGAAGGCGGAGGGACGGCTGCGGTATGTCGGCATCACCACCTCCGAGGGCCGGCGCCACGGCGAGTTCGAGCGTATCATGCGCGACTACCCGCTCGACTTCGTCCAGGTCAGCTACAACGTGCTGGACCGCGAGGTGGAGGAGCGCATCCTGCCGCTGGCCGCCGAACGCGGCATCGGCGTGATCGTCAACCGGCCGTTCCGCCAGGGCGCCCTGACCCGCGGACTGGAAGGGCAGGCGCTGCCCGGCTGGGCGGCGGAGATCGGGTGCGAAACCTGGGCGCAGCTGCTCCTGAAATTCATCATCTCGCACCCGGCCGTCACCTGCGCCATCCCGGCGACCACCCGGATAGACCATGTGCGGGAAAACATGGCCGCCGCGCACGGGCCGATGCCGGACGAGGCGATGCGCCGGCGCATGGCGGCCCATGTCGAGGATCTCTGATGTCGGAGTGGTGGACCTACACGCTCTCCGACTTCCTGCTGTTCTCGCCGCGCACCTACTACCGCCTGTTCGAGCTTCACAACGGGAGCCTGTGGCCGGCGCATCTGGCGGCGCTCGCCGCCGGCGTCGCGATCCTGGCGCTGGCGGCGCGCGGCGGCCCGGCGCGGGGCCGCATCGTCGCGGCCCTGCTGGCGGCCTGCTGGGCCTGGGTCGCCTGGAGCTTCCTTTATACCCGCTACGCCACGATCAACTGGGCGGCGACATGGTTCGCGGGCCTGTTCCTGGTCCAGGCCGTGCTGCTGGTGGTCGTGGGCACCCTCGGCGGAAAGCTGGATCTCGCCGCCGGCCGCCCCTGGCGGCTCGGCCTGTTCTTCTTCGCCCTGGCGGTGCAGCCGCTGGCCGGCGTGCTGGCCGGGCGGGACTGGGCGCAGGTGGAAGTGTTCGCCATGACGCCCGATCCCACCGCTGTCGGCACGCTCGGCATCGCGGCGCTCGCGTCCGGCCCGTGGCGCTGGGGTCTGATGGTCATCCCCGTCCTGTGGTGCATGGCCAGCGGCGCCACGCTGTGGACGATGGAGGCCCCCGACGCCCTTGTCCCACCGGCGGCGGCGCTGGCGGCCCTGGTGATCGCTGTCCGTAGAAATCGCGAACATGACGCTCTAGCCGACCTGCGGTGACAGAACCCCGGGGCATGCTGAACCTCGGAGGCCGGCAATCGTTAACGATCCAGCGAAACAAGATACGGGAGGCCGACATGGCCAATCTGACCAAGGTGCTCGGCACGATGCTGGTATCCGGGCTTGCAGGACGGACCGGCGGACGAGGTGCCGCGCTGGCGACCGCGGCGCCGATGCTGCTCGGCGGCGGCAGGACGAAGGGCGGCATGGGCCTGGGCGGCAAGGCCGGCATGGCGGCGCTGGCTTATCTCGCCTACAAGACCTATCGGGACAGCGGCAGCGGCAGCGGCAGCGGCGGGCAGGCGGCGGCCACCCCGGCGGAGCCGGCTCCGAAGGCGGGGGCCAGCGGTCCCTTCGCCCCGATCTTCGACGCTCTCGGCGTGTTCCAGCCGACCAAGGAGGTCCCGGCGGAACCGCAGATGAACGAGGACCAGGCCCTGCTGCTGATCCGCGCCATGATCTCCGCGGCGAACGCCGACGGCCAGATCACCGCCGAGGAGCGCCAGCGCATCGTGCAGCACCTGGACAAGGCAGGTGCCGGGCCGGAGGAGCGGCAGATCGTCGAGCAGGAGATCCGCCAGCCCCGCTCGACCGACGACATCATCCGCCAGGTCAAGGACCAGGACACCGCCGAACAGGTCTATCTGGCATCGGAGATCGCGATCCGCGGCGGTTCCGAGACCGAGCGGCGTTACCTGGACTTCCTGGCGAGCCGCCTGAACATTCCCGACGACCGCCGCCGGGAGCTGGACAGCGTCGCTTCGTAAGGAGCGGATCGACCCGAGGGGCGGCATCCTGTCGCCCCTGTTGCCTCCCACGCCCGCCCGGACCGGGCGGTCAATGCACCGGGCGCCTAGTTGTCCCGCACAGTGTTTTTGATGACGTTCGGCGGAGCGGAGTGCGGTAGGTCGGCCTTCGCCCGTCAGGGCGAACGCCGACGCCCTGCGTCAAGGCTCCGGCCACGCTGTCGGCGTCGGCCTTCGGCTGAGGCCGACCTACGATAAATCAATCAAAACCCCTGTGCCGAGCCACTAGAGCGGTTTCCGAACAGGTTGAACCGCTCCGGTCCATGCGGCCTGCCGTTCCATTCGCCGCGATGCGTTGGGCCGTGGCCCAGCGCATCGGCCCGGCTGCCCTGGCCGGATCGACCTGATCGGGCACAGCTCTAATGCACCAGGCGTCCGACGGTCCACCGCGACACTTCCGTCAGCGCCTCGTCGAACGGGATCTCGGGATGGTGGAAGCGGTGGATGATCAGTGCGGCCTCAAGTGCGTGCCGGTCGGGGGCTCCGGACGCCTTCATCTCGGAAAAGGCTCGTTCGACGGCTATGCGGCAGCACATGGCAGGATCTCCAGGCTCTTGATGGTCTTGCGTCCGATACGTACCGGGCAATATGCATCACGACTTCAGGTGTTCGAGTAGGATCTTGGTGCCGATGCCGATCAGGCCAAGCCCCCCGATCAATTCGGCGCGGCGCCCGAGCAGCGGACCGGCCACGTGGCCCAGCATGACGCCGCCGAACGCCATCAGGAAAGTCACGACTCCCACAACCGTCGCCGTCGCCGCGATGTCCACGTCGGCCATGGCGAGGCCCACGCCGACCGCACTGGCGTCGATGCTCGTGGCGACGCCGGTCGCCAGCAGCGACAGCCAGCCGGATCGCCTGGCCGCGGCGCCGTCGTCGGCTTCTCCCGCCAGCGCGTTGCGGACCATGCTGCCGCCGATGAGGAGAAGCAGCGCGAAGGCGATCCAGTGGTCGATGCCCTGGACCACCTCGGCGAAGGACGCACCGACCGCCCAGCCGACCACCGACATCACGAGCTGGCACGCGCCGAAGGTGGCACCGACGCGCAGCGCCTCGGGCAGGCCGGGCCGCGAATGGGCGGCGCCGCGTCCCAATGCCGCGGCGAACGAATCCATGGAAAGGCTGAAGGCGAGCGCGAACGAAGTGGCGCCGAACATCCGGGTGTCTCCGGCCAGACGAAACGAGATAGCACGCCCGCACCCGGTTGGCCTTCGGGCGGCGGTCGTGCCATCAGTCTCGCCGAGCCTCCGAACCTGACGTCCGGCTGCCGCACGCGCCACGGGCTATCCCCGAGTCTGTTGGCGCGAACCCCTCCCGCAGGAGGGTGGCTACTCCCCAATGGTCGGGCGCACCTTAGTGGCGGCAACAGCACCTGTCAATCTGAACAGCTGTTCAAATATCCCCGGTGCCGTCCCGGGATGCGCCCGGCCTTTTCCGTCCTCCGTACCCTGCCGTCAGGCCCTGAGCTGGTCGCCGATCGGTAGCCGGCGGATGCGCTTGCCGGTCGCCGCGAAGATGGCGTTGGTCAGGGCCGGCGCGAAGGGCGGGAGACCCGGCTCGCCGACGCCGCCCGGCGCCAGGTCCCAGTTCGACGGCACGATGTGGACGTTGATCTCCCGCGGGGCCTGGTCGATCCGGGCGACCTGGTAGTCGTCGAAGTTGCCCTGGACCACGCGGCCCTCCTTGAAGGAGATTTCGCTCGACAGAGCCAGGCTGAGGCCCATGATGCAGGCCCCTTCCATCTGGGCGCGCACCCGTTCCGGGTTGACCACGTTGCCGCAGTCGACCGCCACGTCGACCCGGGGAATGGTCAGGGTGCCGTCCTCGGCCACCACCGTCTCGACCACCGTCGCGACATAGGTCACGAAGCTGCGGTGCGCCGCGATGCCCAGGCCGTGGCCCTTGGGCAGCTGGCGCCCCCAGCCCGACTTCTCCGCCACCAGCTCGACCACGTGGCGCAACCGGCCGACATCGACCGGATAGACCTTGGTCGATTCACCGTAGTTCCACAGGGTGTCGAGCGACTCCAGCGCCGCCACCCGCGGCGGTCCCAGCAGTTCCAGAAGATAGTCCTTCTGGTCCTTGCCGGCCGCCGCCGCCAGCTCGGCCGCGAAGGACTGGATCGCGAAGGCGTGCGGGATGTTCGACACCGACCGGAACCAGCCGATCCGGGCGTGGGCCTCGGCCTCGCCGTTCTCGCAGCGCAGGTTGGGAATGTCGAACGGCACGTCAACCAGCCCCATGCCCAACTCGAACGGTCCCTGGTGCTTGGTGTCCGGCATGAAGATCGAGGTGATGGTCGGGGCCACGCTGCGATGCCGCCACGCCACCGCCTTGCCCTTGTCGTCCAGCCCGGCGTCGATCCGCTCGACCGAGACGGTATGGTAGTAGCCGTGCCGGATATCGTCCTCGCGGGTCCACAGCAGCTTGACCGGGGCGCCGCCCATCTCCTTGGACAGGAGCGCCGCCTCGATCGCGAAATCCGGCTTGGATTTGCGCCCGAAGCCGCCGCCGAGCAGCGTGACATGGACGGTCACGTCCTCCACCTTCATGCCCAGCCGCTCCGCCACGTCGGTGCGGGTGACCTGGGGCGCCTGGACGCAGGACCAGACCTCGCACTTGCCGCCGGCGATCCGCGCCGTCGCGGCCGGCGGCTCCATCGGCGCCTGCGCCAGGTGCGGGATGTAGTACTCCGCCTCGACCTTCTTGGCCGCCTTGCCCAGCGCCGCCTCGGCGTCGCCGTCGTCGCGCACCACCTTGGCCGGCCTGCGCGCGGTCTCTTCCATCTGCTTGCGGAAGGCCTCGCTGTCGTAGGACCCGTGCGGCCCGTCCTCCCAGGTGATCTTCAGCGCCTCGCGGCCCTTCATCGCCGCCCAGGTGTTCTTCGCGATCACGGCGACGCCGCCCAGCGGCTGGAACTTGGCGGGCGCCGGGGTGCCCTCGATCCGGACGATCTTCTCGACGCCGGGGACCTTCAGCGCCTCGCTGTCGTCGACCGAGGCGACCTTGCCGCCGAACACGGGCGGCCGGGCGACCACCGCGTACTTCATCCCCTCCATCCAGGTGTCGAAGCCGTACTGGGCCTTGCCCACCGTGATGTCGAAGCCGTCGGCCAGCGGCATCGGCTTGCCGATGTAGCGGAACTGTCCCGGGTTCTTCAGGCGGAGCTGGTCGTTGGCCGGGACCTCCAGGGTCGCCGCCTCCTCGGCCAGTTCGCCGTAGCCGAGCTTGCGGCCCGATGCCTTGTGGACGATCTCGTGGTTGCGCGCCTCGACCTCGCCGGACTCGACGCCCCAGCGCTTGGCCGCCGTCGCCTCGAGCATCATGCGGGCAGCCGCCCCCGCCTCGCGCATGGGCTGCATGAAGTGCCGGGTGCTGCGCGACCCGTCGGTGTCCTGGTTGCCGAACTTCTCCTCGTCGCCCGGCGCGTTGACCACGCGCACCCGCGCCCAGTCGGCCTCCAGCTCGTCGGCGACGATCTGCGGCATGCCGGTGCGGACGCCCTGGCCCATCTCCGACCGGTGGCAGACGATGGTGACGATGCCGTCCTTGCCGATCGAGATGAAGGCGTTGGGGTTGTTGACCGTGCCGTGCGGCATGGCGGCGGCGCCATAGGCCCCGGCGGTCTGGGCGACGGAGCTGCCCAAAGGCATGATCCGCGCCGCCAGCACCAGGCCGCCGCCGGCGACGATGCCCTTGAGCACGTCGCGCCGGCTGAAATTGAAAAGTCGGGTGGCCGCCATCTCAGGCCTCCTTCGCCGCGGCGCGGATCGCGCTGCGGATGCGGGTGTAGGTGCCGCAGCGGCAGATATTGCCCCACATCACGCTGTCGATGTCCTCGTCGGTGGGGTTCGGGGTCTGCTTCAGCAGGGCAGCCGCCTGCATGATCTGGCCGGTCTGGCAATAGCCGCATTGGGGAACGGCCTGGGCGCGCCACGCCTTCTGGAGCGGGTGGTTGCCCTCGGGGTCCAGGCCCTCGATGGTGGTCACCGACATGCCCTCGGCGGCGCTGACCGGGGTCTGGCACGACCGCACGGCCTCGCCTTCCAGATGGACGGTGCAGGCCCCGCACGACGCGATGCCGCAGCCGAACTTGGTCCCGGTCAGCCCCAGCTCGTCCCGCAGGTACCACAGCAGCGGCATTTCCCCGTCGCCGTCGTACTGCTTGTCCTGCCCGTTGATGCGCAACTTGATCATGGAATATTCTTTCCGTGTGAATGCCGTTCGATGGCTCGGCCCCGGTGCGGAGCGCAGCCCCAGCCCCGTGCGCGGATCGGTCCGGCCCTCAGCCCGACCCGGCGGGCGGCATGACGACGTACAGGATGTCCTTGATGGTGAGGTCCGATCCCGCCTGCCCGACCTGCCCGGCATCCTCCCACTCGAAGACGATCACCCGGCCGGTGATGCTTTCCAGCGTCATCGGCTTGCCGGCCTGGACCGGGCGGCGCGACGTGCCGTCCATCTTCTTCTCGGTCGAGGAAATGATTTCGAGCCCCCCGTCCGGCTGCGGAATGCCGATCCCGCAATTGGTCGCCGGACACCAGATCACCTGGGGGCACGGCTCCGAATAGGTCCCCTGCGCGCAGACCGTCTCCTTGACGTCCTGGGCCCGGGCTCCGCCCGGAGCGAGGACCGCCAGGACGCCGGCGGCCAAGGCAGCGCCCAGTGCTGTGCTTCTCATGCTCTCTGTCTCCCACCAAGGCGCCTTGCGCCGGAACCGGAGGAACAGGTTGAAGAAGTCCCGGGTTCCTTGTTGAAGCCGTGGAAAAGGACAGACCTGTCAGCCGCCTGCCATGCGGAAAATCAGTTTCGGGAGATGACGATCCACCGGGTATGCTGTCCAGTTGCCGGACGACCCGCAGGAGCCTTGCGACGGAAGCCTTGCGACGGCGAGGCCCCCGAGGGGTACGACCCCGGCCTGCCGGAAGGGAACCGCGACCGGGGGGCGGCTACCCCGGTACGCATTCACACTTTGTTAACCTGTGGAGCGGTTGGCGCTCACAACGAGAAGCTCCGGGGAGGAGTTCCGTTTCGAGAAAGTATAAAACTTTATATGCTTTTTATTCTCACACGAGCATTTTGCTAAAATACTATTAATCGGTAGTGTCTTGGTCATGCCGGCGACTACGAACAACCAAGCCCGGCAATGAAAATCGACCCGGTACTGACATCAAATGGTCAGTAACTAAAAAATAGGGACGACAATGGCTAAGATCGCAAAATACTCTCTCATTTCAACTCTCATTCTGACCGCTGGTATTGCTTCAACGTCCGCAGGAGAACTGGTTTACCAGCCGGTCAATCCCTCGTTCGGCGGCTATCCCGGCAATTCCGCCCATCTGCTCGGCATCGCCAGCGCCATCGACAAGTACAAGGACCCGTCGGCCAAGGACTACAGCTACGGCGCCACGACCCAGCAGGACGAATTCTCCCGCATCATCCGCTCCAGCATCCTGAGCCGCGTCGCGAGCCAGATCTCCGAGCAGATCTATGGCGAGAACGCGCAGGACGCGGGCCGCGTCGTGATCGATGACCAGATCATCGAATGGAACCGCGCCGGCAACGACATCAACCTGACCCTGAGCGGCGGCGGCGGCACCTCCGTCATCACCATCCCCCGGTTCTGAGCGTCTCCGGACCTCATCCAGAACCCGCGGACAATCGATGACGACGGAGACCTCCGATCATGAATTTCAGGAAACTCGCCCTTGTGGCGACCAGCCTGGTCGCCCTGTCGGCCTGCGCCTCGACCCACCCCGAACTGGCACTGTCCGAACAGCCCATGCTGGAGCAGCAGACCGTCAGCCTCGATGAACTGGCCTCGCTGCCCGAGCCGGCGCGCAAGCTGTCGGTCGCGGTCTACCGGTTCGACGACCTGACCGGCCAGAACAAGCCGAACGAGAACTTCTCCGAGTACAGCCGGGCGGTGACCCAGGGCGGCGCCACCATCCTGGTCCAGGCGCTGGAGAAGGCCGGCGGCCGCAAATGGTTCACCACCGTCGAGCGGGCCTCGCTCCCCTCGGTCCTCCAGGAACGCCAGATCATCCGGGCGACCCGCGAGGAGTACGGCGGACGCAGCCAGCCGCCGCTGCCGCCCATGAGCTTCGCCGGGATCATCCTGGACGGCGGCATCATCGGCTACGACAGCAACACCTTCACCGGCGGCCTCGGCGCCAGGTTCCTCGGCATCGGCGGCGACGTGAAGTACCGGCGCGACACGGTGACCGTCTATCTCCGCGCCATCGCGGTGCAGACCGGAGAAATCCTGAAGTCGGTCAGCACGACCAAGACGATCTACTCGGTCGGCGCCCAGGGCGGCGCGTTCCGCTATGTCGGCTTCAAGGAACTGCTTGAGGTCGAGACCGGCTTCACCACCAACGAGCCGCCGACCCTGGCGGTCCGCCAGGCGATCGAGAAGGCGGTCTACTCCCTGGTGGTCGAGGGCCTGGTGGACGGCTACTGGAGCCTGAAGGACCAGGCGCTGGCCCAGCCGCTGATCGACCGCCACTGGAAGCAGAAGGACGGCGTGTTCGGGGTCACCTCGGTCAAGACCACGCTGGAGGAGTACCGGAACGGCCAGAACGGCACCCGGATCGAGCCGCCGCCGAGCGACGAGCCCCAGGTCCGGCCCAGCCCGGAAGGCCGGATCCAGCCGGAAGTGCAGCCGGGATTGCCGCCCGCCCCTCCGGCCCCGGTCTACGTGCTGCCCGACGGCCGCAGCCCGATCCCCGCGGCACCCTCGGTCAGAGAATGATCCGCCTGCCGAAACAATCGTAAATCAATCAGCGAACACCCGTGGGTCCGGACAGTTTTCCGCCTCCGGCCTGCGGGAGGTTCCAAAAAGAAAATTCGTTAGACCATTTCGAGTCGGCTTCTTCAATCAATCGGTATTCCTGCAACAAGCAGGAGTTCCAAGTTTCCGCCTGCCTGCTCGTGATTTGGTTAGACCATTCTGCTGGTCGTTATTTCTGTAAGAGTCGAGGAAAGGTCCAAGAACATGCGTACTCTTCTTCTCTCCACCGTCGCGTTCGCCGCGCTGACCGTCTCGGGCGCCGCGCTGGCGGACAGCAACTCGGCCTATGTCGATCAGGTCGGCAACAATCACATGGCCGACGTCAGGCAGACCGGCTCCTACCTGAAGGGCACGGTCACCCAGTCCGGCGGCAACGGCTCCGACGCCTACATCACGCAGACCGGCGCGCGCAACAACACGACGCAGACGCAGACCGGCTCCGACCACCTTGCCACGGCGGTCCAGTCCGGCTCCGACAACCGGCCCGTGACCACGTACTTCTTCGGCACCACCGTCTACGGCATCGACCAGACCCAGTCCGGCACCGAGCAGAAGGCCGAAGCGACCCAGGCGGGCAGCAAAAACCGGATCTCGCAGGAGCAGAAGAACCACAAGAACTACGCGATCGCGACCCAGCAAGGCGGGTCCCGGCAGACCATCCTGCAGGACCAGGACGGCGTCGAGAACTACGCCGTCGCCGGTCAGCCGGGCATCGGCTCGAACAACCTGATCGACCAGGAGCAGGACGGCTACCACAACGACGCCATCGCCTACCAGAACACCGGCTCGTCCCTGACCACCAAGCAGAAGCAGAACGGTGACGTGAACATCGCCATCGTCAACACGCAGGGCGGCACGCTCGGCCTGATCGACCAGTATCAGAGGGGCGACCACAACCGCGCCGAGGCCAAGGCCGACGGCTTCGGGCTGGCAGCCTACCAGACCCAGGTCGGTGACTTCAACCAGGCTTACATCACGCAGACCGGCAACCTGAGCAAGGGCGAGCAGGTCCAGGCGGGCGATTCGAACGAGGCCCGCATGACCCAGGGCACCGCCGTTCTCAGCTACGGCCTCCAGCTGCAGGAAGGCGACGACAACCTGGCCAAGCTGAGCCAGTCCGGCCACGGCGGCAACTTCTCCTACCAGTACCAGTTCGGCGACGACAACAAGTCGGACGTGACGCAGGCCGGCTCGTGGAACGTCTCCACCACCCTCCAGAACGGTTCCGAGCACTACGCGCTGGTCTCGCAGACCGGCAGCGGCAACAACTCGAAGGTCGAGCAGTACCACTCCAAGAACGCCGCCCACGTGACGCAGAACGGTTCCGGCAACCGGTCGACCGTGACCCAGCGCTGAAGCTGAAGCGGACCGGCGCGGGAGCCGCCACGCTCCCGCGCGTCCCTTCCTCCACCCGTCCCCCGAATTCAAGCCGGCCAGCGACCGGCGCTTACGAACGCAAGAGAGGCTGAACGACCATGCGGAAAATTCTTCTCTCCACGGTGGCCCTCGCCGCCCTCGCAGCCGCCGGGCCGGTGCTGGCGGACAACAACTACGCCTATATCGACCAGATCGGTAACGGCAACTTCAACGACACGGCCCAGAGCGGCAGCCGGAACGAGATCACCGTCACCCAGGAAGGGGACGGCAACTCCGCCTCCATGTCGCAGACCGGCACCGACAACGGGTACCTGCAGTATTCCACCCCGGTGGACGGGATCAGCTATGACTCGCGGTCCTTCCAGTACCAGAAGGGCGACGGGAACAGCGCGTCGGCCGCCGTCAGCGGCACGAAGAACTGGAGCCGGCAGACGCAGGTGGGCGACGGCAACGGTTCGGTCGTCCTCCAGGATGGCACTTCGAACCAGGCGATCCTGGTCCAGAAGGGAACCCTCGCCAAGCCCGACGTCGAGGGCAACCAGGCGTACCAGCAGCAGAACGGCAACCGGAACAAGGTCAACATTCGGCACTCGTCGAACGGCAACCTGGCGGCCCAGTTCCAGTCGGGCGACGACAACCAAGCCATCGCCACCTCCAGGGCCGGTACCGCCAAATCCAAAGGCGGCGACAACGTCGCCGCGCAGGCCCAGGCCGGCAACCGCAACCTGGCACAGATCGACCAGATCAGCGCCGCCAATTTCGCGGGGCAGATCCAGGTCGGCGACGACAACTTGGCGGGCATCTCCCAGGAGGAGGGCACCGGCAACTTCGGAATGCAGGCCACTTTCGGCGACGGCAACCTCCTGGACCTGACGCAGAAGGGTGGAGCCAACATTTCCTTCCAGTACCAGAACGGCGACGCCAACAAGTCGTTGGTGCAGCAGGTCGGCTCGCAGAACCGCTCCGGCATGTCCCAGGCCGGCAACGGCAACTACGGCTCGACGGCCCAGGTCGGCAACGGCAACCAGTCCGCCGTCAAGCAGAACTGATCCCTGCCGATTCCGGGGAAGCCTCCGGGCTTCCCCCCTTCTTCCTCACTCTTCCAGCCCGGAGGCGACGATGCGCAAGTTCCTGTTTTCCGCCCTTGTCCTGGCGGCGCTCGGCTCCGCTCCGGCCGTCGCGGGTTCCGGCAGCGCCTATATCGACCAGATCGGGCACGGCAATGCGGCCACGGTCACGCAGCACGGATCGAACAACTTCTTCGAGACCCGGCAGAAGGGACAGCGGAACGAGACATCCCTCGTCCAGACCGGGTCCGGCAATTTCGCGGTGGTCAACCAGACCGGCAGCCGGAACCAGGCGACCGGTTTCCAGGCCGGCTCCATGGCGGCGACCATCACGCAGACCGGCAGCCGGCACGAGGCCGCGTTCTCCAGCAACGTGACCGCCGACCGGAACGCCCCGCCGGTCACCATCACCCAATTCGGCACCGGAGCCAAGGTCTCCGTCAGGACCGTCCGGTAGCCGTTCCCAGGCATGGGCCCTTGCCGTCGAGGCATGAGAGGGGGGCCGTGCACGCACGAGAGTGCGACATTAGCCAGACTGAAACCCCGGTGCGCGACCCCGCGCACCGGGGCTTTTTTCGTTTGGCAGGGCCGGCCCATCGGATTTCCCGCGGGGGCGCCTATCTGCTATCTGTCCGTTCCCGCCCTCCTCCAGACCGAAAGACACCGGGTCCATGCGCAGCGATCACGCCGTCTCCATCGTCGGGCTGGGATATGTCGGACTGCCCATCGCGGTCGCCTTCGGCCGGAACGGCCATCGGGTCATAGGATTCGACATCGACTCCCGGCGGATCGCCGAGCTGCGGCGTCACCACGACCGGACCGGCGAGGTCACGGCGGAGGCGCTGGCGGAGGCCGCTATCGGGCTGACCGACGATCCCGCCGCCCTGGCGGAGGCGACCGTCCATATCGTCACGGTGCCGACGCCGATCTCCGACGCGAAGCGTCCCGACCTGGGGCCGCTGCTGGCCGCGTCCCGCACCGTCGGGGACCGTTTGAAGCGCGGCGACCTCGTGGTCTTCGAATCGACGGTGTTTCCCGGCGCCACCGAGGCGGAATGCGTGCCGATCCTGGAGGCGCGGTCCGGGCTGGCATACGGCCGCGACTTCGCGGTGGGCTATTCGCCGGAACGGATCAACCCCGGCGACCGCGAGCACCGGTTCGAGACGATCACCAAGGTGGTCTCGGCCTCCAGCCCTGAGGCGCTCGACCGGGTCGCGGCCCTGTATGGCGGGGTGGTGCGCGCCGGAATCCACCGGGCGCCCTCGATCGCGGTGGCGGAGGCCGCCAAGGTGATCGAGAACACCCAGCGCGACCTGAACATCGCCCTGATGAACGAGCTGGCCTGCATCTTCCAGCGCCTGGGCATCGACACCCGCGACGTGCTGGAGGCGGCGGGGACCAAGTGGAACTTCCTGAACTTCACCCCCGGCCTGGTCGGCGGCCACTGCATCGGGGTCGACCCCTATTACCTGACGCACCGGGCGGAGCAGGCGGGCTACCAGCCGGAGGTGATCCTCGCCGGGCGCAGGATCAACGACGGCATGGGCGCCTTCATCGCGCAGGAAACCGTCAAGCGGCTGATGCGGGAGGGCGGCGGCGGTGCCGGCGGGATGCGGGTCACGGTCCTGGGGTTGACCTTCAAGGAGAACGTGCCGGATATCCGGAACACCCGCGTCGTCGACATCCTGCGCGAGCTGGAAAGCTTCGGCGTGTCCGTCGCCCTGCACGATCCCCTGGCCGACCCGGCGGAGGCCCGGCACGAGTACGGCATCGACCTGCTGCCCCTGGAGGATCTCCCGCCGGCCGATGCCGTGATCCTGGCCGTCCCCCACGCCGGCTACATGGCGGCGGGCTGGCCCGGCATCGCCCGGCTGCTGGAAGGCGGACGGGGGCTGGCGGTGGACGTCAAGTCGTGCCTGGACCGGGCCGCGGCGCCGGAGGGCATACGGCTGTGGCGCCTGTGAGCGGGTCCACCATCACATACGTGTGCACGCCGGATCATGCGGTCCTGTCGCGCGAATAATCTCGATCATCAAGGGCTTTTGCGCTAGATGGAGAGTCGTCTGCATCTTCCGGCCTGCTTGGCCGGATAATACCGGAATGCCATGCTGGATGGTCGCGTTCTTAAGACATCTGGTCGAGAATACGACCCTCCGGACGCTCATCACATCCTCGATGAATGTCGTGAACTCCGTCCTCGCGGGATTCCTCGTATTCCAGATGACCAACACCGAAGTCATCAAAAGACCGGACGGAGAGGTTCTCGCCACCCTGACGCTCGACTGGGCGGGTTACACCGACGCCAGCGCTTTCTGGATGCTCCTGGCAAGCATTCTCGTCACAGGGGTCTATATCTTCTACTCGGACCGGCACGAGAGGGATATCATGAGATATGGAGATCCTGATTTCATCGAAGCGCTGGTGACGAAAATTCACTTGGACAGCCTGTGCCGCAAGGCCGAGGACGATATACGCAACGGCACCCTATTGACGCTATCGGAAGTCTTGGAGAGGTTCAGGAGATGAAAAGCCAACGGTTGCCCGGTCCTGCTCCCTCCGAAACGCTCCCGAGGGGCGAAGTACTCCTCAGGAACGAAGTCGCGGCCAAGCTCGACCGCATGACCGACAAGCAGGGAACGGTGGATTTCCTCGAAACCATAAGGTTCCTGGAAACAGACCCCCGGAAGCTGAGGGCGACCTGTTACGAGGCAGACGGGACTTCATCCGTCTTCTCCATCAGGTTGGGCAACATCAAGGCTATCCTGATGAAGAAATTCACCGATGCTTCGGAATCTCAGAACCCAAAGCTCACCTACTACGTCATAGACGTTGAAGAGAGTTCGAAACCGGCGGAAAGCATAGCAGGTTACGTCAAGCGATATCTTGATCCGATACGCAATCCTGCCAAGCAATGATGCCCACTGCCCCCGGCAAACCTTGATGCCGACGTTTCCGGGGCGGCATCGATACGCTGAAGACACGAAAGACATGATGCCCACGGACTCCGTGCATGCCGAGCTGGTGCTGGTCGGCGGCGGCCATTCCCACGTCCAGGTGCTCAGGAGCTTCGGCATGCGCCCGATGCCGGGGGTGCGGGTCACGCTGGTGACCCGGGACGTGGAGACGCCCTATTCCGGCATGCTGCCGGGCTTCATCGCCGGCCACTACGGCCACGACGCCTGCCATATCGACCTGATGAAGCTGGCGGGGTTCGCCGGCGCCCGGCTGATCCATGCCGAGGCGGCGGGCCTGGACCGGGAGAACCGCGCCGTGCTGCTGAGCGGCCGGCCGCCGGTGCGCTATGACGTGCTGTCGCTCGACATCGGGTCCACGCCCAGGGCCCACGACGTTCCGGGCGCCGCCGAGCACACGACGGCGGTCAAGCCGGTGGACAGGCTGGCCGGCCGCTGGGCCGCGCTGGTGGAGCGGGTGCGTGGGGCCGACCGGCGGCTCGACGTGGTCGTGGTCGGCGGCGGGGCGGCGGGCGTGGAGCTGGCGCTGGCGATCGACCACCGCCTGAAGGGCCTGATGGCGGCGGAAGGAAAGGCGGCGCTCCGGCCCCGCGTGGTGCTGGTGACGCGGGGCCGGCTCCTGGCCAACGACAGCGCGCGGGTCCGCGCCCGCTTCGACCGGCTGCTGGCGGAACGGGGGGTCGCGGTTCACACCGACGCGGAGGTGGTCCGGGTCGAGCCCGGCGCCGTGGTCTGCGCCGACGGCCGGCGGATCGGGTTCGACGAGGCGCTGTGGGCGGTCCAGGCGGGGGCGGCGCCCTGGCTGCGCGAGACGGGGCTGACGCTCGACGGGCGCGGCTTCGTCGCGGTCGACGCGACGCTCCGCTCGGTCGCCGACCCGCGGGTGTTCGCGGCGGGCGATGTCGCCTCGGTGCTGGAGCACCCGCGCGAGAAGGCCGGGGTCTTCGCGGTCCGGCAGGGACCGCCGCTGACCGGCAACCTGCGCCGCGCCCTGGCGGGCGAGCCGCCGGTGCCCTTCACGCCGCAGCGGAATTACCTGAAGCTGATCAGCACCGGGGACCGCTACGCCGTCGCCTCGCGCGGGGGAGTCTCGGCGGAGGGGCGCTGGGCCTGGGCGCTGAAGGACCGTATCGACCGGCGGTTCATGGCCAAGTTCCAGGACGTCCCGGCGATGATGCCGAAGCCCATGCCGGGACCGGAGGCCGAGCCGCGATGCGCCGGCTGCGGCGCCAAGGTGCCGGCCGAGGCACTGAAGGGCGCGCTGCGCCGGCTCGGGCTCGGGCTCGGACTGGGAACCGGCGCCGACGACGCCGTCGTGCTGGAGCCGCCGCCGCCGGGGCGGCTGACCGTCCAGACCGTCGATTTCCTCCGCGCCTTCACCGGCGATCCCTACCTGTTCGGCCGGATCGCGGCCAACCATGCGCTGGGCGACATCCACGCCATGGGGGCGGAACCCTCGACCGCGCTCGCCATCGTCTGCGTGCCGCCGGGGCGGCTGGACATCGTCGAGGACGACCTGTTCCAGATGCTGAAGGGCGGGCTGGACGTCCTGCGGGACGCGGGCGCCCTGCTGGCCGGCGGCCACAGCGCGGAGGCATCGGAGCCCGCCCTGGGCTTCGCCGTCACCGGCTCGGTCGAGCCGGAGCGCGTGCTGCGCAAAGGGGGCCTCCGGCCGGGCGACCGCCTGATCCTGACCAAGCCGCTCGGCACCGGGGTGCTGCTCGCCGGCGCGATGCGGGGCAGGGCGCGGGCGCGCTGGGTGGCGGGCGCGCTCGCGGTGATGGACCAGCCGTCGGGACCCGCCGCGCGCTGCCTGGCGGAGCACGGCGCCGGCGGCTGCACCGACGTGACCGGGTTCGGCCTGTTCGGCCATCTGGTCGAGATGATGCAGGCGTCGGGAACCTGCGTCCGGCTCGACCCCGCCGCCGTCCCGGCGCTGGCGGGTGCCCGGGAACTGCTGGAGGCGGGCATCCGAAGCACCCTTCACGCCGGCAACTCCGCGGCGGCGGCGCATGCCGACGGTCCCGTGCCGGACCTGCTGTTCGACCCGCAGACCGCCGGCGGCCTGCTCGCCGGGGTGCCGGCCGGCCGGGCGGAGGCGTGCGTCGCAAAGCTGCGGGGTTTGGGCTATGACCTCGCCGCAGTGGTCGGCAGCGTCGAATCCGCTGCCGGAACGTTCGGCGCCCGTGGACCCTGCGTCATCCTGGAGAGCATCCCGGCGCCGTCAGCCGCCGAAGGGAGAGTTTTGGCGGAGATCGTCGACACGGCCCGGCGGGGCTGAGCCCCGCTGGGAGTGCCGGAGCGGAGGCGGTTACTCCGACGCGGCCGGCGCGTCGGTCTTGTCCGGCGATGCGTCGGCCGGCGCCTCGGCGGGGGCGGCGGCCGCGTCGGGCTTCTTGGGGCGCTTGCGGTATTGGTTCTTGTAGACGACTTCTTCCGACGGACCGGGCGGGCACTGGGTGATCTTGTTGCCCTTGGCGAGATACTCGTCGACCAGAGCGTTGAGATCGTTGATCGATCCAACCTGACTTTTCTGCGACTTCATTGCGGTTCCTTGCATCGACGAGGGCCGAGCGGTCGCGGCGGCGGGCGCCGGGTCCGCATTTAGACAGTTACATCTATTAACAGATGGGTATTGGTTGGGTTGCCTTACAGAAGGGTTGACCGGATTCAGCCGGATGCCCCGATAGATCGGGCAGGAGGGTCTTGATTCCGGCCCGCCGCCGACGCACCATCGGAGACCGCTTCCAGGACTTGGCAGATGCCCGACGATCCGAGGCAGCGCCTGATCGCGCTCTATGCCGAACTGGCCGCCCATACCGAACCCGAATGCGCCGGCAGCCGGTGCGCCAAGCCGCTGTCCTGCTGCGCGCCGATGTATTGCGACCTGACGCGCGACTTCGCGCTGGAATACTGGGGCGAGAGGCTGGAACCGACCTGGCATCCCGCCCTGCCTTTCATGGGGCCGCGCGGCTGCACCGTCGCCCCGCATCTGCGCCCGATCTGCACGGCCCACACCTGCGAGGTCAACGAGCACGGCTGCAAGCGCGGCGACGAGGCCTGGACCGCCCGGTACTTCGACCTGACGGAGGAGATCGGGCTGATCGAGGAAGACCTGTTCGGCCAGAGGATGATCTGACCGGGAATGACGGCTATGGTCGCGCCATGAGCGTATTCCTTCATGCCGCATTCCGGGACGGCCGGCTTTGGCTCTGGGGCGAGACCGCGCGGTCCGCCGCGGCACCGCTGCCGGCCCCGCGCGGGCGACGGCCGAAGCAGCCGCGGCCGCCCTCGAACCCGTTCGACATCGGCGCGGAGGCGCTGGACGACCTGGCCGAGGTCATGGAACTCACGGCCGGCGTGGGACGCGTGACGCTCTGGCTGCCCACGGGACCGGACGGGCCGCTGGCCTCCAGCCCGGTGGTCGAGGAGCCGCCGGACGGGACGGCGCCCGTCGCCCCGGCGCCCTGGGACACCGCGGCGCTGGCGCTGGAACCCGGCGATATCGTCCGGCTGCTGGCCGACTGCCCGGCGGACGGGACCTACGGCCCCGGCCTGTTCGCCGGTCCCGACCTGGCCTACTGGGCCATGGCCCTGCGCTTCGCCGGAGCCGTCGCGGCGCGCGGCGCCGTGCTTCCCGACCTGGTCCGCGCCGGCGACGCCGTGTTCGCCCGCTGGCGCCCCGTGTTCCTGGGCCGCGACTCCCGGGCGCTGGCCGGGCTGGCCCGGTGCATGCCCGATGCGGCCCGTGCCATCGGGCCGGCCGGGGATTCCGGCGGGCTTCCGGTCGCCGTGCCGCCCGACACGGGACCGGCGGCGGTGCTGTCGGAATTCGTCGCGACGGTGGTGGATTCCCTGGTCCGCGCGGAACCCGACGGTTTGCCGAAACCGGCGGGGGAGACCCTGGACGACCGCTGGCTGGCGGCGCTCACGGGTGCCGATGCCCGGGTCAGGGCGGACGAGGCGGCGGTCCGCGCGTTCGAGGCGCGGCTCGCCCAGTGGCGCCGGCCGGTGGCCCTGGCGGCGGGCAGCCCGGTCCGGCTGTGCTTCCGGCTGGAGGAACCGCCGGTCTCCGTCGAGGAGGCACCCGACGACGAAGGCGGCCCGCCCGCCGTGGTCAGCCCCGCCGGCCCTTGGACGGTGCGCTATCTGCTGCAGCCCCATGACGACCCCAGCCTGCTGGTGCCCGCGTCCGACCTGTGGAAGGGCGGCGGGAGCGAGCTGGCGCGGCTGACCGGCGGCAAGGCCGACCTGCGGGAGTTCCTGCTGCTGAGCTTTGCGCAGGCCGGGCGGCTGTGCCCGCCGATCGAGGCCAGCCTGAAGCGCGGCATCCCGCAGGGGTTCGAGACCGACGCCGCGGGAGCGGTGGATTTCCTGACCCGCTTCGCGGCGGGACTGGAGCAGGCGGGTTTCGGCGTGCTTCTGCCGGCCTGGTGGACCGCGCGGGGCACGAAGACCCGGATCGGTGCCCGCGCCAGGGTGCGCGCGTCGAAGATGCAGGGCGGCAGCGGGCTGTCCCTGGACGATCTGGTCAAGTTCGACTGGGAGGTGGCGCTGGGCGACCAGACCCTGTCGGCCAAGGACCTGACGGCGCTGGCCCGGCTCAAGGCGCCTCTGGTCCGGGTGCGCGGCCAGTGGGTGCTGCTGGATGCCGACGAGATCCGGCAGGCCGCGGCGCGCCTGAAGCGGCGGGGCGAACAGGCCAGCGTCCGCGACCTGGTCCGGCTGGCGCTGGGCGGCGGCGACGACGCCGACGTGGAGGGGATCGCCGCGGAAGGCTGGATCGGCGACCTGCTGGCCCGCCTGACCGGACGGGAGCCGGTCTCGGACCTGCCTGCGCCCGGGGGGTTGCGGGCTGCCCTGCGGCCCTACCAGGGGCGGGGCTATTCCTGGCTGGCTTTCCTGCGCCGTTGGGGGCTGGGCGCCTGCCTTGCCGACGACATGGGCCTGGGCAAGACGATCCAGACGCTGGCCCTGCTCCAGCACGACCGGGAGACGGCCGGGAAGAAGCCGACCGTTCTGCTGGTCTGCCCGACCTCGGTCGTGGGCAACTGGCAGCGGGAGGCGGCGCGCTTCACGCCCGGCCTGAAGCTGATGATCCATCATGGCGCCACGCGGGAGAAGACCGCCGCCGCGCTGCGCCGCCAATGCCTGAAGCACGACATCGTGGTGACCAGCTACGCCCTCCTCCAGCGCGACGCGGAGGCGTTGAAGTCGGTCCCCTGGACGGGGGTGATCCTGGACGAGGCCCAGAACATCAAGAACGCCGAGACCCGCCAGGCCAAGGCCGCCCGCGCGATGCCGGCCGGGTACAAGGTGGCGCTGACCGGCACGCCGGTGGAGAACAACGTGGGCGACCTGTGGTCGCTGATGGAGTTCCTGAACCCCGGTTTCCTCGGCACCCAGGCCGCCTTCAAGCGGAACTTCTTCACCCCGATCCAGACCCGGCGCGACGAGGGCGCCATGGCGCGGCTGAAGTCCCTGACCGCCCCCTTCGTGCTGCGCCGGGTGAAGACCGACCGGTCCATCATCGACGACCTGCCGGACAAGCTGGAGATGAAGGTGTTCTGCACCCTGACCCGGGAGCAGGCGTCGCTCTACGCCGCCGTGGTCGAGGACTCCCTGGCGGAGATGGAGAAGGCCGAGGGCATCCGCCGCAAGGGGCTGGTGCTGGCGACCTTGGCGAAGCTGAAGCAGGTGTGCAACCACCCGGCCCAGTTCCTGGGCGACAACACGGCCATCGACGGCCGCTCCGGCAAGCTGGCCCGGCTGACCGAAATGCTGGAGGAGGTGCTGGCGGTGGGGGAGAAGGCGCTGGTCTTCACCCAGTTCACCGAAATGGGCGAGATGATCCGGCGCCACCTTCAGGACCGCTTCGGCCGGGAGGTGCTGTTCCTGCACGGCGGCGTGCCCAAGGCGAAGCGCGACCGCATGGTCGAGCGGTTCCAGGCCGGCGACGGTTCGGGGCCGCCGCTCTTCCTGCTGTCGCTGAAGGCGGGCGGGACCGGCCTGACCTTGACCGCGGCGAACCATGTGTTCCATTACGATCGCTGGTGGAACCCGGCCGTTGAGAACCAGGCGACCGACCGGGCCTTCCGCATCGGCCAGACCCGGCGGGTGCAGGTCCACAAGTTCCTGTGCGCCGGCACGCTGGAGGACAAGATCGACGAGATGATCGAGTCCAAGAGGAGCGTCGCGGAGTCCATCGTGGGTTCCGGCGAGGACTGGCTGACCGAACTGGACACGTCGCAGCTTCGCGACCTGCTGAGCCTGAGCCGCGACGCGGTGGAATAACGGAGGGGCATCGTCATGTCCTGGTACGAATGGGGGCCGACCCGCCCGCGCGAGGCCAAGGGCGGGATCAAGGCGCGCAGCAAGCGCGGCGGCTTCGCCGAGAGCTGGTGGGGCCGGCGCTGGATCGAGGTGCTGGAGTCCTTCGACATCGGCGGGCGGCTGGGCCGGGGCCGCACCTATGCCCGCAAGGGCCAGGTGCTCGACCTCACGGTCGATCCGGGAGTGGTCGCCGCCAAGGTCCAGGGATCGAGGCCGTGGCCCTACGAGGTCGAAATCGGGATGAAGCCGCTGACCGACGCCCAGTGGAGGAAGGTCGCCGAAGCGGTGTCGGAGGACACCTGGAGCGCCGCCCGCCTGATCGCGGGCGAGATGCCGGAAACCCTGGAGGACACCTTCAAGGCGGCCGGCGTGCCGCTGTTCCCGTCGCGGCTCCGCGATCTCGAAACCCGGTGTGCCTGCCCCGACTGGTCGAACCCGTGCAAGCACGTGGCGGCCGTCTACTATCTGCTGGCGGAGACCTTCGACACCGATCCCTTCCTGCTGTTCCGCCTGCGCGGACGCTCGCGCGACGATTTCGTGGCCCTGCTCGGCGGACCGGTCGAGACGGCGGTGCCGGAACCGCCGCCGGTGCCGCCCGCACCGTTGCGCGCAGATGCGGCCGCGTTCTGGCAGGGCCGCCCGGTCCCCGGCGACCTTTTCGGCGCGGCGTCGCTGCCCGGCGCGCCGACGGTGCTGGCGGCGACGCTGGGTCCCCTGCCGTTCTGGCGCGGGGAGGCGGATTTCCTGGAAGGGGTGGATGCCGCCGCGGGCCGGGCCGCCGCCCGGGGCCGGAAGCTGGCCGAAGGATCCTGAAGGCGGGGGTCTGTCGGGCAGCACCTTCCGCCGGTTCCAATCTTCCTGGACCAGTCTCACGCGCCGAAACCACCGCCGTGCCGCATGTCATTATAGTTTTTGATGGAAAACTATAATATGGACATGTTTCATGATGGGTTTCGGCTTCCACGAGGCGGACGAAGGCGGAGGGGGCCGGCTGCTCTCCTGCTACAGGCCGCCTGTTCCACCCTTGCCGTCGCTGGACGATGTCTGGCCGGCCGTCGAGCACGCGACGGCGGCGGTCGGCGCGTTCGACCGTGCGCTGAGCGGGTTCCGGATCTCGGGACGACCGGTGCCGGGAACGATCGGCCGGCTGTTCGCCCGGCTCGATGCGGTCCATTCCTCAGGCGCGGAGGGGGCGACGACGACCTTCACCGATCTGCTGGAATACGAGACTTCCCTGAACCGCGCGCCCGATCCGCAGGACGCCGGCCAAGTGGCCGCCTGCGCCGATGCCTTCGAAGCCTTGCAGGGCAAGGCATTCGCCCCGAAGGCCGCCATCCTGGAAATCCACCGTCGCCTGTTCGAGCGGGTTCCCGACCCGCACGTCTCGGCCACGGCCGGCCACTGGAAACGCTACGCCAACTGCACGGCGGACTACGACAGCCCGAACGGCATGTTCTTCTACACGCGGCCCGGCTCGGTCGACGCGGCTTTGGACGACTGGGAGAGGTTCACGCTGGATACCGGCGGACCTGAACTGGTCAGGCAAGCGCTGTCGCATTGGATGTTCGAGCATATTCATCCCGTGGACGACGGCAATGGACGGGTGGGGCGCCTTTTGGTCCCGCTGGTGCTGAAGCGGAAATCAGCCACCGACAATGCCTGCTGCTTCCTGGGGGAGGCCGTCCATTCGAACAAGGACCTCTATGTCGACGGGCTGAAACGGGGCCGGCTGACCGGAGATCTGGCGCACTGGACAAGGCTTCTGCTGTCGTTCGCGGCGCAGACCGCCGAACGGAACCTCATGCGGCTCGAAAGGCTGGGGGAGATCCTCGGGCGATGGCAGGCCGCCACGGCTGGACTCCGATCGCACAGCCTGGTCCACCGGCTCGTTCCCTGGGTGCTGACCCGGCCGGCATTCACCGTGAGGGATGCTCTGGCAGGTATCGGCGCCGGCACTTTCGCCAGCATGAACACGGCGATCGGGCGCTTGGCGGCTCTTGGATTGATCGAGCCGGCCAATGCCGCGGGACGGGAAAGGCTGTTCGCGGCTCCCGAAGTGATCGCCCTGTTCGACAGCGCCCGAAACACGGTACGGTAAGGTGACCGAAACTCCGGGAGCACGACGGCAGCATGGCAAAGCAGTTCCCCCGCATCACCGGCGCGCACCGGGACTTCATCGCGCGGCAGCACATCTTCTTCACGGCGTCGGCCGCCGAGGGGACGCGGGTCAACCTGTCGCCGAAGCCGGCCGACGCCTTCCGGGTGCTCGGGGAGAACGCGGTCGCGTATATCGACCAGACCGGCAGCGGCAACGAGACGGCGGCCCACCTGCTGGCCGACGGGCGGCTGACGATCATGTTCTGCGCGTTCGAGGGCGCGCCCATGATCCTCCGCCTGTACGGCAGGGGGCGGGTGCTGCATCGGGGCGGCCGGGACTACGCCGGGCTCCTGTCCGACCCGTTCGGCGGGGAGGAGCCGGCCGGCGCCCGGCAGATCGTCGCGCTGGACGTCGATCTGGTCCAGACCTCCTGCGGGTACGGCGTCCCGCTGTTCGACTACCGCGACGACCGGCGCAACCTGGACCGCTGGGCGGCGGCCAAGGGCGAGGAGGGCCTGGAGGCCTACCGCCGGGAGAAGAACGCCCGCAGCATGGACGGCCTGCCGACCGGCCTGTTCAGCGGGGAGCCGGTGCCGGGCTGAAGCCCTTCTCCTCCAGCCAGCGCCGTGTCTCCGGGTCGGCCAGCAGGCCGATGAAGGACTGGACGGCCGGGCGGTCCAGGCGGCCGGCGGGGACGACGAAGTCGTAATGCTCGGGCTGGAGCGGCAGGAAGCCCAGCCCGTAATCGGCCGCCACCGTTTCGATCGCGACGCCCCAGTCGGCCCGGCCCTGCGCCACCGCGGCGGCGACCGCGTTGTGGGACTTGGCTTGGGCCTGGTAGCCGGCCGGGCGGGCGCCGGCGAGGACGCGGTCGGCCAGGATCCGGGTGCCGCTGCCGGGGTTGCGGTTGATCATCAGGCAGCCGGGGTCGGCCGACGCCTGCGCCATGGCCTCCGCGGCGTCGCGGCCCTCGAAACGGGTATCGAAGGGGCGGAACAGGACGCCCTGGAGGCGCCGGTATCCGGGGACCAGCGTCAGCCCCTCGGTCAGGAACGGTTCGTTGTAGCGGCCGGTCGCCGGGTCCATCAGGTGGACGGGGGCCAGATCGCACTCGCCGCGCCGGGCCGCGGTCAGCCCGCCCATGCTGCCCACGTTCAGCACCTTGACGGTCACGCCGCGCCGCTGGAGCAGGCCCAGCAGATGGTCGAGCCCGACGCAGTGGCTGCCGATCACCACGAGATCGGCCGGCTCGACGCCCCGCCCGATCAGCCGGACGGAGACATCGGTGCCGGCTTCCACAGCCTCCTCGTGCTGGGGGATCGCGACGAAGCCGTCGGCGTGGCTGAAGGCGGTGACCGCGCCGGAGCCCTTGGCGAGCGGATAGGCCGCCAGCCCAGCGTCGGTGCGGACCAGCGAAACCATCGAGAACTCGGTCCGGCCGCGTTCCGAGGTCAGGCGGATCGGCAGGGTGGCCTGGATGGTCTCGCCGCGCTCCGGCGGAAGCCCGGCCAGCGCCCGGATCACGGGGGCCACGAACTCGTGGAAGGTGAAGATCGCGGAGGTCGGGAAACCGGGCAGGACGACCAGCGGCTTGCCGCCGGTCACCGCGAGGCACAGCGGCTTGCCGGGCTTGAGGGCGACCCCGTGGACGACGATGCCGGGATCGGTGAAGCGGCTGATCACCCGGTAGCACAGGTCGCCGGCGCCCTTGGAGGTGCCGCCGGACAGGATCATCATGTCGCAGCCGGAAAGACCCTGGTCCACCGCTTCGCGCAGCGCCTCCTCGTTGTCCGGGCGGATGCCCATCGGGACCGCCTCGCCGCCCAGTTCGGTGACCGCGGCGGCGACGATGGCACCATTGGAATCATAGACCTTTCCGGGTGCGATCGGATCGCCCGGCGTCACGATCTCGTCGCCGGTGGACAGGACGGCGACGCGCGGGCGGCGGCAGACCTCGACCTCGGCGCGGCCGATGGCGGCGAGCACGCCGAGCTCGCGCGAGGTCAGGAGCTGGCCGGCGCGCAGCACCGTCTCGCCGCGCGCGATGTCGCTGGCGGCATGGGCGATGAACTGGCCGGGCGCCGCGGCGCGGTGGAACTCGACCCGCACGGCGGCATCCGCCCCATCGGCCGTGCCCTCGTCGATCACGTCGGTATGCTCGACCATCACGACCGCGTCGGCGCCGCGCGGCACCATGCCGCCGGTGGCGATCAGGGTCGCGGTGCCGGGCTCGACCGTCACGGCGGGCGCCCGTCCGGGAGTCAGCACCTCGGCATTGAGGGTCAGGACGCGGGGCCGTTCCTCCGACGCGCCGACCGTGTCGGCCGAGCGCAGGGCGAAACCGTCGACGCCGGAGCGATCAAAGCCCGGCACGTCGACTCCCGCCACCACGTCGCGGGCCAGCACCCGGTTCAGCGCGCCGGAGAGGGTGACCGTCTCGGACCCGACGGGGGCCAGGGTCAGGTGCCGGTGGAACCGGGCCGTGGCCTCGTCGCGGCCGACCACCTCCAGGAACTGTTCCTGCCGGGCCGCGGCGCGCAGCTTCTGCCGCAGGTCTGACTCAGACATCACTCACCTCGGGGAAAACCAACTTCACGCATGTCGCCTCGAACGTTCCGGTCAAGCATTCCGGGGGCCGAACAGGATGACCGCGGCCCCGGCCAGGCACAAGGCCGTGCCGGCCAGGTCCCAGCGGTCGGGGCGCGCGCCCTCCACCGCCCACAGCCAGCCCAGCGACGCCGCGATATATACCCCACCATAGGCCGCATAGGCACGGCCGGCGAAATCGGCGTCGATCCGGGTCAGGATCCAGGCGAAGGCGGCGAGGCTGGCCATGCCCGGCAGCAGCCAGAGGGCGGTCTTGCCGAGCCGGGCCCAGGCCCAGAAGGAGAAGCAGCCCGCGATCTCGGCCACCGCCGCGCCGGCGTAGAGCAGGAACGTCGCCGCCATGGTGCCGGTCAGGTCCCGGCGCCGGGATCGAACAGGTGGACGGCGACGGCGCTGCCGGCCGGGTATCCTTCGCGGTCGGCGGGCACCAGCACGAAGCCATCGGCGCGGGCGACCGACGACAGGCTGGCGAGGCCGCCGGACCCGATCGGCTCGACCCCGCCCTCCCCCGTCAGGCGGACGCGGCAGAAATCGCTCCAGCCGCCGGGCGAGACGATCTTGCGCGCCGTGACCAGGGTCGCCTGCGGAAACGGGAAGCCGGCATTTCCGCCGGCCATGCGCCGCACCGCCCGCCCGGCCACCGCCTCGTAGCCCGCGAAGCAGCGGGCCGGGCTGCCGGGCAGGACCACGACCGGCGTGCCGCCGGCCATCCCCAGCGCCAGGCTGTCCGCAGGCCGCAGGGCGATGCCGTGGATGTCCAGCGAACCGGCGGAGGCCAGCGCCTCGGCGGACCGGTCGGTCTCGCCGAGGCCGCTGCCGCCCGCCAGCAGGATCAGGTCGGCGCCCGGCTCGGCCAGCACCCCGCGCAGGGCGGCCAACCCGTCGGGCACGGTGGGCCGGCGGTCGGCGGGCCGGCGATCGGCGATGCCGCCGTCCCGCTCGACCAGCGCCGCCAGCATCGGCGAGTCGAGATCGTTGCCGTCCCCAACGTCACGGCCGACCGGCACGATCCGGACCACGGGGCGGCGCACCACCGCGACCGTGTCGATACCCAGGGCCGCCAGCAGCGCGGCATCGGACGGGCGGACCCGGCGGCCTGCCGCCAGGACGATCGTTCCGGCCCCGACATCGTCACCGCGCCGTTCTATCCCCTCGCCCTCGGCGACGGAGGCCACCAGCTCGATCATTCCGAAATCGGAACGGGTATGCTCGGCCGCGGCCATCGCGTCGGTGCCGGGCGGCACGGCGTCGCCGGCCGACACCGGCAGCAGCGGCCCCGAGAGTCCCAGCGGAATCGGGTTGTAATCGGAAGCGCCGACCGTGTCGGCGGCGCGGACCGCGAAGCCGTCCGCCGCGACCCGGTCGGCCGGCGGCAGGTCCGATCCGGCGGCCACATCCGATCCGGCATGGCGACCGACCGCCTCCCAGGGGGCGACCGTCTCGATCCCGCGCGCGGGGGATCGGGCGTCGATCCAGGCCCAGGCCTGCTCCAGGCCGGCACGCGCGGCGAATCCCCGCACGCGCGGGCGGGATGTCGGATCGGGAATGGTTTCAGGCGGCATCATGGCCTTATCGTACAGCGGCGGCACCGGCGCGGCACGGGAAAGGAATTTGCAAGTCGCGATTTTTTCGTCGTATATCGACGGATACAACTCTCCTGAAAGGGCATCGGACATGAAGATTTCGGCAGCCTTTCCGAAGCGGCGCAGCCTCCTCGCGGCCACCCTGGCCGTCGCCCTGGCCGCTTTCGGCGCCGTGACGGCTCCGGCGGCCCATGCCCGGAACACCCTTGTCATGGCCGCGGCCAGTATGAAGGACAGCCTGGAGGAAGTGGCGAAACTCTACGAGCGGAAGACGGGCAACAAGGTCGGCCTGTCCTTCGCCGCCAGCTCGGCGCTCGCCAAGCAGATCGAGCAGCAGGCCCCGGCCGACATCTTCATCTCCGCTGACCTGGACTGGATGGATTATCTGGCCAGGCGCGACCTGATCAAGCCGGAGAGCCGCGCGAGCCTGCTGGGCAACCGGCTGGTGCTGATCGCCCCCAAGGCGGTCGCCAGCCCGATTACCATCGGGAAGGGCGATTTCCCGATCCTCCAGCGGCTGGGCGAAAGCCGGCTGGCGACGGGCGAGCCGAACAGCGTGCCGGTCGGCAGATACGCCAAGGCGGCGCTGACGCATCTGGGCGTGTGGGACAAGGTCGAGCCGAGGCTGGTGCGGGCCGAAAGCGTCCGCTCGGCCCTGGCCTTCGTGTCGCGCGGCGAGGCGCTGTTCGGCATCGTGTACGAGACCGACGCCAAGGTGGACAAGGGCGTGGAGATCGTGGGCATCTTCCCGGCCGACAGCTATCCCGCCATCATCTACCCGGCCGCCCTGACCACGGCGGGCAAGGCGCCGGATGCCGCCGCGTTCCTGGCCTTCCTGAAGTCGCCGGACGCCTTCGACGTGTTCCGGAAATACGGCTTCACCCCGGCCCCCGCCACGCAGGGCTGACGGAAGCCCGGCCGATGCTGACCCCCCTGGAGATCGAGGCGCTCAGCCTCAGCCTGTGGGTCGCGACCTGGAGCACGCTGGCCGTGCTGCCGTTCGCGATCCTGGCCGCCTTCATCCTGGCCCGGGCCGATTTCTGGGGAAAGTCGCTGTTCGACGGCATCATCCACATGCCGCTGGTGCTGCCGCCGGTGGTGATCGGATACCTGCTGCTGATAACGCTGGGAACCCGCGGCCCGATCGGGTCGTGGCTGCTGGAGACTTTCGGCATCCGCCTGATCTTCACCTCCGCCGGCGCCTCGGTCGCGGCGGGCGTCATGGCCTTCCCGCTGATGGTGCGCGCGATCCGGCAGGCGATCGAGGCCATCGACACCGGGCTGGAGGCGGCGGCCCGGACCCTGGGGGCCGGCCCGCTCGACCGGTTCCTGACCATCACCTTGCCGCTGATGCTGCCGGGCGTCCTGTCCGGCGCGGTGCTGGCGTTCGCCGCGAGCCTGGGAGAGTTCGGGGCGACGATCACCTTCGTGTCGAACATCCCGGGGGAGACGCGGACCCTGCCGCTGGCGATCTACACCGCCACGCAGACGCCGGACGGCGACGCGGAAGCGGCGCGGCTGGTAGCCCTGTCCTTCGGCCTGTCGCTGGGCGCCCTGATCCTGTCCGAGTACCTGGGCCGCCGGGTGCGCCGGATGATGGGGCGGTTCTAAGGGTTTTTGGCCACAGATGGACGCAGAGAGCGCCGGGAGACCGGCAAGGAGTAGCGGGTGAAAGTCCTGTACGGTGAAGGAGTAGCGACCCACACCGGCCCCGAGTCATGCGGCGGCGGTCGCGAGGCCGCCGGCGAAGCGTTGACAGGGGAGCGCATAGGCCAGCCATTGAGCCGCGTAAGAATCTCGATCCCGGATGCCGACAGGGTTCTGTGCCTGGAAGGCGATACGGCGGGGCGCGTCATGCGAGCACCCCGGCGGTCCGGCGTGGTCAGAGACCCTGGCATGTGCGGACGCTCCTTGCGCGGGAACCGGGAGATCTTCGGCGTGACCAGGGGCCGATGGCCGTCTGGTCCGCACCGGGAAGGCGAGGAGCCGTAGCCGGTGACGCACGCGCCGAAGAGGTCAGACCCATCCATAGTACCTGTGAAGCCGGCGAACGCGGACGCGGAGCCGGTGGAGGGAAGGGGTGGGGCCGAGGGGAATGCGTCTCCGCCGCACACGGGCCGGGCTCAGGACCGGGCCCCCGTGCTCTCGGGGCTGGAGCGCATACGTCAAGCGGCACGGGAGCGAAAGGAGGAGCGGTTCACCACCCTTCTGACGCACGTGGATACCGACCTGCTGCGCTTTGCCTATCGGGCATTGAAGCGGGACGCGGCACCGGGTGTGGACGGAATGACGTGGCGGGAGTACGCGGAGGGGCTGGAGGAACGGCTGGCGGACCTGAAGGACCGCGTGCATTCCGGCCGCTACCGGGCGCACCCGTCACGCCGGCATGTCATCCCCAAGCCGGACGGCCGGATGCGGCCGCTCGGGATCGCGGCGCTGGAGGACAAGATCGTCCAGCGGGCGCTGGTGGAGGTGCTGAACGCCATCTACGAGGAAGACTTCCTCGGCTTCTCCTACGGCTTCCGGCCGGGACGGGGGCAGCACGACGCGCTCGACGCGTTGGCGGTGGCGATCGGCGAGTGCCGGGTGAACTGGATCCTGGATGCCGATATCCGGGCGTTCTTCGACAGCATCGACCACACCTGGATGATGCGGTTCCTGGAACACCGGATCGGCGATGCCCGCGTCCTGCGGCTGATCCGCAAGTGGCTGACGGTCGGCGTGGTGGACGAGACGGGGAAACGGCAGCCGGCGACGGCCGGCAGCCCGCAAGGGGCGGTGGCATCGCCACTGCTGGCCAACGTCTATCTCCACTACGTCTACGACCTGTGGGTCCGGCAGTGGCGCCAGCGCCACGCGACCGGGACCATGGTCGTGGTGCGCTACGCCGACGACACCGTCGTCGGGTTCGAGCACCGGTCGGACGCCGAGCGGTTCCTCGCGGACTTGCGGGAGCGCCTGGCGCGGTTCGCCCTGGAACTGAACGCCGACAAGACCCGCCTGATCGAGTTCGGCCGGCAGGCACAGGCCGACCGGGCCAAGCGCGGCGCGGGAAAACCGGAGACCTTCGACTTCCTGGGCTTCACCCACATCTGTGGGCGGTCCCGGCGTGGCGGCTTCCTGCTGCGACGCCAGACCCGGCGCCAGCGCAAGCAGGCCAAGCTCAAGGAAATCAAGGAGGAACTCCGGCGGCGCTGGCACCAGGGCATCCCGGAGCAAGGCCGGTGGCTGGGACAGGTGATGAGCGGCTTCTACGCCTACTTCGCCGTCCCGACCAACTACCGGGCCCTTGCCAACCTGCGCTACCATGTCGGCGTCCTGTGGATGAGGGCGCTGCGTCGGCGCAGCCAGAAGGACAAGACACCGTGGGACAAACTCACGCGCCTTGCCGATCACTGGCTGCCACGGCCGCGCATCATTCATCCCTGGCCCGGAAACCGCTTCCGCGTCAAACACCCAAGGTGGGAGCCGGATGCCTTAATCGGGCACGTCCGGTTCTGTGCGGGGGCGCCCGGTAACGGGCGTCCCTACCGCGATTAAACTCAGATAAGAAAAATATAATAGTTCTATCATCAATGGTAATAATCATTTTAACTATATCGAATATACTTATTATTTCTATTCTTATCTGAGTTTATCTGCATCCATCTGCGGCCCAACAAAGCACTCAACCATTACTCAACTCTCCGGGGAACACAGAAGCATGCTCGACGTGGCGATCCGGCGGCGGCAAGGGGCCTTCGACCTGGACATCAGGTTCCAGGCGCCGAGCCGGGGCGTCACCGCCCTGTTCGGACGGAGCGGGTCGGGCAAGAGCTCCGTCATCAACGCCATCGCCGGCTTGGCGAAGCCGGACGCCGGGCATATCCTGCTGGACGGCACCGTGCTGTTCGACAGCGCGCGGCGGATCGACGTGCCGGCCGAGCGGCGGCGGACCGGGTACGTGTTCCAGGACTCGCGCCTGTTCCCCCACATGTCGGTGCAGGACAACCTGCTCTACGGCATGCGCCGGGTGCCGCAGGAGGAGCGGCGCATCGCGCTGGAGCCGGTGGTGGACCTGCTGGGCATCGGCGGGCTGCTGAAGCGCCGGCCCTACAGCCTGTCGGGCGGCGAGAAGCAGCGGGTCGCGGTCGGCCGCGCTCTGCTGGCCCAGCCGCGCATCCTGCTGATGGACGAGCCGCTGGCCTCCCTCGACGCGGAGCGCAAGGCGGAGATCCTGCCCTATATCGAGCGCCTGCGGGACGAGCTGAACATCCCGATCGTGTTCGTCAGCCATTCGGTGGACGAGGTGGTGCGGCTCGCCACCACCCTGGTCCTGGTGGCCGACGGACGGGTACGGGCGGCGGGCACGGTGGCGGAACTGTCGGTGCGGCTGGACGTGGGCGCCGTGATCGGCGGGCTGGAGACCGGGGCCGTGCTGGACACCACCGTCGCCGGCCACGACCCGGCCACCGGGCTGACCGAGCTGCGGTTTCCCGGCGGGACCCTGACGGTGCCCTTGCTCGATCTCGCCGCCGGCCAGCCGCTCCGGGTGCGCATCCAGGCGCGCGACGTGATCCTGGCGCTGGAGCCGCCCTCGCGGATCAGCGTGCACAATATGCTGGAAGGGCGTATCGTCGAACTGGACGAGGCGGCCGGACCGTCGCGGGACGTCAGGATCGACATCGGCGGATCGTTCCTGCTGGCGCGGGTCACCCGCCATTCGATCGAGCGGCTGGGCCTGGGGGTCGGAACGCCGGTCTTCGCGCTGGTCAAGAGCGTCGCCTTCGACCGGGTTTTTCCCGGTCCGGCGGGACGAGGCGTCGCCTTGTAGAGTGCCGTCGGGGTACAGTGCCGTCGGGGTACAGTGCCGTCGGGGTACAGTGCCGTCGGGGTGGAAGGACCAAGAACAGAGTTGAGGAATCAACCGTCATGGCGAAGCTGAGGCTGCGCATCGATTTCGAGCCGGAAGGTTCGCTGGGTCCCGGCAAGGTGGCGCTGCTGGAAGCGATCCGGCGCTGCGGGTCGATCTCCAGCGCCGCGCGCGAACTGGACATGTCCTACCGGCGCGCCTGGCTGCTGGTGGACGACCTCAACCAGACCTTCCGCCAGCCGGTGGTGAACGCCATGGTCGGTGGCCGCAAGGGCGGCGGTGCCGGCCTGACCGCGTTCGGTGACAGCGTCATCCGCCATTACCGCGAGATGGAGGCGGAGGCGCACGAGGCGCTGGCCCGCCACCTGAAAGCCCTTCAGGACGAGGTCGTGGCCGGCGGCGACGCGGTGGCGCCGCCCCGGGAGTGCCCGGTTCCCGAGGACGGATCGGAAAGGGGTGAGCAGGAGCGCGATTGCGACGGCCGCAAGGCGATGCAGCGCAGCCTGTCGAAGCAGCCGGCGGGGCGTCCGAACTGACGGTCCCGGCATAACGTCGTCATCGTCCATCCAAGTGGGGGAGAAGCCAGCATGCATGCCACTCTGTCACGCCGCCGTTTTCTGGTGCTGGGAACCCAGGGGGCCGCGGTCTCCCTGGTCGTCGCGGGCTGCTCGTCGGCGGCGCCGCGGACCGAGGAGGCTCCCGCCGATCTCGTCGCCGCGGCGACGACGACCCTGTCCAACTTCACGCGCGATCCCAACATGGCCTGGTTCCGCGACAACCTGCCGACGGCCCAGGGCCTGCTGATCGTGCCGACCTTCCTGCGTGCGGGCTTCATCTTCGGGGGCGCCGGCGGCAACGGGGTGCTGATCACGCGCGACAGCGCCGGCGGCAGCTGGAGCTATCCCGCCTTCTACACGGTGGCGGCGGGCAGCGTGGGGCTCCAGGCCGGGGCCGAGGTCGCCGAGGTGATCCTGATGATCCGCAGCGTGCGCGGCCGCGACGCGATGCTCGGCAACAGCCTCAAGCTGGGCGCCGACGTCGGCGTGGCGGCCGGACCGGTCGGGGCCGGCGCCCGGGTCGCGACGTCGGACATCCTGTCCTTCTCGCGCTCCAGGGGGCTCTATGGCGGGGTCACCCTGGACGGCTCGGTGATCACGACGCGCGACGCCTGGAACGCCGCCTTTTACGGACGCGCCGTGCGCCCGGTGGACATCCTGGTCAGCCGCACCGTCTCCAACCCGCAGGCCGACCCGCTGCGCGACTTGGCGGCCCGCGGGGCCTGAGGCCGCTCAGCCCTTCGTGAGCATCAGGGTCCCCTGCTTGGCGATCCGGCCGGTGATCTTCTCCGCCAGCATGGCGAGCACCCAGGGCAGGTCGACTTCGAGCCGGACCAGATCGTCCTGCACGTCGATCCGGCCGCCGATGGTCTGGGCCAGGACGGCGACCTCGAAGCGCATCTGGCTCTCCGACCAGTGGTCCTCCACCGAGGCGCCCACGCCGGCGAGCTGGGAACGCACCTGCCCCATGCCGCCCTGAAGGCGCCGCTTGGCCTCCTCGCGTCCGAGCTGGTGGGGGATCGTCACGACCACGGGCTTTGGCATTTCTGGTTCCTCTTAGGTTTAACCATAGGTACGAACCCCGTCCGCCGATTTACAGAGGCGATGGAAACAGGACCGTCCCCGGGAATGTTTCGCTCTTCGGACCATTGATCTTCGGATCATTGATATGACGGCGAAGCGGCGGGGGCGGACAATGGCGACGGGCGGCAGGACGAGGAAATGGAAGCGGGCGGCGTCGCGGATCCTGAATCTGGCGGCCCGTCCGGTGCGCACCGCCCACGGCAAGCGCGGCGTGGTGCTCCAGCCCTACCGGGGCTACGGCTCGCGGGAAGAGGTCTTCCTGATCGGCAGGGTCTTCAAGCAGTCTCGTACGCAGCATGGCGGCGGCGAGGAGGACATCGCCGGCCATTTGCGGGATATCGGCCGCCGGATCGCACGGCGCGCGGTCGCCGGAGCCACGGTCACCGCCCGGTTCGGCGGAGCCGAGGAGCGGGTGGAGACCGACAAGGACGGCTATTTCAGGGTGCATCTGCGGCACGGAGCGCTGCCTCCGTCCGAAGACGCCTGGCGGCCCATGGACCTGACGCTGGACCAGCCCGAACCGGTCCACGCCCGGGCCGACATCTTCGTTCCGCCGGAGCGCTGCCGCTACGTGGTGATCAGCGACATCGACGACACCGTGATGTTCACCGGCGTCGCCGGCAAGCTCAAGATGCTGTGGCGGCTGTTCGTCCAGGACGCCGAGAGCCGGGTGGCATTTCCGGGAGCGGCGGCCCTGTACCGCGCGTTCCACGACGGGGCCGGCGGCGACGAGCGGAACCCGATGCTCTACGTGTCGCGGGCACCCTGGGGGATCTACGACGTGCTGGACGAGTTCTTCCGGATGCACGGCATTCCCGTGGGTCCGGTGCTGTTCCTTCGGGAATGGGGCATCACCTGGAAGAGCCCGCTGCCGCGCAAGGCCGAGGATCACAAGCGCGAACTGATCGGCAACATGCTGCGGCTCTACGAGGACCTGCCGTTCGTCCTGGTCGGCGACAGCGGCCAGCACGATCCCGAGGTCTACCGCCGGATCGTGGACGAGCACCCGGGCCGGGTGCTGGCCGTCTATATCCGCAACGTGTCCCGCGACGAGGCCAGGATCGCCGAGATCGAGGAACTGGCGAAGGCGGTCACGGCGGCCGGAAGCAGCATGGTGCTGGCCGCGGACAGCCTCGCGATGGCCGAGCACGCCGCCGGCCTGGGACTGATGGCCCCCGAGGCCGCGGCGAAGGTGCGCGCGGAGATCGAATCGGAGACGGCCGGCGGGGCCTCTCCGGGACCGATGCGGAGCGTATCCCGCCGCGACCTGCGCCGGACCGTCACCGCCGAGGGTGCCGACCGGGACGCCGCTCCGCCGAACCTGGTCGTGGAGCCGACGAGCCGGCGACGAAGCTAGCGCGAAGAACCCGGTTTGGACGGCGGCTGAGAGCCATCGCCCGCCGTTCCTGCGCCGACAGGGCCGACTTTCAGGAAACCAAAGTCCTCCGCCTTTCGTCCCTGAGTCCCGCCGGCCCGCCGGATGGCGGCGGCTAGCATTTCCCATTGCTCGTCCGGTAGCCGGGACAGGCCTTCGACCAGGGCGCTTCGCCATTTCGGTCCCCGCGACCATGCCTCGATCCAGGCATCGGCGAGATCATGGTGACGCCTGGGAGCCATGGCCTCGATCAGGATGCCGGCCTGGGCGACATCCTTGTCCGCCTTCAGCCGTCCGCCCGGGTCGGCGCGTCGCCGTGCCGCGACGATCAGCTTATGGACCGCGTACCGCTCTGGCGCTGGTACCCGGACGGAGACGCCGCCGGCGTGAAGCAACACGGACCGAACCGGCGCGTGGATCAGGAAGTCGAGGAACCGTAGGGGCTGGGCGGCGGCTCCGCCCAAGGCCGGCATCGCGGCAGGCTTGCCCTGGTGCTCGTCCTTGCCGGTGTTGGGCACCAGGAACTCCACCAGGAAGCCTTTGCGGTTACGAAACGCCGTGGCCTGTCGGGCGTCGGCCTGATGCGGCACTTCCTGGAAGCCGGGGTCGACCTGCCGGAGCACGTCCAGGATGGGCGGCAAACTGTCCTCGATCGAAATGGATACCGAGTGGAACTGGGCGATGTCCATGTCGCCGGTGCGTAGATGGGCGGCGGGAAGCCGTAAGCCGAGCATTCCGGCATAGCATTGGAACGCCAGCGTGCCGACCAGGACACCACGGAGCCGGAACAGACCGGCCTGCCGCAGGGCCTCGGCGAGGTCGCCGGTGAAGGCATCGGGTGCCGGCAATCCGGCGGCCTTGAGGGCGGAGACCATCCGCCGCCGCTCGGTGAAATCCGCCTTCAGGTCGCGGAACCGTTCGACGCGGGCCGCAATCTCCGGGTCGTCGGCCGGACCGACATAGCGGCTGTAACGTTGGCGATCCTCGTAGCCCTGGAAATACCAGTAGCCCCGACCCTTACGTTCCTTCTTCGAGAAGTTTCCGGTGGCGGGGAAAGCCGCATCGAACTCGGCGTCCAGGCTGCGCTGCTCCAGGTCGGCGAACAGGGTCTGTATAGCCAGCCCAAGCTCCCGCATGCGCCCCTCCGGTCCGACAGTTGCCTTCAAAATTGAATTTACAGGCAACCGCTGGACTGTGCAACGCCGCCGGTGCGGACAATCGAGCCTGGCCCAATTGGTGGAGACCCCGATCATGCTCCTGGTCGGCTCCGCTCAGCTACTCCTGCTTATCCCATTGATCAGACTGCGGAGTCGTCTGCGGGGGGCTGGCATTTCTGAACTCGCGTCCCCACCGACGTTCGGTCGGTACTGGGCCGGACCAGGATCAATCGTTTCCTGTTGACCGGCAGCCATTCCCACGCCGTCTGGGAAGCACGCCGGGTGATCATTGAGATCAAGGTCGTGTTCGATGAGGCACGTCGGGATGTCGTCCGAAGCGACTTGGTCAGCGTCACATGCAAGTGGGCCTGCTGATCGCCGATCCCTTTCTTTGATGGCCGGCATTGTTCTGCCTATCGCAGACCCGACCATCTACATTGATCTGGACCTGCTGATAAGCCGCCCCTCCAGCCTCCCTGGAAGCGAAAATACCGGACGCTCTACCATAAGCATTATGCTTTAGTTTCTTGGGATTCCATTTCTACACCCTCTAAACCCATTGATTTTCGTATATGGTCCGACGGAGCGTTCGTTGTGCCAGCATGGCCGAGGCTTCAAGTTCCGCTTCGTACGATTCAGGATTGTTTAGTATTGCTTGGTCTTTTTCTGGCGTCGCGACGTGAACCCAAGTGTTCCGGTATCTTCGCAGCTTGTGAATGTCTTCTCACAGTTCTTGTGCAATTAGCGCTTTGTCTATCAAATCTGCGAGAGGTATCCGTTCGTTTGCGGCATAATCTGCCCGAAGATAGGTCTCGATAGCCGCGACCGCCATTACGACCGTCGCCAAGTTTGCCCCTGCTATAAATGCGTAATCGCATTCCTTGACGATAAATGCGCACCATTCGGACATAGTTGCGCCGCCTTTCAAGATTTCATCGTCAAGGGCGGTAATGAACGCCCATTTTTCTTCTTCGTTCATTTTATCTGCCCCATTCTCGGCGCAGTATGCGTCATAGGAATTTTCTGGCTCGAATCGTTCAACCGCGTTTTCGCCATTGCTTCAGCTTAATCGGAAGCCGCACCCGCCATCTTTCATCGCGGGCAGCTAATAGCTACGGCTTTCCGAAGGCAAATTTTCCGATTACCATGAAATTGGTGGAGCCGAGGAGGATCGAACTCCCGACCTACGCATTGCGAACGCGTCGCTCTCCCAGCTGAGCTACGGCCCCACACCTGAACCCCGTACCGCCGAAACCGTCGCGGTGGAGTGGGCCGGATAATGGTGGGCGGAACGGGGTCTGTCAAGCGTCCTGCGTCGAAATATGCTTGCGGCTCCGCAGGCTGCGGTGCTTGCCTGAGGCAGGTGGGGAGGGTAGGGTGCAGCGCATTTTTTTGTCCTGCGGCCCGGTAGACCATGCAATCTTTTCTCCTGCTGATCGATACCATTCTGGGGCTCTATGTCTGGATCCTGATCGCCTCCGCGATCCTGAGCTGGCTTGTCGCCTTCAACGTGGTCAATACCCGCAACCGAGCGGTCTATGTGATCGGCGACTTCCTGTATCGCGTGACCGAACCGGTGCTGGCGCCGATCCGGCGCATCCTGCCCAACCTGGGCGGACTGGATCTTTCGCCGATCATCGTGATCCTGCTGATCTTCTTCATCCGCAATCTGCTGCGCGAGTACGCGTTCCTGGTGTGACGCCGTTCAAGCCGGTTGCCGACGGGGTAACGGTCGCCGTCCGGCTCACGCCTAGGGCATCGCGCAACGCCGTGGCCGGGATCGGCACCGTCGGGATCGGCACCGCATCATCCTCCGGCACCGGGCAGGCGGGGCGGGAACAGGCCGTGCTGAAGGTGATGGTGACCGCCGTTCCGGAGTCCGGCCGCGCCAACGAGGCCCTGGTCCGGCTGCTGGCGAAGGAGTGGAAAGTGGCCAGATCCTCCATCACGCTGGTTGCGGGCGCCGCCGACCGCAACAAGATCCTGCACGTCGCCGGCGACCCCGCCGATCTCATGACCCGTTTGACGGCACAGTCCGTCCCAACCGACCCGCCCGGAAGTTCCAAGCCATGAGCCAGGCAAGAATCATCGACGGCAAGGCCTTTGCCCAGCGCCTGCGCGACCGCCTGTCCCTCCAGGTCGCCGGCCTCGGGGAAGCCCACGGGCTGCGGCCCGGCCTGGCCGTCGTGCTGGTCGGGGAGAACCCGGCCAGCCAGGTCTATGTCCGCAACAAGGGACAGGCGACGGTAGCATCCGGCATGCGCTCGTTCGAGCACAAGCTTCCCGACACCACCGACCAGGCGACGCTGATAGACCTGGTCGAGCAATTGAACCGCGACCCCGCCGTCAACGGCATCCTGGTGCAGCTTCCGCTGCCGCCGCAGATCGACCCGGCGGCCGTGATCGCCGCGATCGACCCGGACAAGGACGTGGACGGCTTCCATGTGGAGAACGCGGGCCGCCTTGCGCTCGGGCTGCCCGGCATGGTGCCCTGCACGCCGCTCGGCTGCATGATGCTGCTGAACGACGTGCTGGGCGACGACCTCGCCGGCCGGCGGGCGCTGGTGCTCGGCCGGTCGTCGATCGTCGGCAAGCCGATGGCGAGCCTGCTGCTCGCGGCGTCCTGCACCGTCACCACCGCCCATTCGCGCACCCGCGACCTGGCCGAGGAATGCCGGCGCGCCGACATCCTGGTGGCGGCGGTCGGCCGGCCGGAGATGGTGCGCGGGGACTGGATCAAGCCGGGAGCCACCGTGATCGACGTCGGCATCAACCGGGTCCCGTCGCTCGATCCGGTCGCGGCGTCGGAAGGCAGGACGCGGCTGGTCGGCGACGTCGCCTTCGACGAGGCGGCCCGCGTGGCCGGCGCCATCACGCCGGTGCCGGGCGGCGTCGGCCCCATGACGATCGCCTGCCTGCTGCTCAACACGCTGACCGCGACCTGCCGGCAGAACGGCGTGGCGGTCCCGGCGCCATGATCACCGCCTACGGCCGCACGGGGTCGGGTGTCTTCAAGGAGTCGCTGGAGACCGGCGCGGCATTGCCGGACGGCGCCGTCTGGATCGACCTGCTCCACCCGACCGAGGAGGAGCGGGGCGTCATCGCCCGGTTCCTCGGCATCGACCTGCCGACCCACGAGGAGATGATGGAGATCGAGGTCTCCAGCCGTCTCTATGTCGAGAACGGCAGCGCCTACATGACCACCCCGGTGATCACCCGCGCCGACACCGAGCATCCGGGGCTGGGCGTCCTGACCTTCATCCTGACGCCGGGCCACCTGGTCACGGTCCGCTACGTGGAGCCCAAGAGCGTCGACACCTTCGCCGTCCGGCTCCAGCGCCAGCCCGACCTGATCGCCGGGCCGGAGAGCGCGCTGCTCGGCATGCTGGACGCCGTGGTCGACCGCGCGGCGGACGTGCTGGAACTGATCGGCACCAGGATTGACGGGATCAGCCGCCGCGTGTTCGACGATCCCCTGCCGGCGAAATCGCGCAAGCGGGTGCGCAAGCCGGATTCCCTGCGCGAGGTCATGCGCGACATCGGACGGATCGGCGACGTCACCAACAAGGTGCGCGACAGCCTGGCCGGGCTCGACCGGCTGGTGGCCGGACTTGGTCAGTTTCGTCGGCGGATAGCGGCCACGGCGGTTTGCTGTGGACTACGCTGAGGCGTTTTGGCGGATGAGATCGGGGAGCCAGGGCACGCGGTCGGCGTCCGGGATATTTAGCCGGGCCCCGAGGTAGTCCCAGAACGAGATGGCGAGCTTGGAGCAGGTTTTCAGCAGGCTGAGAAAGGTGTCCCGCGCCTGCTTGCCGGCCGCGGAGCGGGTCTCGCCGGAGATCCTGCGTTTGGTGACGAAGCTGCGGACATCGTTCTCCGAGCCGTTGGTGTGCAGCGGGATATCTGGCCGGTCGAGGACAAGCAGCAGCTCGTCCTTGTTGGCAAGGGTCCGGGCGACGGCCTCATCGAGTTCGGCAAAGCCGGTGACCCGGGTGAAGATCCGATCGAAGCGCCGCCTCAACGCCGTTCGGCGGATGGCGTTCGGGTCGTCCTTGTAGAGTTTGAGATCGGCGTAGAACCACCAGACCAGCTGGCGCTGCAGCGCGACCTGGCGCTGCTGCTCGTTGGTCACGCAGACGATCCGGCGGAGATGGCGCTCGGCGTGGATCCAACACAAGGCGTGCTGGAAAACGTCGAACTGACCGGCATCATCGGAGATGATCACGGTGTCGGTCAGCAGGCCGCGGGCGACGATGGCTCCGACCATGGCCGCCTCGGTGACCCGCCGACGATGACCGGCGCCGAAGCCGAAGCTGTCCAGCTGGGCCTGCCACGCCGCATCGTCGGCAAAGCTCCGGGGTCCGGCGGCGAGCAGAGCGGCGACGATGCTTTCCGGCACGCCGTGTTCGACCAGGTAGGCCAGCGCCGTGGCATTGATCACGTAGTCGGGATGGCCGGCACGGAGTAGGTCGAGGAAGTTCAGTCGGCTCTTCGACGGCCGGGTAGCGAACCAGGCGAAGCGGTCATTGCCAATGTGCGTCGTGTACTCGTTGGCCCCAGCGTGGCGGGCGCCGGTATCATCGACCGTCACCCAGGCGGCAGTTGCCAGCCCGGCCTCCAGGATGGCGTCCTTCTCGGCATGGAAAGCATCCTTGTTGGCCGTCAGGAGGGTGATAATCTGACCCTTGGAAATGCGCACGCCCAGGCCTCTCAGCTGGGCGCGCAGGCGCTCCACCGTCACCTGCCCCTGGACGTGCTGCATCAGCACGAAGCGCACGATCCCGGGGCCAAAGTGGCCGCGCACCTCGGGCGGCAGCGGTGCGATGATCTCCTGGCCGTCCGGTGTCACCCAGCGCTCGCGGCGGAAGCGGATGACCTGCGGCGCCAGGATCAGATCCTGCACGGTGAAGGGCTCGAAGCCGCGCCGGCGCGAGCCCGCCGGGGCCTCGATGACAAGGGTGCGCTCCGTGGTCACCGGCGGGGTGCGCCGGCCACTCTGCCGGTTGCGCCGCTGCCGGCGCGCCTCCTTGGTCCTGGCCCGCCTGTCCGGCTCTGTCGCCTTGTCCATGCCGCCCGGTGCCAGCTTCGGTTTCTTCGGTAGATCCTTCAGCTGGGCGTTCTCTGCCCGCAGCTGCTGGTTCTCCTCTTCCAATGTCGATACGCGAACCAGCAGCTCGACCACCAGCTTCTTCAGCTCGGCGAGAGACAGGGCGTCCAAGTCTGGAAGCGGCGCTACGGACATGGCTTAGACAACCATGTCCACCCTCATCATGGGAAGCCCTCACATCACCTCGACACACCCGCCGACCGGGGAAACTGACCAAGTCCCTGGTGGCCTATCTGGCGACGGTCAGCGCCGGCCGGCTGGACAAGGAGCAGAAGGCGCTGCTGAAGAGCCTCAACCGCGACCTGCGGTCGCTCGGCGAGCATGCGGGCTATCTCAGCCACCAGACCAACTTCCTGCTCGACGCGACGCTCGGCGTCATCAACATCGAGCAGAACGGCATCATCAAGATCTTCTCGGTCGTCGCCGTGGTGTTCCTGCCGCCGACCCTGATCGCCAGCATCTATGGCATGAATTTCCAGTTCATGCCCGAACTGGACGAATCCTGGGGCTATCCCCTGGCGCTCCTGGTGATGGTCGTCTCGGCGATCCTGCCGCTGCTCTTTTTCCGCCGCAAGGGCTGGCTGTAGCGACATCCGGCACGGGAGGCACACGGAGCAGGTATCAGAGCCCCCGCTCATGGTCCCGCGACCGATTCCCAGGGCAGCGCCATGCGGCACAGCAGTCCGTCGGCGCGCCAGTCGAACTCGACCTCCCCCTCAAGCTGGCCGCCGACGGTCCGCTCGATCAGGTTCATGCCGAACCCCCGCCCGGTCGCCGGACCGCCCGGCAGCCGGGTCGTCTCGGCCCAGCGGACCGTCAGGCGTCGGCCCGCCGGCGCGATCTCCAGCACGCAGTCGACCGCCAAGCTCCCGCCCGGATCGGACAGCGCGCCGTACTTGGCCGCGTTGGTGGTCAGTTCGTGGAACACCATGGCAAGCGCGACGGCGCCCGCCGGGTTGAGCGCGATCGGCTGAAGCGCCAGCCGGATCGCGGTGCCGTTGGCCCGATAGGGTTCCAATGTCTGGGCGACCAGATCGGGCAGGTAGGCCGCTTCCCAGTTCTGGTCGGTCAGCAGGCTGTGGGCGCGGGACAGCGCGCCGAGCCGGCCGGAGAAGGACTGGACGAAATCCTCCCGGCTCGAACTCCGCCGCAGGGTCTGCGAGGCGATCGCCTGGACGATCGCCAGCGTGTTCTTGACCCGGTGGCTCAGCTCCGCCAGCAGGGTCTTCTGGTGCTCGTCGACGCGGCGGCGCCGGGTAACGTCGCGCACGGTGCCGTCGATCCGGACCGCCTTCCGGGCGCCATCGGTCTCGGCGAACTGGCTGCGGCCGCGCGACGCGATCCAGCGGACCGAGCCGTCCGGCCGGCGGACGCGGAACTCCAGGTCGAACCGCCCGTCGCCCCCGGGATCGCAGGCCCGCCGCAGCGCCTCCCTGACCGCCCTGCGGTGGTCGTGGTCGATCAGCTCCAGCTTTGTGTTCATGCTGATGACCGCGTCGGGCGCCAGGCCCAGCATGGTCTTGCAGCGCTCGGACGCTTCCACCGCGCCGCTCTCCGGGTCGATCACCCAGGTGCCCAGGTCGGCGGCCTCCACCGCAAGCCTCAGCCGAAGCTCGCTTTCGAGCAGGCGGCGGCCGTCGTCGCTGGCCTGGGTCACGTCGGTATTGATCGCGACCGCCCCCAGGATCGAATCGCCCAGCCGGATCGGCGCCGCCGCCGACCGGAGAACCAGGTCGCGCCCGGTCCTGACGTTGCGGACCAGCACGTCCCGGACGGTGCGGTGCCCGGCCAAGGCCCGCAGGAAAGTCTGCTCGTCCGGGCGCAGCGGCACCCCGGTGCGGGCGTCGCGGACCTGGATCAGCTCCGCCAGTTCCGGCACCGGGTGGTTCAGGTCCTCCAGGCTGTCCAGGCCCAGCATGTCCAGGGCGCGCCGGTTGCAGCGGGCGATGCCGGCCAGGGTTCCGACATAGACCGCGTCGGGGATGCTCTCGATCACCGCGTCCAGCTCCGCGGCCTGGCGCAGCAGTTCCGCCTCGATCGCCTTGCGCCCGGTCATGTCGACCAGGAAGCCCAGCATGCGCAGCGGCTTTCCCTCGGCATCGAAGAAGAAGCGCCCGTCGTCCTGCATGGTCATCCAGCGTCCGTCCTTGTGGCGGAACCGGTATTCCAGGTGGAACGGCATCCGGGTGGCGCGGACGCGGGCGATTTCCCTTTCGAAGGCGGCGCGGTCCTCGGGATGGATCAGCTCTATGGTATGGGCCAGGCCGCCCTCGGCCAGCTCATCCGCGGTCCAGCCCAGCACCTCCTCGCAGCCGCCGCCCCAGGACATGGCGTCGGTCCGCGCGTCCCAATCGTAGAACACGTGGCCGGCGGCCATCACCGTCGCCTCGTACCGGCTCCGCCAGTCGCCGGCCGCCTCCTCGGCCCGGAGGCGCGCCGCGGTTTCCGCCCGCAGCCGCTCCTCCAGTTCCGCGATCCGCCGGGCGGCGGGGTCCTGGGCAAAATCGTCGGGAATCGGCAATCAGATCTCCTGGCCGGGTGCCGGTACGCCCATCCTTGCAGCCGCCGTCTTGTCCCTTGCAACCGAATTCATATGCAACGGCCGCCATCCACCTCCAGTGCCACTCCGGTGATGAATTCGGCCTCGTCGGACACCAGGTAGAGTGCCGCGTTGGCGATGTCGTCGGGCCGGCTCATGCGGCCGAGCGGGATGGTCGCGGTGAACTGGCGCCGCCGCTCGGGCGTGTCCTCGCCCATGAAGTCCTGGATCATCCCGGTGTCCCCGATCACCGGGCACAGCGCGTTGACCCGGATCTTCAGCGGCGCCAGTTCCACCGCCATGGATTTGGTGGCGACGATCGCCGCCCCCTTGGAGCTGTTGTACCAGGTCAGCCCCGGGCGCGGCCGGAGGCCGGCGGTCGAGGCCGTGGTCAGGATCACGCCGCCGCCGCGCCGCTCCAGCGCCGGCACCACGTGCCGGGCCGCCAGGAACAGGGCCTTGACGTTGACCGCGTAGATCCGGTCGAACTCGGCCTCGGTCACCTCCAGCATCGGCTTGTTGCGGTGGGTGTAGCCGGCGTTGTTGACCATGATGTCCAGCCCGCCGAACCGCTCCCCGGCGGCCTCGACCATGGCCTTGACCGCGCCGTCGTCGGTGACGTCGGCCTTGAAGAACACCGCGGCGCCCTCCCGCGCCGACGAGATCGAGTCGGCGACCCGGCGGCCCCGTTCCTCGTCGAGATCGTTGACCACGACGCTGGCCCCCTCGCGCGCGAAGGTCCGCGCGATGCCTTCGCCGAAGCCGGATCCGGCACCGGTGACGATTGCGATTTTGTTGGCCAGGCGCATTATTCCTCCAATTTTTCTCTTTTGCTTCAAGACCCTTGCACGTCACGGCGCGATTGCCTGCGCCGCGGCGGCATAACGGTGGCAGGGATTGCCGATTCGTGCAATCCGTCAGCCGTACCACCGGAACGTTGCTCCGGCTCGGTGAGATCGGGTAGGATGCATTGTATCAATCTTTCTCTAAGCGACAGAAAGATCATCGTCATCGCCAAGGTTCTGCTGGTCGAAGACACTCCCTCCCTGGCCCGTGTCTACGCCGAATATCTGAAAAAGGCTGCTTTCACGGTCGAAACCGTGGAGACCGGCGCGGCCGCCCTGGAAGCCCTGCGGGAAACCGTGCCCCAGGTCGTGCTGCTCGACCTCCAGTTGCCCGACATGAACGGCATGGAGATCCTCAAGCATGTCTCCGGCCAGCAGATCCCGACCGCGGTGGTCGTCATCACCGCGCATGCCTCCGTCAACCTCGCGGTGGAGGCGATGCGGTACGGCGCCTATGATTTCGTCGTCAAGCCGTTCACGGCGGACCGGCTGCTGGTCACCGTCCGCAACGCGGTCGAGCGGCTGCGCCTCGCCCAGATCGTCGACACCTTCACCGACGAACTCGGCCGCAGCCGCTTCCACGGATTCATCGGCAGCTCGTTCCCGATGCAGGCGGTCTACCGGATCATCGACAGCGCGGCCGCCAGCCGGGCCACCGTGTTCATCACCGGCGAGTCGGGCACAGGCAAGGAAGTCTGCGCGGAAGCCATCCACCGGCAGAGCCCGCGCCGCGACAAGCCGTTCGTCGCGATCAATTGCGGCGCGATCCCGAAGGAACTGATGGAGAGCGAGATCTTCGGCCACGCGAAGGGCGCCTTCACCGGCGCCGTGGCGGAGCGGGAGGGTGCCGCCGCCCGGGCCGATGGAGGGACGCTGTTCCTGGACGAGATCTGCGAGATGGAGCTGGGGCTGCAGACGAAGCTGCTCCGCTTCATCCAGACCGGCACTTTCCAGAAGGTCGGCGGCACCCGGCTGGAGAAGGTGGACCTCCGCATCCTGTGCGCCACCAACCGCGACCCCCTGCGCGAGGTCGAGGAGAACCGCTTCCGCGAAGACCTCTATTACCGCCTGCACGTGATCCCGGTCCACCTGCCGCCGCTCCGCGAGCGCGAGGACGACGTGCTGGACATCGCGCGCCAGTTCCTGATCGACTACGCGGCGGAGGAGGGCAAGAGCTTCAGCCATTTCCACCCCGCCGTCGAGCAGGTGCTGCGGCACTACCACTGGCCCGGCAACGTGCGGCAGCTGCAGAACGTGATCCGCAATGTCGTGGTGCTCCACGACGGCGCGGAGGTCGCGGCGGCGATGCTGCCGCCGCCGCTGAATCAGCATTCGGCGCTCCAGTTCCAGTCCTCGCACCGCTATGCCGCTCCGGCCGAGGACTCCCCGGCGGCGCCCCGGAGTTTCGGGGAGTCGGGTCAGGTCGCGCAGGTTCTGGAGCCTCAGGGCGGCCAAGCGGCCGCCGTCGCAGAACCCCGGCCGATCCGGCCGCTGTGGCTGGTCGAGAAGGAAGCGATCGAGGAAGCCATCGCCGCCTGCGACGGCAACATACCCCGGGCGGCGGCGCTGCTCGGCATCAGCGCCTCGACCATCTACCGCAAGCGGATGGCCTGGGAAGCCGAAGGCCGGGCCTGACCGTCTTTTCCCGCTTGGGTTGCCGTTCGGAACAGCCGTCGGGAAACGGTGGTCCGGCTCCGGCATCCCGGCTCCTGCCGGCCGGCAGCGCCATTTCTTTCCCGTGAACCACTCGTCAAAACCACCATGCAGGACCACTAATCGGCGACGAAATCCAAGTCGTGCTCTTTAGACATAGGGAAAATCACTTTGGACCATAGCTGAACGAGCAAAAAGACATATCCGCGGACTCTGTGCTTGTGCCAATCAACTCAAGTCGGTAGCGTAATTTTCAAGTTATCTATGGTTCGGGTTTTCGCTGCGCCGCAATAATATCTTAGGGGCGGACTGCTCCACCATCGATCACGAAGTTGGGTTCCGGCCCGACATACAGCCAGCATCACCAGGGAATGCCGGCTGCGCTAGCCTAAGACGACCAGGGAGTTACAGTCATGGCGACTGGCACGGTTAAGTGGTTCAATGCTACCAAAGGTTATGGGTTCATCGCACCCGAGAATGGCGTGAAGGATGTCTTCGTCCACATCTCCGCTCTCGAACGCTCGGGCATCCGGGGCCTCAATGAAGGCCAGAAGGTCAGCTATGAACTGGCGCGCGGAAACAACGGCAAGGAAGCGGCGGTCAACATCAGCCTCCTGGATTGATCATCCCTCCGGGGCGACGAAGCATTGCCGATCGTCCCCTTGAGACAACAAGAGATCGATCTCCAGACTTCGAAACGCGGGAGGAAGACGGCGGTCTTCCTCCCTTTTTCTTTGCCGTGTTCCCGTATGCCCGGACCGCCGTCCGGAAGGCGGGCCATTGTTTCGAAATCGCTGTCATAAAAAAGGGCCGGCGCCATCGCGGCCTTGCGGAGCGCCGCAGCATCCTGTCCGATCGGGGTATAGACAACCCTTTTTCGGCGGTATGCCATGCCAGCTTTCCCCAAGACCAGGATCGCCGTCGGCCACGGAGCGGATCCCGACCAGTGGTACTTGCCCGGCACCGACATCACGCGCCTGCCTTCCCCCGTCCCGGGGACTCCGGCAGCTGCCGCTTTCTCCTTCTACAGCGAGACCGACCGGGGTTGGAACGGCTGGAGCGCCGGCCCCTGGTGGCGGGGCGTCATGACGGCGTCCTCGGGCGAGCAGATGGGATTGGACGGGCAACGGGAATTCTTTCAGACTTTCCAGGCCACCAGGGGCTGGAATTCGGTCAAGAACCTGTCGCTGCGGTCCGACGGCGACACGGCCGCGACTTTCGATGACTTCGTCCACGTCGATGTGGATGTCTCCGGCCATGACACCGGCTTCAGCGACCCCGGTCGACTTGGATCCCGGATCTCCATCGACGGGGCGAAGCGCGGCAACGTCATCACGGGCGAGGACGACGACAGCGTCTGGATCCGGCCGTTTTCGAACGGCGGCGGCTGGGGCAACGAGTTCCGCGTCGCTACCGGTGACGGATCGGACACCATCGAGATCCATACCCTCCGGTACTATCCGCATCCCCCGTTCCAGGGCCGGCCGCTGATCGAGGACGGCAGCGCCACGACCGTCCATATCGATGCCGGCCGGGGCAACGACATCATCCGACTGGGAAACGCGCGGGAGATCGTCGACGGCGGCGCGGGCAGCCGCGACACCGTGATCTATACCGGGACCTCCAAGGGCGTGGTCGCCTACCTGAACGAACCCGGTGCTCTGGCCCCTCTGGCCGGGCAGGGCGGTGCCGCGGGCGACATCCTGATCAATGTCGAGCGGCTGAAAGGCTCTTCCTTCGATGACGTCCTGCACGGCAACTCGGGCGACAACGACCTGATCTCCGGGCTGGGGGACGACATCATGACGGGCGGCGCCGGTCATGACCACTTCATCCTCGACATCGGGTGGGGCGACGACGTGGTGACCGACTTCAAGGTCGGCGAGGACGTGGTCGAGATCCGGAATGTCAATCAGTACTACGTTGACCACTTTCTCCGGCAGGAGGTGACGAGCCGGGACGGCGTCGAGGGCCTGCTCGTCCACCTTCCCCGATGGGCCAATCACGACGTCACATCGATCTTCCTCGTGGGCGTCACGGCGGAGCTGACGACGGGCGGCCACGGCATCGGCGAGCCCAACCTGCATTACGGCATCATGCTGTCCTGAGATTATCCGGGACGCCGGAGAGCCCGGGATGGATGGCGGTCGCCATGGATGCCGCCGACCCGGAGCCGGACCGCCTCGGGCACGATCCCCCCACGGACCGCGCCCTGCGCCCCTCAGGCGCGCGCGGCCACGCCCAGGCCGTCATAGGCCCGTGCCGTCGCCTCGAGCAGGGCCGGAACCCCGGTGCTGATCCGCCGCACCGTCGCCTCGTCGCCGGCCTGGCAGGCGCGCTCGATCGCGCGGACCGCGTCGGCGAGCCGGACGGCCCCGAAAGTGCCGGCGGAGCTTTTCAGCGTATGGGCTTCCCGTGCCACCGTCGCCAGCACGCCGGCGGCGGCGGCGGCGGCGATTCGCTGCACCCGCCCCCGGGCTTCCGACAGGAAGGCGTCGATCAGGTCCGGCAGGATGGTTTCGTCCAGATCGTGCCTGAGCTGGTCGAGCACGCCGGTGTCGAGCAGCTCGGCCTCCGCGGGCTCGGCCGCCACGCCCGGATTCTCCGCCTCCGCGATGCCGACCGGCACCGCCGGGACGGTGGCGGGCAGCCAGCGGGCGATCGTGTCGAGCAGATGGACCCGCTCGATCGGCTTCGGCACGTAATCGTTCATCCCGGCGTCGAGAAACCTTTCCCGGTCGCCGACCATGGCGTTCGCCGTCATCGCGATGATCGGGATGTCGCCGACAGGAGCCGGCAGGGCGCGGATCGCCCGCGTCGCCGCGATGCCGTCCATCTCCGGCATGGCGATGTCCATCAGGACGATCAGATAGGGTACCCGGCGGACCGCGGCGACCGCTTCCAGCCCATTGGCCGCGACATCGACGCGGTACCCGGCGACCTTCAGCAGGGTGCCGGCGACCAGCTGGTTGGTGACGCTGTCCTCCACCAGGAGCAGCCGGGGCGCGTCCGCCGGCAGGGTATCGCTCCCGAACGCGGTCCCGTCGCCGGCCGGCCTCTCCGGCACGGCGGAAAGACCGGAATGACCCAGCTCCATCACCGGCTCGCCGCGCAGCGCCGCGAGGAGCGCCGCCTGGCGCGCCGGCCTGCGGACCGCGGCCGAGAAGCCGGCCGTTTCCAGCTGAGGCCAGGCCATGGCCGGACCTTGGCCCGGCCGGCCGATGCCGGACAGCAGGATCAGGCGGCCGACGCCGGCATCGCGGAGACGGCGCGCCAGCGTCGCGACCGGCAGGTCCGCGGTGGTGTCGTCGATCAGGGCGGTGTCGAACGCGGCCCGGCCCGGGGACCGCCTGCTTCCGGACGAGACGATCACCTCCAGGGCGGCCCGTCCGCTGGCGACCCCATGGACCGCGGCGCCCCAGTCGGCGAGCTGCCGGGTCAGCACCTCGCGGCTGACGCCGTTCCCCTCGATCAGCAGGATGCGTTTCCCGGCCAGCGACGAGGCGGCCTCGGCCGGCGCGGCGCCGTCCGGAGAGCGCGCCAGGGACACGGTGAACCAGAAATGGCTGCCGACGCCGGCGGCACTGTCGAACCCGATCCCGCCGCCCATCAGGCCGACGAGCCGCTTGGCGATGGCGAGATGAAGCCCGCTGCCGCCGTGCCGGCGCGGCGCTCCCGTGCCGCCCAGCCCGAAACCGTCGAAAACCTGGGGCTGCGCCGCGGCGGGGATGCCGGTTCCGGTGTCCGCGACATCGAAGCGCAGCGTCACGGAACCGGCGGTGCTAGCCGGCGCCGTGACGGTCAGCGAGACGCCCCCCTGTTCGGTGAACTTGACGGCGTTTCCGGCCAGGGTCTCCAGCACCTGCCGCAACCGCTTCGGATCGCCCCGCAGGGCCGACGGCACGCCGGCCGGGACGCCGGCGACGAGGTCGATGCCCTTGGCGGCGGCCTGCCCGGCCAGCGTGTCGACCAGTCCCTCCACCAGTTCGACCAGGTCGAAGTCCTCGTCCTGGATGCGGAGCCTGCCGTCCTCCAGCCGGGCCAGGTCGATGATGCCTGTCAGGGTGGCCATCTGGTTCTCGACCAGCTCCCGGACCGCGACGGCCTGGGCGCGCTGGGGCTCGGTCAGCCGGCTTTCCGCCAGCATGCCGATCGTGCCGAGCGCGCCGTTGAGCGCCGGCCGCACCTCGCGGCCGATCGCGGCCAGATAGTCCGACCGGGTGCGGCTCTCCCGCTCGGCCTTCGCCAGGGCGGCGCGCAGCCGGTCCTCCACGTCCTGCCGCTCGGTGACGTCGCGCAGCGACAGGGCGGCGGCGGGCCGGTCCTGCCAGGGTACCCGGCGCCGGGATGCTTCGCACAGGAAGCGGCTGCCGTCCCGGCGCAGGAGCCAAACCCCGCGATCCGGCTTCGCGCCGCCCTGGATCGGACCGTCCCGCCCTTCCAGCGCCAGGGCGTCGCGCAGCCCCGCCCAGTCCTCGGGCGCCGCCAGCCGGTCCGCCGGGCAGCCGATCAGCTCGCCCACGGTCAGCCCGAACAGCGCCGCCGCCGCCTCGTTGGCGTCGATCACGGTGGCACCGTCGTGGATCAGCACCCCGTCCGTCGCGGCGGCGGAGAGGCGCCGGAACCGCTCCTCCCGGTCGGCGAGGTCCCGTCCGGCGCGCCGCGCCGCGGTCATGTCGGCATAGCGGACCAGGCGGCCGCCGTCGGACATCGGCGCGGACGTCACCTCCAGCACATGGCCGTCCGGGCGGACATGGTCCCAGCTCAGCGTTTCGCGGACGCCCGCCATGCCGGCCGCACCGGGAGGAATGCCGGACAGCGCCGCCTCGCCGCGCGCGTCGAGGAAGGCGGTGAACTCCGTCAGGGGCCGGCCCGCCGCCGGCAGGTCCGGCGGCAGGTCCAGAAGCTCGACCAGCTTCGCGTTCCAGCCGACCAGCCGCGACTCGGGGCTCCACAGGCAGACCCCCTCGGGCAGGGCGTTCAGGACGCCATCGAGCAGCCGGGTGCGGCGGGCCAGCTCGGCCTGCCGGCGGCGTTCCTCCGTCACGTCGACGCTGACGGCCACGCGGTAACCGCCGTCGATCCGCCTTCCGTCGACCCGCAGCCACCGCCCGTCCGGCATCGGGCAACCGTCCTCCGCCGGGCTCCCGACCGGGTCTTCCGCCTGCGATGCCCGGGGAACCGGGCCGGCGGCCGCCGGCCTCGGCGCCGGCGAGTTCAGCTCGAGGAAGCGCTGGTTGGACATCACCAGCCGGTCGGCCCGGTCGAAGATCGCGATGCCGTCGGGCAGCGACTCGATGGCGTCGGCCAGCACCTGGCGGGCATGGTCGGTCCGCCGCTCGGCCGCCCGGGCCACGCGCACCCTGCGCTCGCTGGCGGCCGTCCCGGCCAGGACCATCCCGATCAGGCCGGCGGCGCAGGCCGCCTTCAGCACGATCATGCCGGCGCCGCCGTTCGACGGCAGCAGGGTGCCGCCCGCGGCCAGCGTCACGACGGCGATGATCCGGGCCATGGACCGCTTGGTCGGCCGGAAGCGCGTGTCTTTCTCGGCAGGTCTGGTCATGAACCATCGGATCGAGTTGCCACCGGATTGCCGGTCCCCTCAGCCTAACGGGTCACCGCATCCGGAACAATCCCGTTGCCTACCCCGTCGCCCGCCCGGCCGTTCGATTGCGGGCCAGCACGCCGTGGCGCGGCGCGAACAGGATGGCGGCCGCCAGCAGGACGCCGGCCAGGGTCGCGATCATTCCGGCGGCGTTCAGCGCGTCGGCCGGGCCGCCGGCGAGCAGCGACGGGCCGAAGGCGCCCAGCAGATAGCCGCCTGCCCCGGTCAGGGCGCCGATCGCGACGCTCAGCCACAGCTGCACCGACAGCCGGTCGGTCAGCAGGCGCGCCGTCGCCGCCGGGCAGATCAGCATCGCGACGACCAAGATCGAGCCGACCGCCTCGAACGAGGCGATCGCGGCGACCGCGACCAGCACGACGATTCCGTAATGGAACAGCCCGGCGGGGATGCCCAGCGTGGTCGCCAGCGCCGGGTCGAACGAGGTCAGCGCCAGTTCCTTGCGAAAGGCGACGACGCAGGCGACGCACAGCGCCGTCACCAGGGCCAGCGTCACCACCTGGCGCGGCAGGTCGGCCCACACCGCGGGGTCCGCCAGGTCCGCCCAGCCCCGGGGCGCCAGCCACAGGATCGCTTCGAGCTGGCCGTAGAGCACGCAGTCGGCGTCCAGGTCGACCGCCCGGGCGGCACCCTGCTCGATCATCACCACGCCGCCCGCGAACATCACGGTGAACACGACGCCCATGGCGGCGCCCCCGTCCAGCCGGCCCAGCTTGCGCACCGACTCGATCAGCACGCCCGCGACGACCGCGGCCGCCAGCGCCCCGCCGATCACGCCCAGGCCGAACCGCGATCCGGTCAGCAGGAAGCCGCCGACGATGCCGGGCAGGATGGCGTGGCTGATCGCGTCGCCCAGCAGGCTCTGCCGCCGGAGCACCAGGAAGTTGCCGACCAGCGCGCAGCTGACGCAGGCGAGCACCGCCGCGGTCATGGCCGGCAGGTCGATCTGGAGGAATTCCTGTGTCGTGATCATCGGATGGTTCCTATCACGCCGTCTCCGCCGGAGGCGCCTCCAGCTCCCGCACCAGGTCGCGGGGCAGCACCCGGTCGATCGGATCGATCCCCCAGTTGGCCTGCCCCGGGACCAGGGTCGGGTAGCGCATCAGGAAACGCTCCCACAGCCGGCGGTTCCGCTCCGCCGCCTTCGCCGCCGCGAGGCCGCGCCCGGTGAGATTCCCGCCGCGCAGCCAGCCGCGCAGCCGCAGCCAAGACCGCATCCCCGGGGAAAGCGGGTTCCCGGCCAGCCGCCCGGCCAGGGCCGCCTGCTCCGCATAGGCGAGGCGCAAGCGGGACTGCCGCCATGCCGTCGCGACCACGCCGCGCGCCGGCGCGAACAGGAAGCTCGCCACGAACAGCGCGCCGGCCACCAGCACGATCACGGCGCCCGCCGGCAGGCGCGGCACCAGCGCCGACAGGCTGGCGCCGATCCAGCCGCTCGCTCCCCCCAGCACGGCGGCCACGACGACCATGACCCCCAGCCGCTCGGTCCAGAAGCGGGCCGCCGCCGGCGGCACGATCAGCAGGGCGATGATCAGGATCAGCCCGGCGGTCTGCAGGCCGATCACCGTGACCAGCGTGGTCAGGCCCATCAGGGTCAGGTCGATCCGCCGGGTCGGCCAGCCCTGGCCGGTCGCGAAGTCCGAGTCGAAGCAGAGCAGCCTGAACTCCTTGAACAGCAGGGCCGAGGCCGCCACCGCCGCCAGCGCCAGTACCGCGATCGCCATCGCCTCGGCCCGGTTCATGGCGGCTGTCTGGCCCAGGATGAAGGTCTTCAGCCCCGCCTGGTTGCCGGTCGGCAGGTTCTGGATATGGCTCAGCAGAACGACGCCGACGCCGAAGAAGACGCTCAGCACGGCGCCGATCGCGGCGTCCTCCGGCAGCCTCGTGTGGCGGGAGATCGCCTGGATCGCCAGCACGCCCAGGGCGCCGCTGAACAGCGCGCCGGCCAGCAGCACCGGCAGGCTGCGCCCTTCCAGCCCGAGCCAGGTCGCGGCCAGGAAGGCCAGCGCGATACCCGGCAGGGTCGCGTGGCTCAGCGCGTCGCTGACCAGGGCGCGCTTGCGCAGCAGCATGAAGCTTCCGACGACGCCGGCCGCCACCCCCAGGCAGGCGGTGCCGACCACCACCACGGCCGAGTTGAAGCCGGCCTGGAGGGTCAGCGTCGCGATCACGTCGGCGGGGTTCATGTCAGGCCGTCTCCGCCCGCACCGGCAGGACCGCCCCGGCGACGCCCGCCCGGCCCTCGGGGATGTCGGCCGGCCCGAGCCGCCCGCCATAGGTCTGGCGCAGCATCTCCGCGGTCAGCGTGGTCGCCACCGGGCCGGCCCCGATCACGCGGGTGTTCAGCAGCAGCACGTGGTCGAAATAGTCGGCGACGGTCTGCAGGTCGTGGTGGACGCAGATCACCGTCCGGCCGGCGGCGTCGAGGTCGCGCAGCACCTGGATCACCGCCCGCTCGGTCGCCGCATCGACGCCCGCGAACGGCTCGTCCATGAAATAGACCTTCGCCTCCTGGGCCAGCGCGCGGGCCAGGAACACCCGCTGCTGCTGGCCGCCCGAGAGCTGGCCGATCTGGCGGTCGGCGAAGTCGGCCATGCCGACCCGGTCCAGGCAGGCCCGTGCCGCCTCGCGGTGGGCGCGCCCGACCGGCCGGCACCAGCCGATCATGCCGTAGCGGCCCATGGCGACGACGTCCAGGGCCGAGGCCGGGAAGTCCCAGTCCACGCTCTCCCGCTGGGGCACGTAGCCGATCAGCGCGCGGCGCCGCCCGACCGGCCCGCCATGGACCCGCACGGTGCCCGAGACCGCCGGGACAAGCCCCAGGCAGGCCTTGATGAAGGTGGACTTGCCGGCGCCGTTGGGGCCGACGATCGCGATCAGGCCGCGGGACGGGGCGGTATAGTCGGCCGACCACAGGACGGGCTTCCTGTTGTAGGCGACGGTCAGGCCCCGGACCTCCAGCGGGGAGGCGGCGAACGGCCCGGCGCCCGTCGCGGCGCGGAACGGGAACAGCATGGCGGTCACCGCCCCAGGGCCGCGAGACGGCCGTCGAACCCGCCGGCCGGCGGGGCTCCGCCCAGCGCGCGGGCGATGGTCGTCACGTTGTGGTCGATCATGCCGACATAGGTCCCTTCATAAGTGCCGGGCGCGCCCATCGCGTCCGAATACAGCGCGCCGCCGATCACGACCTCGTGGCCGCGCGCGGCGGCACCGTCGATCAGCGCCCGGATGTTGCGCTCCGAAACGCTGGTCTCGACGAAGACGGCGGCGATCCGGCGGGTGACCAGCAGGTCGACCAGTTCCTCTATCTCGCGCAGCCCGGCCTCCGACTCCGTGCTGATGCCCTGGATGCCGCGCACCTCCAGCCCGTAGGCGCGGCCCAGGTAGTTGAAGGCGTCGTGGGCGGTGACCAGGACGCGGGCCTGCTCCGGGATGTCCCCCAGCACCGACCGGGCATAGGCGTCCAGCCGCTCGAACCGCCGGGACAGGTCCGCCGCGTTGGCGCGGTAAAGCGCGGCACCTTCGGGATCGAACGCCGCCAGCGCGTCGCGCACCGAGTGCAGCGCATGGGTCCACACGGCCACGTCCATCCAGACATGCGGGTCCGGGTTGCCGTCGAACCCTTCGGGCGTCAGCAGCCGGTCGGCCGGGACCGCCTCGGCGACGGCGTGGACCGGCTTGCCGGAGCCGGCGACGCGGGTCAGCGCGTCGATGATCTTCCCCTCCAGGTGCAGGCCGCTGTAGAACACGACGTCGGCCCCGGCGATCCGCGCCACGTCGGACCGGGTCAGCTTGTAGGTGTGCGGATCGACCCCTTCGCCCATCAGGCTGGAAACCTCGGCCCGCCCGCCCGCGATCTCGCGCACCAGGTCCGCCACCTGCGACGTGGTGGTGACGGCGGCGAAGGGCTGGCCGGCGGCTCGCGCCGTGCCGGGCGAAGCGATCGGGTAGAGGGCGAGGCACAGGATCGCCAGCACGAACAACCGTCTGGAAACCAGGGCCATCACTGTATGCCTCCACCGTAATTCGATATTGAACAGGTGTTCATATTGACAGGTCCCGTGATTTATTTGTTCTTGTGAAGTGCTTGAAAAAGGATATGCCATGGATTCTCGAATTTGCAAGTATACCTCTGAGGTTTCTTAATGGGGGAACCAGCACGATGATTGTTTTGTTTACCGATTTCGGGTTGTCCGGACCCTATACCGGACAGGTGAAGGCGGTGCTGGCAGGCCGGGCGCCGGGGGTGCCGGTGATCGACCTGTTCGCGGACGCGCCCGCCTTCCAACCCTATCCCTGCGCCTACCTGCTCGCCGCCTATTGCGTCGCCGTGCCGCAGGGCGGCGTGCTGCTCGGGGTCGTCGATCCCGGCGTCGGGACCGACCGCCTGCCGCTGGCCGTGCGGGCCGACGGCCGCTGGTATGTCGGGCCGGACAACGGCTTGTTCGAACTGGTGATGCGCCGCGCCGCCTCGGTGGAGGCCTGGGCGATCGACTGGCGGCCGGAGCGCCTGTCGGCCAGCTTCCACGGCCGCGACCTGTTCGCCCCGGTGGCCGCCGGCCTGGCGCTGGGCGGACTGGTTCCCGGGACGCCGGTCCCGGTGGAGCGGGTCCGCCGCCCCGACTGGCCCGACGACTTGGCGCAGGTCGTCTATATCGACGTCTACGGCAACGCCATGACCGGCCTGCGCGCCTCGACGCTCCCGGCCGACGCCGTGCTGACGGCGGCCGGCCGGCGCATCGCCCGCGCCCGCACATTCGGCGCCGTCCCGCCGGGCGAACCCTTCTGGTACGGGAACTCCAACGGCCTCGCCGAGATCGCGGTCAACCAGGGCCGGGCGGATACGGTGTTGGGATTGGGTGTCGGCGATCCTGTCGGGCTTTCCAGCTGAAACAAGCCTGAAAGACTTGGCCACAGATGAACGCAGATGGGCGCAGATGGTTTTTCAGGACCTATCTGCGCCCAATCGCGGTAGGGACGCCCGTTACCGGGCGCCCCCCGCACAGAACCGGACGTGCCCGATTAAGGCATCCGGCTCCCACCTTGGGTGTTTGACGCGGAAGCGGTTTCCGGGCCAGGGATGAATGATGCGCGGCCGTGGCAGCCAGTGATCGGCAAGGCGCGTGAGTTTGTCCCACGGTGTCTTGTCCTTCTGGCTGCGCCGACGCAGCGCCCTCATCCACAGGACGCCGACATGGTAGCGCAGGTTGGCAAGGGCCCGGTAGTTGGTCGGGACGGCGAAGTAGGCGTAGAAGCCGCTCATCACCTGTCCCAGCCACCGGCCTTGCTCCGGGATGCCCTGGTGCCAGCGCCGCCGGAGTTCCTCCTTGATTTCCTTGAGCTTGGCCTGCTTGCGCTGGCGCCGGGTCTGGCGTCGCAGCAGGAAGCCGCCACGCCGGGACCGCCCACAGATGTGGGTGAAGCCCAGGAAGTCGAAGGTCTCCGGTTTTCCCGCGCCGCGCTTGGCCCGGTCGGCCTGTGCCTGCCGGCCGAACTCGATCAGGCGGGTCTTGTCGGCGTTCAGTTCCAGGGCGAACCGCGCCAGGCGCTCCCGCAAGTCCGCGAGGAACCGCTCGGCGTCCGACCGGTGCTCGAACCCGACGACGGTGTCGTCGGCGTAGCGCACCACGACCATGGTCCCGGTCGCGTGGCGCTGGCGCCACTGCCGGACCCACAGGTCGTAGACGTAGTGGAGATAGACGTTGGCCAGCAGTGGCGATGCCACCGCCCCTTGCGGGCTGCCGGCCGTCGCCGGCTGCCGTTTCCCCGTCTCGTCCACCACGCCGACCGTCAGCCACTTGCGGATCAGCCGCAGGACGCGGGCATCGCCGATCCGGTGTTCCAGGAACCGCATCATCCAGGTGTGGTCGATGCTGTCGAAGAACGCCCGGATATCGGCATCCAGGATCCAGTTCACCCGGCACTCGCCGATCGCCACCGCCAACGCGTCGAGCGCGTCGTGCTGCCCCCGTCCCGGCCGGAAGCCGTAGGAGAAGCCGAGGAAGTCTTCCTCGTAGATGGCGTTCAGCACCTCCACCAGCGCCCGCTGGACGATCTTGTCCTCCAGCGCCGCGATCCCGAGCGGCCGCATCCGGCCGTCCGGCTTGGGGATGACATGCCGGCGTGACGGGTGCGCCCGGTAGCGGCCGGAATGCACGCGGTCCTTCAGGTCCGCCAGCCGTTCCTCCAGCCCCTCCGCGTACTCCCGCCACGTCATTCCGTCCACACCCGGTGCCGCGTCCCGCTTCAATGCCCGATAGGCAAAGCGCAGCAGGTCGGTATCCACGTGCGTCAGAAGGGTGGTGAACCGCTCCTCCTTTCGCTCCCGTGCCGCTTGACGTATGCGCTCCAGCCCCGAGAGCACGGGGGCCCGGTCCTGAGCCCGGCCCGTGTGCGGCGGAGACGCATTCCCCTCGGCCCCACCCCTTCCCTCCACCGGCTCCGCGTCCGCGTTCGCCGGCTTCACAGGTACTATGGATGGGTCTGACCTCTTCGGCGCGTGCGTCACCGGCTACGGCTCCTCGCCTTCCCGGTGCGGACCAGACGGCCATCGGCCCCTGGTCACGCCGAAGATCTCCCGGTTCCCGCGCAAGGAGCGTCCGCACATGCCAGGGTCTCTGACCACGCCGGACCGCCGGGGTGCTCGCATGACGCGCCCCGCCGTATCGCCTTCCAGGCACAGAACCCTGTCGGCATCCGGGATCGAGATTCTTACGCGGCTCAATGGCTGGCCTATGCGCTCCCCTGTCAACGCTTCGCCGGCGGCCTCGCGACCGCCGCCGCATGACTCGGGGCCGGTGTGGGTCGCTACTCCTTCACCGTACAGGACTTTCACCCGCTACTCCTTGCCGGTCTCCCGGCGCTCTCTGCGTGCATCTGTGGCCAATAACCCTTGGAACTTACGCAGGCAGGTGATGGAGCGGCAATGCAGTCTCGTAGCGCACCTGTTTCAACGCGAAGCTTGATTTTATGCTGGAGACGCCGGGTATTCGGGTCAGGTGGGTCTTGAGGAAGTGTTCGTAGGCCGCAAGGTCGGGAACGACTACGCGGAGCAGGTAATCGGCTTCTCCCGTCATCAGGTAGCACTCCAGCACTTCCGGCCGATGCATGATCGCGGCTTCGAAAGCGTCGAGGCGTTCTTCGATCTGCTTTTCCAGGGTGACGCTGACGAACACGTTTACCGGAAGGTCGACGGTCGAGGGATCGACCAGCGCCACGTAGGTACGGATCACCCCGCTCTCCTCCAGCGCCTTGACCCGGCGCAGGCAGGGCGAGGGCGACAGGCCGATGGCGGAGGCGAGGTCGTTGTTGGCGATCCGGCCGTCCTTCTGGAGGCGGGCGAGGATCTTCCGGTCGATGGCGTCGAGGCTGGGCTTTGGCATTGGATGGCGCGAAAATGCTTTGTCATGGCATTGGGTGCCAAAATCATGGCATCGGGCAGCGCAGTTCGCAACCATTTGCCCGGGCGCCGGTGTTATGGTCACGGCTTGTCCTCATCCTGGGAAGCGAAGCGGAAATGGTTGACTCAACGACCATCGAACACGATGCCGATACCGTCGAATGCCTGCGCGAGCTGGAGCGCAAGATCCTCTGGCTGGCGTCATGGACGATCCACAATGCCAACCATGTCAGGCCCAACCAGGACGGGCTGAAGGTAGGCGGGCACCAGGCTTCGTCGGCTTCCCTGGCGACGATCATGACGGCGCTGTATTTCGCGGCGCTGCGGCCGGAGGACCGGGTCGCGGTCAAGCCGCACGCCAGCCCGATCTTCCACGCGATCCAGTACCTGATGGGCAACCAGACGCGCGAAAAGCTGGAGAATTTCCGGGGCTACAAGGGTGCGCAGAGCTATCCGTCGCGGACCAAGGATGTGGACGACGTCGATTTCTCGACCGGGTCGGTGGGCATGGGCGTCGCCCAGACGCTGTTCGCCTCGCTGGTCCAGGATTACCTGAAGGCCAGGGACTGGGCCCCTTCGATCCCGGAGGGGCGCATGGTCGCCCTGATCGGCGATGCCGAGATGGACGAGGGCAACATCTTCGAGGCGCTGCTGGAAGGCTGGAAGCACGGCCTGCGCAATACCTGGTGGATCGTCGACTACAACAGGCAGAGCCTGGACGCGGTGATCCGCGAAGGGCTGTGGGAACGGCTGGAAGGCATCTTCCGCAACTTTGGCTGGGACGTCGTGATCCTGAAGCACGGCCGGCTGATGCGGGAGGCGTTCCGCGAGGAGGGCGGCGACCGGCTGCGGGAATGGATCGACACCTGCCCGAACCAGCTCTATTCGGCCCTGACCTTCCAGGGCGGTGCCGCGTGGCGCCGGCGGCTGATGGACGACCTGGGCGACCAGGGACCCGTGTCCCGGCTGATCGAGCGGCGCTCCGACGGGGAATTGGCTGACCTGATGGGCAACCTGGGCGGCCACGACCTGCCGTCCCTGCTGGAGGCTTTCGAAGCGGCGCGGCGGCATGACCGGCCGATGTGCTTCATCGCCTATACGGTCAAGGGGTTCGGGCTGCCGCTGGCTGGCCATAAGGACAACCATGCGGGGCTGCTGACGCCGGCGCAGATGGAGTCGTTCCGGGACGGCCTGAACATCCGGCCGGGGCACGAGTGGGACCGCTTCGAGGGGCTGGGGATCGGCGAGGACCGGCTGTCGGCGTTCCTGGACGGCGTGCCGTTCTTCGCCAAGGGGCCGCGGCGGTATTCGGCCCCGGTGGTTCCGGTGCCGGAGGCTTTGGTCGTGCCCGCGCAGAAGGCGCTGTCCACCCAGGCGGGGTTCGGCCTGATCATGAACGAGTTGGGGCGGACGAAGGAGGGGCTGGCGGAGCGCATCGTGACGACGGCGCCCGACGTGACGGTGTCGACCAACCTGGGGTCCTGGGTGAACCGGCGCGGGCTGTTCGCCAAGGAGGCCATGGCCGACCTGTTCAAAAAGGAGCGCATTCCGTCCACCTATAGCTGGGACTTCTCGCCGGAGGGGCAGCATTTCGAGCTGGGCATCGCCGAGGCGAACCTGTTCACCATGCTGTCGGCGCTGGGGCTGTCCCATTCGGTGTTCGGGGAACGGCTGCTGCCGATCGGCACGGTGTACGACCCGTTCATCTATCGCGGCGCCGACGCGATGAACTATGCCTGCTACCAGGATGCCCGGTTCATGCTGGTGGCGACGCCGGCCGGCGTCACGCTGGCGCCCGAAGGCGGCGCGCACCAGTCGATCGGGACGCCGCTGGTCGGCATGGCGCAGGACGGGCTGGCCTATTTCGAGCCGGCTTTCGTGGACGAGCTGGGCGTCATCATGCGCTGGGCCTTCGACTACATGCAGCGCAACGGCGAGGGCCAGCCGAACGAGCGGAACTGGCTGAGGGACGAGATCGGCGGTGCCGTCTATCTGCGCCTGTCGTCGCGCACGCTGGAGCAGCCGGGCCGGGACATGGTGCCGGAGCTTCGGCAGGACATCATCGACGGCGCCTACTGGATGCGGCGGCCGGGGCCGAACTGCCAGGTCGTGGTGGCCTATACCGGCGCCGTGGCGCCCGAGGCGATCGAGGCCGTCGGGCTGATGGCCGAGGACCGGCGCGACGTGGGACTGCTCGCCATCACCTCGGCCGACCGGCTGCACGGCGGCTGGAGCGCCGCCCAGCGGGCGCGGGAGCGCGGGCTGGTGCATGCCCGGTCGCATATCGAGCGGCTGCTGGACGGCGTGCCGTCGAACTGCGGCATCGTGACGGTGATCGACGGGCATCCCGCCACGTTGGGCTGGCTGGGATCGGTCCACGGCCATCGGACGCGGGCGCTGGGCGTCGAGCATTTCGGCCAGACCGGCACCATCGCCGACCTGTACCGGCATTTCGGCATCGACGCCCAGGGCATCGTGCTGGCGGCCCAGGCTACCGCGGCCGGCCGGCCGATCCGGCATCTCCATACGATATCGCGATGACGCGGTGACACAGTGATGCGGTGAAAGCAGGGGTTGAGCGTCGAGCCCCTGCTTTACCCTCTTATGGGAGTCCCTATGGGAGACCGTCCGGTGGCAAGGTGTAGGCGATGACGCTGTCGCCGGCCTTGGTGCCCAGCGAGCCGTGGCCGCCGGCGGCGACCAGCAGGTATTGGCGGCCGTCCTCGCCCAGATAGGTCATGGGTGTCGCCTGGCCGCCGGCCGGCAGGCGGCTTTCCCAAAGCTGCTCGCCGGTGGTCACGTCGTAGCCGCGCACGTAATAGTCGATGGTGCCCGACAGGAAGGCGACGCCGCCGGCCGTCATGATCGGACCGCCCAAATTGGGCACGCCCATCGCGAAGGGCAGCGGCAGGGGCGAGGCGTCGCGGACCGTGCCGTTCTTGTGCTTCCAGACGATCTCGCCGGTGGTCAGGTCGGCCGCCGAGACATAGCCCCAGGGGGGAGCCTGGCAGGGCAGCCCGAGGACGGAGACGAACGGGGCCAGCTTGACCGCGAAGGGCGCGCCGAAATTCTCGTTGAGCGCCGGCAGGCTGTATTCCGGCCGGTTCTCGCCCTGGACATAGAGGGTCGTGTCGTCCTCCCGCGGAATCAGCTGGGATACGAAGGCGAGGTATGTGGGCGTCGTGAAGGCGATCCGGCGCTGGGGATCGACCGCGATGCTGCCCCAGTTGAACACGCCGAAATTGCCGGGATAGATCAGGGAACCCTCGGTGGAGGGCGGGGTATAGCGGCCCTCGTAGCGCAGCCGGTGGAACTGGATGCGGCAGGCGAGTTGGTCGAACAGGGTGGCTCCCCACATGTCCCGGCCGCTCAGCGGCGGCGGATCGTAGGAGAGCGCCGAGACGGGCTGCGTCGGGGCGGTGTGGTCGCCCTCGGCGGCACCCTGGGGGCGGGCTGCTCGGTCACCGGCAGGACGGGCTCGCCGGTGCGGCGGTCGAGCACGAAGAGCTCGCCCTGCTTGGTCGGCTGGACCAGAGCCGGCACCGTCTGCCCGTTGACGGTCAGGTCGATCAGGCTGGGCTGCGACGGCACGTCGTAGTCCCAGAGGTCGTGGTGGACGGTCTGGAAGTTCCACCGCACCTGCCCGGTCGCGAGGTCGAGGGCGACGACGGAGGACGAGAACCGCTCCACCGCCGGACTGCGGTTGCCACCCCACTGGTCGGGCGGCTGGTTGCCCATGGGGATGTAGACCAGGCCAAGGCCCTCGTCCACCGCGGAGATCGACCAGGAATTGGGCGAACTGGGCGTGTAGGTCTCGCCCGGAGGGGGTGGGGCCGTGTCGTCCGGATCGCCGGAGTCCCAGGCCCAGACGAGATCGCCGGTGTTCACGTCGAAGGCTCGGATCACGCCCGAGGCTTCGTTGACCGAAACGTTGTCCAGGACGGTGCCGCCCACGATGATGAGATCGCGGGTGACCACCACCGGGGAGGTCGAGTAATAGGAGCCCGGCTTGACGTTGGGCATGTTGCGCCACAGGTCGATCTGCCCGGTGCCGCCGCCGAAGGCAGTGCAGATCGCGCCGTCCTCGGGGTTGAGGGCGATCAGCCTGCCGTCGGCGGTCGGCATGAACAGGCGGGCGGGGCAGTTGTCGGCGGTCTCCGGGGCGGTGTTGGCCGCGACCGGCATGTCCGGGACCGGGGAATCCTCAGGCTCCGCCGGGGCGGGCGAGGCGGGAGCCGGGGCGGCGGCCGTTTCCTCGGACGCGGGATGGTAGGACAGGCCGCGGCAGGTCAGGTGCTGGAGCGCCAGGTCGCCGCGGATCTCCGGATCGTAGCGCCAGATCTCCCCGCCGGTGGTGGCGTCCAGGGCGATGACGAGCTGGTGCGGCGTGCAGATGAACAGGCGGTTGCCGATCTTCAGCGGCGTGACCTGGAAGGTGGTTTCCTCCGGGTCGCCGGGCCGGCCGCGCAGGTCGCCGGTGTGGTAGGTCCAGGCCTCCTGGAGCTGGGAGACGTTGGCCGGCGTGATCTGGTCGAGCGGGGAGTAGCGCTGGCCGTAACCGGTGCGTCCGTAGGCGTGCCATTCGCCGGGCGGGATGTCGGGCGCCGGGGCGGGCAGGTTTGCCGGGGCTTCGGCGCGGGGTCCCGGGGCGGTCCCCTCGATCCGGTGGGGATCGGTGAACCAGGACACGGCCGCGACGACGACCGCCACGGCGAGCGCCGCCGCCAGCGGCAGGGAGGTGGCCCCGGAACGGCCGCCCAGCGGGCGGGTGACCCAGGGCAGCAGCAGGAGCAGGCCGACCACGACGAAGACCGCCCCGCGCGCCGCCAGCGGCCACCAGTCGAATCCGACCTCCCACAGGGACCAGGCCAGCGTGCCCAGGAGCAAAAGGGCATAGACCCAGTGCGCCGCGGGGTTCCTCCTGAACAGGAGGAAGGCGGCGAGCAGAAGGGCCGCCCCGGCGACGGCATAGTACCAGGAGCCGCCCAGGGCGATCAGCCAGACGCCTCCGCCCGCCAGGGCGAGGCCCATGAGAAGCAGGAGTATGCCCATCGCCATGGGGGCGAACGGCCGCCCCCTGCCTTGCCTGTCGCGCTGCATGAGGTCACCTCGGAACTGCGGTATCAGCCTGGGTAACCCGTCGTCGGCGCGTTGGTTTCTTCGGGGAGTGGATGAGGCCGCCTCGGACGTACCAGTACTCGTCCGCGGCGGTCCCGATGTGGAGCCTCGCCTCGGGGCGCAGGGCTATGGCATGGAGCAGGCCGGCCGGAGACAGGCCCGCCTGAATCGGCGCCGTCCACGACGCCAGCCCCTCCGGCTCGGGCTCGCGTCCGAAGGCGTTCCGGTAGAGCAGCGGAACCAGGAAATCCGGCTGCGGATCGGTACCGTACCGGTCCCGGAACTCCTGCGAATCCAGGAACGCGGAGGCGATGGAAACGGGCTCCTGTCCGGCCTCGGCCTGCCCGACCCAGGTTCGTCTCGGGGGTGACTGGGACTGGAGGCGTTACGGTCAGAGCGTCACGGGCAAGCCGGCCAGCGTGCCGATCAGCACCCCCGCCGCGTTGGCGGCCAGGTCGCGGACGCAGAAGGAGCGGCCGGGAACGAAGTGCTGGGCGACCTCGATCGCCAGGCCGGCGAGCAGCAGGGCCGCCACGCCGGCGGCGGCCTGCCCGGAAGTGGACGCCAGAGCCGCGACCGGCAGCCCCAGCGCCGCATAGGACAGCAGGTGAAGCAGCTTGTCGTTCGGCAGGCGGGCGGGCAGCCGGTCGGCCGGCACGAGGCAGCCGGCCGTGACGGCCAGGGCGAAGGCGCACCACGCGGCGATCAGGAGTGGAAGGGGCATCGGTCAACCCGTCGTGGGGAGGGAGGGGGTCGTCGGATCAATTGGCGTCCTGCCGATGCCGGCGCTGGTGCCGGCGTCCGCCGGGATCGGCTTTCCAGACGATGTTCAGGGCGGAGCTTGACGCTCCGTCCGGCGATGGGTCCGGCTGGACAGGGAATATGCGGAGGAAGTCCCTGACGCGGGCGTCGCGCCATTCCGCGCTGGCGGCCAATCCCGCGGCCCGGGCGGATCGGCAAGCGGCGACGGCGGCCCTCACGCCGGTATGGGGATCGGCGGTCAGCAGGTCCTCGGGGCAGCGGGCGCGCAGCGCCTCCACCACCTCGGCAGGAGGCACCGGCCCGTTGGTCAACCATGCCTCGGAGCGGGCGAACCCGTCCTGGCGGAAAAGTTCGGTCATGTAGCGGGTCGCCGAATGCAGCACGGGCGCTCGGCCGGGAATCACGCCGATCATCGGCAGGAGCGGCGCCAGGGACGGCAAGGCGTGGTTGGCGACGATCCGCATCCCCCAATAAGCGTCGGCGATCTCGGCGAAATGCTCGGCACCGCGAACCGCTTCCAGCCCGGCCTCTTCCAGGGGAAGGATTTCCACCTTGGGCTTGGTCACGGTCACCGTGTCGTTGGCGACGTCCACATAGAGCCCGCCGAACTGAAGGGCGGTCTGGAAGTATCGGCCCCGCAGGGCGCCCCAGACGCAGCGGCCGGCGCCTCCGGCAGCCAGGAAGGCGCTCAGGGCCCGGGCGCCGCGGTGATCGGGTTTCGCCAGCACGCCGCCGAGCCGGCCCAGCACGTCCTGGGTTATCTCCCGGCAGCAGCCGAGCGGATAGGGTTTGCCGTATCGCGCCCCCATCGCCGGACCCAGAAGCCGATCCGTTTCCGCACGCAGATCCAGGAACAACTCCTCCAGGGCCTCGGACGCGGGCAGGAGGAAACGCGCGGTGAGGGCGGCGTCGCGCCGGGTAACCGGGGCGGGCTGCTGCGGAAGGAGGCGTGTGGTCATGGGGTCGGTTCGATGGTCCCTTGCTGCGGGGCGGGTCAGTCCTCGACCTTCTCGTCGCCCCGCTCGTCGCCGAACAGAGCCTTGTGGGTGACCGGGTCGTAGTAGCTCATGAGCTGCTTGACGAAGGCTTGGGTATCGGCGACGCCCAGCGCCTGGGCGAAGGCTTCGTAGCGGTCCGGCTGGATACGCAGCTTGCCCGCCTCGATCTGCGCGATGGTCGTGTAGTAGTAGACCCCCGCTGCCTGGGCGAGTTGGCGCTGTGAGAGACCCGCTGCCCTGCGGAGCGACTTGATCCAGAGGCCAGCCTCCTTGCGGAGGTCGCCCGCGTCATGGGCCACGTTCGGTTGAGGAGGAGGAACCATGGCAAAGGGCTTACTCTCAGAGGAATTGAGGAAGGTCAGGCTGCAAGCGCATTCATGGCTATGGAAATCCTGGGTTCCGCCCCATCGTTCGGCTCCACCCGATGCTCAAGCCAGTTCGGAAACACGATCAGTTGACTTGGCCCCGGACGTACCGACACATCACCACCGCAATGAATCCCCTTCCCATTGAAAGGTGTGAGCACCACACCTGGGCGGGGGTCCCGGAAGACTATCGGGCCGGCACCTTCCGGCACTTGAAGGTAAAAGCATCCGCACAGCAGGACCCCGGGATGCGCATGTAGAGTGTTGAATCCTCCGGGATCATGAAGGTTAACCCATGCTTCCAGACGGAACCGTACGTCCGAGGAGAGTTGCATGTCTCGGAAGGCATGGCTGAAGCCTGCGCTCGCGGCCTCCTTGAGCGACGCAAACGCGCTTTCGGAGAAAAGTGACTTCTGGCTATTCCATCCCTTGCGGTTGGAACGACCTGCCGGAACAGGATCAGCATGCCGCCATGCGAGGATTTGCTCCTGCCAAGCATCGAACCGCGGCAACAGCTCCTCCAGATTGAATATCCAGAGACGTGTCGGAAAGAGATCCTTGTGCACGACTTGCATGATTGGCCTTCGTGAAAAAGGGCCCCGTCTTCACGAGGCCCTTTCAGTTCCGGATCTGAAAGGGCGCTGCAATTGTTCTTTCACAGCGCCCTTCCCGATGATCAGATTAGTCGTTCAGGAAGCTCAGAGAAGCTGCCTTGGCGAGTGCATCCACGTCGGTGATGCCGACCAGCTTGACCAGCATGTCAGACGCCTCGAAGTTGCCGTTCACTGTGCCGCCGGTCTCGTTCTCGGCGTAAATATAGCTGTCATTGCCATACTTGAAGACGACAGCCTTTTCCGTCAGTGCAGACACGGTGTTCAGGGCCGCACCCAGGCTCGTAGGCGCGCTGTTGAACGTGTACGCCACGAACTTGGTGGCAGAGGTCTGGAACCCGTCGGTGCTCCAGTACTCGTCCCCTGGGAGATCATCGCCTTCGGCATCCAGGTTAACGTACTCACCAAAGTTTAGCTTAAACCTATCCGAACCCACGGCGAAGTCGGTCCCGTCCTCGTTCATGACCAGCTTGAAGCCGGTTATGGTGTCCATCTTGTCCAGGCTGGCATTGCCGGCACGGGAAGAGATGGTGAGGTCGTCGATGCCGCTGCCCAGCTTGATGTTTTCTTTGACAGACGCCTCGCCATTGAACGAGAGCCCGCCGAACGGTGTGCCATCCGAGTCGGTGCCGCCCAGTTGCGAGGCGTCGATCGAGGTGAGCTTACCATCCTGGTTGTCTACCCATGCCGAACCAGTGCCTTTGATGGTCAGGCTGGTAAAGCCTGTCCCGGCATCGGCAGACTGCACCCAAGCCTGTGCCACATGGGAGATCTCGGTTTCGGCATCGACGGTGCTCACAAGGTTGATAGTAGCGCTGTCGATATCGCTCTTGATGGAGGTGGTGTTGCCTTCAACGTTGCCGATGACAGCCGCAACCATACCGCCTTCAGTGGTGGCTTCCACGGTCAGGTTCACGGACTTGGCAAAAACACCAATGCCTGAGACGCTGTCCTGAACCTTCAAGTTCAGCACGCCCGCCGCGGCATTGTAGTCAATAGCATCGGTGTCGTAGCCTTCGGCGAAGACGTGAGCTAGGCCGAAAGATCCCGGGCCGAAACCCTCATTGCCGTAGACGACGATAGTCTGGTCGGCCGACACGTTCTTGACGTAGGAGGCGACAGACACTCCTTCGTTGCCATCGCCGATGTACTGACCGGTCACTTCGATCTGCGAGAAGTTCCTGAGTTCAGCCGCATCGAGTGCCACTTCCTCGGTGCCGATGGGGCCTACGAACCGCAGGTGTTCAAAGGTGGTCAGGTTCGCGAGTCGATCATAGTCGCCCGAGTTAACCATCGCCGACGCCCCGACCACGATGGTGTCAATCCCTTCGCCGCCGTCCAGAACATCCTTGTCGGTCAGCGAACGATAGCCTTCATGGTCAGCGTCCATGACGTGGACGATATCGTTGCCCTCGCCGGCATTGACGGTAATGGTCTTGTAACCAGAACCGATCGTCACGTTGTCATTGCCCTTTCCGACACTGACGTCGACCGTTCCGCTACGCCCCAGAATGCTGACGGTGTCGATACCGTCGCCGCTGATCACTTCCAGCTTGGCGTCAACATCGGCATTAGCACCGACCACGAAGGTGTTATCGCCGTGGCCACCATCCACCTTGGTCGTACCGGAGCCGGTGGTGTTGACGGTAATCAGATCGTCGCCGTTGGCGGTGTAAACAAAAGCGTCTTTCGCAGCGACAGTGCTGGTCGCCTTGGCCGTCGCAAAACCGATCGAAACGTCATCGTTCCCGGAACCGGTCGTGATGCTCGACACGGTGGGGGCGCCGGCGTAGGTGATCCCGCCAGTGCTTTCGCCGGCGGCGAGGGTGGTGATTGCGCCGGTGACGTTCAGGGAAGTGTCGACCGAGGTGTTGACCGTCAGCGTGCTCAGGTCCTTGCCGCTCGCATCCTTGCCAACCGTCACACCCAGCGTGAGGGAGGCTTCGTCCTCACCCTCTTCCGTCGGGGCGAGCGAACCGGAAATCGCGACGTTGTTCAGCGCGGCGCCGTCGACCGACAGTCGGGAGACGTTGTTACCGTCACCAATGACATTGTCGAGAGCGATCGAAACCGAAGCAGCGGTCGCAGCCGCGGACACCTTCAGGTTCGCGGCGGCGTCGGCGACAACGCCCTTGAAGCCCGCCGTGGTGCTGGACGCCAGCTTGGTGACATTATTCGCGGCGTCGATCTGCCAGATCTGCTGGGCGCCGACGAAACGGGAAGCGTCAACGGTGCCACCGGTCCCGCCCAGCTTACCGCCGTCGCTGACCAGGTTGATGATCTCGACGTTCTTGATCGAGGCGGAAACCGGAAGTCCGGAATTGGCACCGCCCATCGAAATGTTCAGGGTGTCGACACCGTTGCCGCCGTCGATGCTGTCCAGGGCGTTCAGCGTGTTGATGCCGTCGATGTTCAGCAGGCCATTGATCGTGTCAGTACCGTCATTGCCGACAAAGGTATCCACACTCTGAGTGAGCGTGAAGGTCTGACCAACGGGCTCCGGCTGAGGCTGGGCCGGCATACGGTCGAACAGACCACCCGTGTAGCTTTCCTCGCCCTTGGCGGCGTTGTCCAGGAAGACGTAGGTTGCGGTGGTGGTCTTGATCTTGAACTCGGCCGATTCGGAGAAGCCGGCCAGGATCTGAGCGGCGCTCAGGCCGGAGTTCGTCCAGCCCACCAGTCCGCCGGCGTCCGGAGCACGGCCCAGCACGTTGTAGTACAGTGAGGTGACGAACGCCTCGCTGACGTTGCTGCTGCCGTAGCGGTTGGTGAACTCCGGGGAATTGGCGAAGCCGTCGGCGATCTCGCCCATCGACTTGCCGGAGCTGACCCAGTACTTCAGACCGCCCTCGTCGGGAACGCGACCGAAAGCCGCCTGGTACAGGCGGACGACCGCGTGAACGTGCTGAGCCTCGGCCGAGTTGAGGAACGCCACCTTGACCTGCTCGATGTTCAGAGCGCCCGAGTTGAGCGGCGCTTCCCAGCTGGCGACTTCGGCGGCGGACGGGATCCGCTGGAGAATGTGCTCGTAGAAAAAGTTGATAGTTTCAGAATTAGCCACGATTGAGCCTCTTAGAGACAGTTTTGGTAAAGCTTTACCGGAAGGACCCGGGGAGGGTCTTCATCTCCACTCCCCCACACCCGCGGTCGACATCGATGCGGGGGAGGCAGGGATCATCCAGGCGGGGGTCAGTTTCGCCGCGCGGATGTCGAAGGCGGTGTCGGCATAGCCGCCTTGGAGATCCGCACGAGGGAACGCACCGTCAGTGAGTGTGAAGGTCTGGCCGACGGGCTGCGACTGGGGCTGCGGGCCGTACTCGAACAGGTTGCCGCTGCAGTCCTCGCTGCGCTTGGCGGCGTTCAGGCCGGAGGTCGTCCAGTGCGCCAGGCCACCCGCATCCGGGACGCGCCCCAGAACCTGGAAGTACGCCGAGGTTACGAACGCCTGGGTGACATCCTTGCTGCCGTAGCGGTCCATGAACTCCCGAGAGTTGACGAAACCGTCGGCGATCCGCTCCATCGACAGGCCGGAGTTGACGTCCGGAACGCGACCGAAGGCCGCCTGATACAGACGGATCACGCTGTTGACGTTCTGAGCCTCTAGCGAGTTGTTAAAGCTCTCACGGACCCGATCGAGCGTCAGAGCTCCCGAGTTAACCGGCGTAGTCCAGCTGTTGACTTCGATGTCGGAGTGGATGCGCTGGAGAATAGTCTCGTAGCACGTGTTGATGCTGGTCTTGGTTTCGTCGAGTGTTGCCACGATTTCGCCTCTTAGAGACAGGCTGGGTAATGCTCTAGCAGGAAGACCCAAGGGCGGGTCCCCAATCTCCACTCCCCCGCACCCGTCACTTCAGTACGGGAGAGGCAGCGATCCGTAAGGTTTTTGGTTTTACCGTACGGATATCGAAGGCGGCGCACGGATCGTCGCCTTTGATATTCGCGCGGATCGAGGCGTTTCGGTCGGATTAGAGCACTGCGACCTTTGAAAGAGGGGTATTTGATTTACAGTGAAGGTGTGTGACTTCAGTTCCTCAGGTACAACGCTGTCGTTTGACCATGAATTGAATGCTGTTCTATCGACGATTTACTAATTTTTTGTTTACGATGATTGGAGCGGATTTGATGTTTATTGTTTAACTTAAGTAATACACGTTATTATAAAAGTCATATCCGCACTATGCATCACAAGCACTCTGGTTTGCGATTTGACCTCCGTGGTTTCCTGATCGGCGATGGAGAAGTCTTGGGCGGGTTTCCTTCATCGAGGTGTCCCAATCAGGTCTCTTTTGCTCTTCCGACCTAACAGGTTAACCCGTATGTGAGGAAACCATATCGGAGTAGGTAAGGATGCTCAAGCCCCAAAGTGAAATTCTTGTCAGCAAGTCGCTTATATGTGGCTCCAGAACCACAACTAGTTAACGAACATAAAGATGTTCCTCACCTTTTGACTGCATTCGAGATGTTTCTGTGTCAGAAATTCCTAAGGAAACAATGTTTCTTCGCGGGTTGTCCGCTGTAAAATTCTTCGGTGCTTTGGGAATGGGCAAGCAAGGAGTAAGACTGAACATGTACAGAGATGCGTTCAAAAGACAAAGCTTCAGGTAGATCAATGAGCAATGCGCTTTCGATCGCAGGTCGGGTATAGCGGAGCGGCACCCGGCATCGGCGCGACTGCTTGTCGGGTGCCGCTCCGCTATACCCGACCTACAGGGGCTGGAGCATTGATTGGCCCGATACTGAATGCGATCAGCATCGTATTGGTACCGGGTGCCTGATTTGCTTTCTTCGCCGAGGATGTCTGCCAAAAAAAGGCGGTTCGATGTTTCCTGTGGATTTCGAGAACTTTTCAGGGTGAGGAGACCGAAGGATCGCCATGTGCCACGTCGCGCTGTTCGGCGCGCGGGAGCACACGGGCTCCGGCCGATATCGAATCCGCAGGAATCATGGCAGCGCCGGCTTCGGCCGGCTCAGTCGGGATGGAACAGGATCTCGTACGTCACGGGATCGTAATGCTTCATGATCTCCCGGACGAATTCCTGCGGCGTCAAGCCCATGACCGCGGCCCAGGCCCGGTAGGATTCAGGGGGTATCCTGCCCCGGCCCGACTCGATCATCGAAATCATGGTGTAGTTCTCCAGCCCCACGGCCTCGGCGACCTGCAGCTGCGTCAGGCCCCGGTGCAGCCGGCACTGCTTCAGCCAGGCGCCGCCCGCCTTCCGCAGGTCCTTCATTCGAGTGCCGCCGCCGTGCTGGGGATGGGCATACATGATCGTTGTTCTCTGCCCGGGCCGTGTTGACCGTGATCGGATCGCCGGGGCAGTCTAAAACGATAGGGCTACCGAAACAACCTTCAGGTGATTCGCTCCGGTGCCCGACTCAACAGGCCGCTCAGCGCAGCCAGCCCCGCTTCTCGATCATTTCCTCGGTGCGCCGGGCCACCGTCCGCATGTCGGCGCCCTCCGCCCGCCAGTGGGCTCGGGCGCGGGCCAGCTCGTCCAGATGGTCTTCCCAGTCCGGCTGGAACAGGTCTTCCAGGTAGCGGCGGAGGCGCTGCGCCAGGCCGGGGCTCTTGCCGCCGGTCGAGATGGAGAGCAGCAGGTCGCCGCGGCGGACCTGGGACGGCGTGTGGAAGTCGCACAGGTGCTTGACGTCCTCCACATTGACCAGGCGGCCGAGCGCCCGGCAGCGCGCGGCCAGGTCGGCCGCGGCGCCGGGATCGAGGTCGACGATGTAGATCACCTGGAAGGCGGCCAGGTCGCCGTCGGTCGGCAGGCGGCGAATCAGCCGCTCGCCGGCCAGCGCCGCCAGGGGCGCGTCGGGCGCTTCGGAGAAGACGGTCAGCCGCCTCGCCCCGGCCTGGTCCAGCTGCTGCAGCCGCTTGGCCGCCAGTTGCCCGGTGCCGACCAGAGCGACCGAGACGTGATCCAGGTCCAGGACGATGGGAAACACTAGTCGGCCTCCACCAGGTCGCCAGCATTGCCCTCGGCGGCGGCGGCGTCGGGCTTGACCAGGGCGGTCGCCCGCTCCAGGCCGAGGCGGTTCAGGAAGTCGCCGAAGCCTTCCCCCTGGTCGCGCTGGGCCGCGAACTCGGCGAACAGCGGGGCCAGGGTCTCCGGCACGTCGTCCTCGGGAACACGGTCGAGCAGCTTCCAATTCAACCGGGTGCACTCGAAATCACCGCCGACATAGAGCGAGAAATGGCCGGGCATGCGGCCGACCAGCCCGATGTCGCCGGCATAGGGCCGGGCGCAGCCGTTGGGGCAGCCGGTGATGCGGATGCTCAGCCGTTCCTGGGCGAGGCCGTAGCGGGCCATGACCTCGGCGATGCGGTCGATCATCGGGGTGCGGATCCGCTCCGCCTCGGTCAGCGCCAGGCCGCAGGTCGGCAGCGCCGGGCAGGCCAGCGACCAGCGGTGGACCGGCAGCAACTCCTCGGCGAACCGGACGCCGTGGGCGCGCAGCGTCTCCTCGATGCCGGCGCGGTCCTCGTCCCGGATGTCGGCCAGGATCAGGTCCTGGGTCGGCATCAGCACCAATGCTGGCTCGAACCGGGCCGCGACCTCGCGCAGCGCCGTGCGCAGCTTGACCGGGTCGGTGTCCTGGATGCGGCCGCTGGGGATCGCGAGGCCCAGGTACCACAGCCCGTCGCCCTGCTCGTGCCAGCCGAGATGGTCGGCGACCTGGAACGGCGGCATCGGGCGCGGATCTTCCAGGGCGCGGCCCAGGACGCGCTCCATCTCCGACTTGAACCAGGGCAGGCCGCGCTCGTCGATGGTGTATTTCAGGCGGGCGTGGCGGCGGTTGGTTCGGTCGCCATGGTCGCGCTGGACGATGACCACGGCCTCGACAGCCTTGATCAGGTCGTCGGGCTCGACGAAGGCGACGAAGCTGGCGAGCCTCGGATAGGTCTTCGGCTTGTTGTGGGTCATGCCCAGGCCGCCGCCGACCGCGAAATTGTACCCGACCAGGGTGTCGCCCTCGTACAATGCCACGATGCCGAGGTCGTTGGTCAGCACGTCGACCGAATTGTCCTCCGGCACGCCGAGGCCGATCTTGAACTTCCGGGGCAGGTATGTCGTGCCGTAGATCGGCTCGATCTCGGGCTCGCCCAGCAACTGCTCGCCGTCCAGCCAGATCTCGTGGTAGGCCCGGGTATGCGGCAGCAGATGGTCGGATATGCGCTTGGCATCCGCCGCCAGACGCTCGGTGACCGGGCTGCGCACGGGAGCGGGCATGGCCGTGACGTTGCGGACCACGTCGCCGCACGCGCCCAGCGTGGTGATCATGGTGGCGTTGATGTCGGCGATCGTGCCCTTGAGGTCGGACTTGACGACGCCGTGGAACTGGATCGCCTGCCGGGTCGTGATCCGGATCGTATGGTTGGCGCGGCGATCGGCAAGGGCGTCCAGGTCCAGGTACTGCCGGGAGGTCAGGCGGCCGGCAGGGATGCGGGCGCGGACCATGAACTCCCACTTCTTCTCCGCCTTGGCCTGCTTCAGCTCGGTCGCGGAGTCGCGGTCGTATCCCTGATAGGTCCCGTGGAATTTCAGCAGGTTATATTCGTCCTCGGTGAATTTCACGAGGTCGCTGTTCAACGTCTCAGCGATGCTGCCGCGCAGCAGCGCGCTCGCCTGCTTGACGCCTTCGACCTGCGAAAGCTTCGGGGTCGGGGCGGGCTTCTTCGCGGGGAGGTCTTGGGACTGTGACATGGCGACTGACGCTTTAATCCATGCATGAGGGGCGGTATCGGGGCCGTGCGAGCATATAAGGTGCATAAATTTTCCAATTCAACACAGAATTTCCGTGTAGATATGCTGAATGACTCAATGCCGCATGTTAAAAGCGTTGCGGGCTTTCTCCAGACTCGCTAACGTGCAATAGCTAGAGTAAATACATCAACATTTTGTGGATTGTGTTTCGGACATGGACGGACTGGCGAGAACACATTTGGCGGACGGGCTCGATGCGCTCCAGCTGCGCTATGGTGGCCTGTCCGGGGCCGAACTGCTTCGGCCGCTCGTGCGGGACGAATTCCGCGGGCGGATCGCCCTGGTCTCCTCCTTCGGGACGGAAGCCGCCGTGCTGCTGGCCCTGGCGGCCGAGGTGGATCCGGGTATCCCCGTGATCTTCCTGGACACCGGCAAGCTGTTCGGCGAGACCCTGCGCTACCGCGACACGCTGATCAAGCGGCTCGGCCTGACCGACGTCCGCACGATCGAGCCCGACCCGGCCGAGCTGAAGGCGGCGGACCCGGAAGGGCTGCTGTGGCAGTCGTCGCCGGACGCCTGCTGCCACGTCCGCAAGACGATCCCGCTGGACCGCGCGCTGCGCGGCTTCGACGCCTGGATCACCGGCCGCAAGCGCTTCCAGGCGACTACCCGCGCGGCCCTGGACGCGGTCGAGCGGGACGACGACGGCCGCTTCAAGGTCAACCCGCTGGCGACCTGGTCCCGCGACATGATCCAGGCGGAGTTCGACCGCCGCGACCTGCCGCGCCACCCGCTGGAGGCCGACGGCTTCCTGTCGATCGGCTGCATGCCCTGCACCGACCGGGTCGCTCCCGGCCAGGACCCGCGCTCCGGCCGCTGGGCCGGGCTGAACAAGACGGAATGCGGCATCCACCTGGGCGCCGTGCCGCGCAACGTATCCTTCATCTGACACCGCCCGTTACCCAGCGGGCCATTTTGATTGTGGTGGAACTTCGGACGATGACCGACCTCGACCAACTGGAAAGCCAGAGCGTCTATATCCTGCGCGAGGCGTTCAACCGGATCGACCGCCTCGCCGCGCTGTGGTCGATCGGCAAGGACAGCAACGTGCTGCTGTGGCTGGCGCGCAAGGCCTTCTTCGGCAAGGTGCCGTTCCCCGTGGTGCAGCTCGACACCGGCATGGAACTGCCGGAGGTCTACGAGTTCCGCGACATGGTCACGCGCGACTGGGGCCTGGACCTGGTGATCGAGCAGTGCCCGCCGGAAAGCGAGATGGACCCGACGCTGCCGCCGGCCACCCGCGCCGCCGCCCGCAAGACCGAGGGGCTGAAGAACCTGCTCCGCCGCGAGCAGTACCAGGGCATCATGGTCGGCATCCGCCGCGACGAGCAGGCGACCCGCGCCAAGGAGCGGGTGTTCAGCCCGCGCGCGCTGGACGGCGCCTGGGACTTCAAGGACCAGCCGGCGGAGTTCTGGGACCACTACAAGACCCGGTTCGCCGAGGGCACCCATGTGCGCATCCACCCGCTGCTGCACTGGACCGAGCTGGACATCTGGCGCTATTCCAAGCGCGAGGAGATCCCCATCGTGCCGCTGTACTTCGCCCGCGAGGGCAAGCGGTACCGGTCGCTGGGCGAGAAGAACATCACCTTCCCGGTGGACAGCAGCGCCGCGAGCATCGACGAGATCATCTCCGAGCTGGAAGTGACCCGCACGCCCGAGCGGGCCGGCCGGTCGATGGACAATGAAACCGAGGACGCCTTCGAGCGCCTGCGCAGTTCCGGTTACATGTGAGATGAGCCCCTTGATTCCCGCATCCCAGCGCCGCCAGGCGCGCATCGTCATCGTCGGCCACGTCGACCATGGCAAGTCCACCCTGATCGGCAGGCTGCTGAACGACACCGGCAGCCTGCCCGACGGCAAGGTCGAGGCGGTCCGCGAGATGAGCCGCCGGCGCGGCATGCCGTTCGAGTGGTCGTTCGTGATGGACGCGCTCCAGGCCGAGCGCGACCAGGGCATCACCATCGACACGACGCAGATCCATTTCAAGACGGAACGCCGTCCCTACGTGATCATCGACGCGCCGGGCCACACCGAGTTCCTGAAGAACATGGTGACCGGCGCGTCCAGCGCCGACGCGGCCCTGCTGGTGATCGACGCCGGCGAGGGCGCCCTGGAGCAGTCGCGCCGCCACGCCTACCTGCTGCACCTGCTGGGGGTGAAACAGGTCGCCGTGATCGTCAACAAGATGGACATGGTGGATTTCTCGCAGGCGCGGTTCGACCATGTCGCGGCCGAGATCCGGGCCTACCTGAACGGGATCGGCGTGGCGCCGGGCGTGATCCTGCCGGTCTCCGCCCGCCACGGCGACAACATCGCGTCGCGCAGCGGGAACCTGGCCTGGTATGACGGGCCGACCGTGATCGAGGCGCTGGACGGCTTCCTGCCGGCGGCGCCGGAGGACGAGCTGCCGCTGCGCCTGCCGATCCAGGACGTCTACAAGCCGGACGAGCGCCGCATCCTGGCGGGCCGGATCGAGACCGGCCGGCTGCGGGTCGGCGACACCCTGCATTTCGCGCCGAACAACCGCACCGCCAAGGTCGTCGGCATCGAGGCGTGGAACGCGGCGCCCGCGATCAGCGCCGCGGCGGGCCAGTCGGTCGGGATCACGCTGGACCAGCGCATCTTCGTCGAGCGCGGCCACATCGCCAGCCTTCCGGCGGAGCGGCCGGTCGAGGCCCACCGGCTGACCGTGCGGCTGTTCTGGCTGGCCTCCAAGCCGCTGGAGACCGGCCGGGCCTATACGCTCAAGCTGGCGACCGCCGAGCACCGCGTGACGGTGGAGAAGATCGTCGAGGTGGTGGACATCGACGACCTGGGCGTGGCGGCCGCCGACCGGGTCGGCCGCAACGAGATCGCCAACGTGGTGCTGCACAGCCGGAGCCTGGTGGCGGTGGACCTGGCAATCGACCTGCCCCGCACCGGCCGCGGGGTGCTTCTGGACGGCCACGACGTGGTCGGCGGGTTCATCGTGACGGGGGCCGACGCGGTCGCCGAGCGGAACCTCCAGCGGGTCGAGCATGCGGTGAGCCCGGACGAGCGGGCGCTGTCCAACGGCCACCGGGGCGCCGTGCTGTGGCTGACCGGCCTGTCCGGGGCCGGCAAGTCGACGCTGGCCATGGGACTGGAACGGACGCTGTTCGAGCGCGGCCGGCAGGTCTACGTCCTGGACGGCGACGGCGTGCGGCAGGGGCTGAACGGCGACCTGGGGTTCTCGCCCGCCGACCGGTCGGAGAATATCCGCAGGGTCGCCGAGGCCGCCCGGCTGTTCGCCGAGGCCGGCATGATCGTGGTGACGGCGCTGATCTCGCCCACCCGGCAGGACCGGGCGCGCGCCCGGGCGATCGGCGGCGACCTGTTCCACGAGATCCACGTCAAGGCCGACCTGGACACCTGCGAGCAGCGCGATCCCAAGGGACTGTACCGCAAGGCGCGGGCCGGCGAGATCCCGGAATTCACCGGCGTCTCCGCCCCCTACGAGGAGCCGCAGGCCGCCGAGCTGGTGGTCGAGACGGGACGGCTGGGCATCGAGGAGGCTGTGGGCGAGCTGGTCGGCTATGCCGAGCGGGTCACCGGGCTGAAATACCCCAGCGACGCGGTCCAAGGCCGCGGCGAGGGTATCTGAGCACGGCGAGGCCGGGGATCCGGGCGGGGCGCGCCGGTCAACGCCCTGCCCGTTTCCGTTAGAGAAGTGCCCGGCCAGGCTGATCGGGCCGGGACAGCCCAACGCAACGCGGCGAGTGGAACGGCAGGCCGCGTGGACCGGAGCGGTTCAACCTGATCGGACACCACCCTAGAAGCCGTAGCGCGCGGTGAGAACGAGTTCGTGGACGTTCAGATCCTCGTCGATCGAGCCGGTCGCCGCCGTCGTCGAGCTTGCCCTCACCTTGCCGAGCTGGGCATAGCGGTAGCCCAGGTCTACGGCGAACTCCTGGGTCATCTGGTAGCCCACGCCGGCCATGCCCTGCCAGGCGAACCGGGTCCGGTCCGAGCCGCTTATGCTGGCGACGGTGCCGCCAGCACCGGGAATGATCTGGTCGTTGACGCTGGTCCGGCTGAAGCCGACGCCGGCGCCCACATAGGGCTTGAAGCCGCCCGGCAGCTGGACGACCGGGATCTGGTCGAAGTCGTAATAGGCGTTGAGCATGAAGCTGCGGTTGTCGACCCCGGAGTCGAAGCTGCTGAAGCTGCTCCCCTCGACGACGTAGCGGTCGCGCCAATCCACCGTGATGTCCGCCCGGAAGTTCGGATCGAAACGGTAGCCGACGCCAAGGCCCCAAAGGGGCGAGTAATCGATGTCGTCGTTTGCTGACCAGGAATAGCCGAGACTGCCTCGGATATAGAATCCGGGGTCAGCTTCGAAGTAATTCTGGTTTGCCTGGGGCGTCTGTGGATTCGTCTGCGCATGGCCGCTTGCCGCGAATGAGGACATGGCAATAGCAGCAGCAGAAGCAAAGAGAGCCGTTTTGATCATGATTCCGAATTCCAATACTACGGTACGGCCTGCCAGTTGTCTTTGAATTTCAGGATTTCAAGAATCAAAATTTTTCGGGCAAGCAGTTCCAGAATAGATCCTGGATTTCTGCAGGTTCTCTGATGGCAGGAAACGAAACTTATGGCTTCCGTTGACGATGCTTGGGACACATCAGGCATGGGGAGCTTCGAATAACATTGGCTACAGATCCGCGCGGACAAGAAAAGGTGATTTCGATTTATCTTTGATGATCGCCGTTCATCCGTGGCCGGAAGAACTCACCTCGCCCGCCAGCGCTGGGTTGAGGCGGAGAAGGCGGCCGGTGGCCAGGGCGTGGAGGAGCTTCACGGCGGCCGAGGCCAGCGTCGTGTCGGCGGCACCGGTGGTCGCGGCGCGGAAAAGATCTGGTCGTGGCTTGAAGATGGCCATGGTCCGGAACTCCCCGGCTGATAGGCCCTATCCAAATGGTCATGGCCGTTGGAGCCAAACCTCACGGCTTTGCGTTACGGTTTCATGATGCGGGACGAAATCTCGACCTTGTTTTCGCATCGATTTAGCCGCTTTTCTTTCGCCGACCCCTGGCGCAAAGTGCGGCGCCCAAGATGCCCGGCGCTCCGGCCAAGGTGGCGGCCGGGGCCAAGGAGATACGACGGCATGACGACCAATCCCTTCGCCAATCCCTTTGCCAAATCCTACGACGGACCGGTCCGCGCGGTCATCCTGGACTGGGCCGGCACCGTGGTGGATTTCGGCAGCCGGGCGCCGATGGGGGTGTTCGTGGCGGCGTTCGGCACGGTCGGCGTCACGATCTCGGCCGCGGAGGCGCGCGTGCCCATGGGGCTGCCCAAGTGGGACCATATCAAGGCAATCGGCGCGCTGCCCGAGGTGGCGAAGCGCTGGCGGGACATCCATGGCCGGCCCATGTCCGACGGCGACGTGGACGACCTCTACGCCCGCTTCCTGCCCATGAACGTCGAGGTGGTCGCCGACCACGCGGCGCTGGTGCCGGGCGCCCGCACCACCATCGCCGACCTGCGCGCCCGCGGCGTGAAGATCGGCTCGACCACCGGCTATTCCCGGCCGATCATGGACGTGCTGATCCCGGCGGCCGCCGCCAACGGCTACGAGCCGGACTGCGTGGTCTGCGCCGGCGACCTGGCCGCCGGGCGGCCGACCCCGCTGATGTGCTACCAGAACATGGTCGAGCTGAACGTCTGGCCGGCCGCCGCCTGCGTCAAGGTGGACGACACCCTTCCCGGAATCGAGGAGGGCCTCCATGCCGGCATGTGGACCGTCGCGGTAGCCCTGACCGGCAACGAGATGGGGCTGGCGGTCGAGGAATTGACGGCGCTGTCGGAAGACGAGTTGAAGGTCAGGCGGACCGCCGCGTATGATCGGTTGCGCGCGGGCGGCGCCCATTATGTGATCGACGGGATCGGACAGCTGATACCCGTGATCGAGGACATCGAGCGCCGCCTCGCCCTGGGGGCTGTTCCGTGATCGAGGCCATGACCGACTCCGTATCCGAGATTTTCGAGCTTTTCCGGGCCTCCGGCGACCAAGCCTATTTCGGCGAGGCGGTCAGCCAGACCGAGCACGCGCTCCAGACCGCGGCACTGGCCGAGCAGTTCGGCGCCCCGCCCCATCTGGTCGTCGCCTCGCTGCTGCACGATATCGGCCACCTGCTCCACGGGCTGGGCGACGGGGTCGCCGACGAGGAGCTGGACGCCCGGCACGAGGCGATCGGCGCGCGATGGCTGGCGGACCGCTTCCCCGAGGACGTCTGCGCGCCGGTGCGGCTGCACGTCGCGGCCAAGCGCTACCTGTGCGCGGTCGAGCCGGCCTACGCCGCCGCCCTGTCGCCCGCCTCGAAGCAGAGCCTGAGGCTCCAGGGGGGACCCCTGAGCGAGGACCAAGCGGCCCGCTTCATCCTGGGCCGCTTCGGTCCCGACGCGGTGCTGGTGCGCCGCTGGGACGACAAGGCCAAGGTCCCGGGGCTGCCGACGCCGGGTCTGGACCATTTCCGGCCGTATCTGGCTGTCTGCGCGATGCGGTCGGACTGATTTTCGTTGTTTAGCCACAGATGCACGCAGAGAGCGCCGGGAGACCGGCAAGGAGTAGCGGGTGAAAGTCCTGTACGGTGAAGGAGTAGCGACCCACACCGGCCCCGAGTCATGCGGCGGCGGTCGCGAGGCCGCCGGCGAAGCGTTGACAGGGGAGCGCATAGGCCAGCCATTGAGCCGCGTAAGAATCTCGATCCCGGATGCCGACAGGGTTCTGTGCCTGGAAGGCGATACGGCGGGGCGCGTCATGCGAGCACCCCGGCGGTCCGGCGTGGTCAGAGACCCTGGCATGTGCGGACGCTCCTTGCGCGGGAACCGGGAGATCTTCGGCGTGACCAGGGGCCGATGGCCGTCTGGTCCGCACCGGGAAGGCGAGGAGCCGTAGCCGGTGACGCACGCGCCGAAGAGGTCAGACCCATCCATAGTACCTGTGAAGCCGGCGAACGCGGACGCGGAGCCGGTGGAGGGAAGGGGTGGGGCCGAGGGGAATGCGTCTCCGCCGCACACGGGCCGGGCTCAGGACCGGGCCCCCGTGCTCTCGGGGCTGGAGCGCATACGTCAAGCGGCACGGGAGCGAAAGGAGGAGCGGTTCACCACCCTTCTGACGCACGTGGATACCGACCTGCTGCGCTTTGCCTATCGGGCATTGAAGCGGGACGCGGCACCGGGTGTGGACGGAATGACGTGGCGGGAGTACGCGGAGGGGCTGGAGGAACGGCTGGCGGACCTGAAGGACCGCGTGCATTCCGGCCGCTACCGGGCGCACCCGTCACGCCGGCATGTCATCCCCAAGCCGGACGGCCGGATGCGGCCGCTCGGGATCGCGGCGCTGGAGGACAAGATCGTCCAGCGGGCGCTGGTGGAGGTGCTGAACGCCATCTACGAGGAAGACTTCCTCGGCTTCTCCTACGGCTTCCGGCCGGGACGGGGGCAGCACGACGCGCTCGACGCGTTGGCGGTGGCGATCGGCGAGTGCCGGGTGAACTGGATCCTGGATGCCGATATCCGGGCGTTCTTCGACAGCATCGACCACACCTGGATGATGCGGTTCCTGGAACACCGGATCGGCGATGCCCGCGTCCTGCGGCTGATCCGCAAGTGGCTGACGGTCGGCGTGGTGGACGAGACGGGGAAACGGCAGCCGGCGACGGCCGGCAGCCCGCAAGGGGCGGTGGCATCGCCACTGCTGGCCAACGTCTATCTCCACTACGTCTACGACCTGTGGGTCCGGCAGTGGCGCCAGCGCCACGCGACCGGGACCATGGTCGTGGTGCGCTACGCCGACGACACCGTCGTCGGGTTCGAGCACCGGTCGGACGCCGAGCGGTTCCTCGCGGACTTGCGGGAGCGCCTGGCGCGGTTCGCCCTGGAACTGAACGCCGACAAGACCCGCCTGATCGAGTTCGGCCGGCAGGCACAGGCCGACCGGGCCAAGCGCGGCGCGGGAAAACCGGAGACCTTCGACTTCCTGGGCTTCACCCACATCTGTGGGCGGTCCCGGCGTGGCGGCTTCCTGCTGCGACGCCAGACCCGGCGCCAGCGCAAGCAGGCCAAGCTCAAGGAAATCAAGGAGGAACTCCGGCGGCGCTGGCACCAGGGCATCCCGGAGCAAGGCCGGTGGCTGGGACAGGTGATGAGCGGCTTCTACGCCTACTTCGCCGTCCCGACCAACTACCGGGCCCTTGCCAACCTGCGCTACCATGTCGGCGTCCTGTGGATGAGGGCGCTGCGTCGGCGCAGCCAGAAGGACAAGACACCGTGGGACAAACTCACGCGCCTTGCCGATCACTGGCTGCCACGGCCGCGCATCATTCATCCCTGGCCCGGAAACCGCTTCCGCGTCAAACACCCAAGGTGGGAGCCGGATGCCTTAATCGGGCACGTCCGGTTCTGTGCGGGGGGCGCCCGGTAACGGGCGTCCCTACCGCGATTGGGCTCAGATGGGTAATGAGGAGCGGGATCGTCTGTCACATGCCGTGCTCGGAGCGGCTTTCGAAGTTTCCAACGTACTCGGCCATGGATTCCTGGAAGTGGTCTACCGGCGGGCACTGGTCGCCGAACTGACCCGCCGGGATATTCCAGCGCGTGAGGAAGTGCCTTTCCCAGTATTTTATAAAGGAGACGAGGTAGGCCGCTACTTCGCGGACATCATGGTGGATGACAGGATGCTCATCGAGCTGAAATGTACCGAAACCCTGTCGCCCGCCCATATCGCCCAAACCCTCAATTACCTGAAGGCAGGCAAAATACCCATCGCCCTGCTCATAAATTTCGGCAAGCCCCGCATCCAGTATCAACGCATCATTCTACAGGGCGCGTAGCGCCCATCTGTGTCCATCTGCGTTCATCTGTGGCCAAACCCCCTCTCAACCCCCCACCGCCCCCGCCTCCGTCATCCGCCGGATCTCCTCCTCGCTGAACCCGTGCTCCGCCAGCACCTCCGCCGTATGCTCCCCGAACCGGGGCGCCGGCCCGAAGACCCCGCCCGGCGTGTCGGACAGCTTGATCGGCAGCCCCAGCGCCTTGACCGCCCCAGCGACCGGGTGGTCCACCTCGACCACCATTTCCCGCGCCACCGTCTGCGGGTCCGCGTGCATCTCGGCGATCGACAGCACCGGCCCGGCCGGCACTCCGGCGGCGTTCAGGCGCTCCAGCCACTCCGCCGTCGTCCGCCGGCGAAAATGGACGGTCAGCGCCTCCACCAGATCGTCCAGGTTGTTCATCCGCCGCCGGTTGTCGGCGAACCGCGGATCGTCCAGCAGCTCCCGCGCCTCCAGCACGTCGACCAGCTTCAGCCAGTTGGTCTGGTTCGCGGCCCCCACGTTGATCCAGCCGTCCGCCGTCTCGAACGCCTGGTACGGGGCGTTCAGCGGATGGGCCGACCCCATCGGCCCGGGCGAGACGCCGGTCGCGAAGCAGATCGCCGACTGCCAGTATGTGTGGACGATCCCCGCCTCGAACAGCGAGGTATCGACCAGCTGCCCCCTGCCTGTCGTCTGCCGCGCCACGACCGCGCTGACCACCCCCAGCGCCGCCAGGATACCCGCGGTGATGTCCGTCAAGGGCGCCCCCACCTTCACCGGCGGCCGCCCCGGCGCCTCGCCGGTGATGCTCATGATCCCGCTCATGCCCTGGGCGATCAGGTCGAAGCCGCCGCGGTCGGCATAGGGTCCCGTCCGCCCGAAGCCCGACACCGCGCAGTAGATCAGCCGCGGATTCCGCTCCAGCAGGCTCTCGTACCCCAGCCCCAGCCGGTCCATCGTGTCCTGCCGGTAGTTCTCGATCACCACGTCGGCGTCCATCAGCAGCCGCTCCAGCGCGGCCTTGCCCTCCGCCTTCTTCAGGTCGATGGCGATGCCGCGCTTGTTGCGGTTCATCATCATGAAGGCGGCGGACTCGCCCTCGATGTCCGGCGGCAGGAACCGGCGGCTGTCGTCGCCGCCGGGAATCTTCTCCACCTTGACCACGTCGGCCCCCAGGTCCGCCAGGAACAGCCCGCACACCGGGCCGGCCATGATGTGGGCGAGTTCGACGACCTTGAGCCCCTTCAGCGGCCCCTTCCGATCAGCAAGCATCGATCAGCGTCCCTTGAAGTCGGGCTTCACCTTGTCGAGGAAGGCGCGGTATCCGATACGGAAATCCTCCGTGTCGTAGCACGCATAGCCCTCGTCCATCTCCGCCTCGCTCAGCGGCGAGCCCTCGGCCAGCCGCCGGGCGAACTTCTTGTGCCAGCGGGCGACCAGCGGCGCTCCCTCGGAAATCCGCCGGGCGGTCGCCATGGCTTCCTTGTCCACCTCGGCGTCGTCCACCACGCGGGTGACCAGGCCCTTGTCCTTCGCCTCGGCCGCCCCGAAGATCCGGCCTTCCAGCAGGATCTCCAGCGCGGTGGAGCGGCCGGCCAGGGCTATCAGCGCGTCCAGCTCGGCATAGCCCATCACCAGCCCCAGCTTGTTGATCGGCGCGCCGAACCGGCTCGACGTGCCGCAGATGCGGATGTCGCAGCTTCCCGCGATCTCCAGCCCGCCGCCGACGCAGATCCCCTTGATCAGCGCGACCGTCGGGTGCCGGCATGTCCGCATCGCGTCCAGCGTGCCGGCGATGATCTTGCCGTAAGCGCTGGCCTGTCCGGAGTTGGAGCGCTCGTTCTGGAATTCCGAGATGTCGTTGCCGGGGCTGAACGCCCTGTCTCCGGCGCCGCGCAGCACGATGCAGCGGACGGAATTGTCGTCCGACAGCCGTCGCATCACCTCGCCCAGGCGCTGCCACATGGCCTTGGTGAAGGCGTTCAGCTTGTCCGGCCGGTTCAGGGTGATGGTGACCACCGGGCCGTGGTGCTCGGTCAGGATCAGGTTTTCCACGCGGTTCCCCCTTGCTTGCTTATCGATAGAACAGCTCGACCAGACCCATGGGCACGATCGGCACATATGTGGACAGCAGCAGCACCGCCATCAGCACGCCGATGAAATAGATGTTCACCTTGCTGACGGCCCAGATGTCGGCCTTGGCGATCGAGCAGGCCGTCACCAGCACGCTCGCGACCGGCGGGGTCTGCTGGCCGATGCCCAGGTTCAGCGTCACGATGATGCCGAAATGCACCGGGTCGATGCCGACCAGGTTGACCAGCGGCATGACGATCGGCACGATCAGGATGATCGCCGCGGCCGAGTGCAGGAACAGGCCGGCCAGCAGGAAGATGACGTTCAGCAGCGCCAGCACGACATAGCGGTTGTTGGTGAAGTCGGCCACCGCCTGGGCAAGCTGCTGCGGCACCTGCTGTTCGGTCAGGTAGGTGCCCATCAGGGCCGAGGTGGCGACCAGAAGCATCACGACGGCGGTCTGGATGCCGCCTTCCAGGATCGCGTCGTACAGGTGCGCCAGGTCCAGCTCGCGGTACACCACGGTGCCCAGGAACAGGGCCGCCACCACCGCCAGGGCCGCCCCTTCCGTCGCGGTGAACCAGCCGCCGAAGATGCCGCCCAGGATGATGAGCGGCATGGTGAAGGCCCAGACCGCCTCGCGGAAGGTCTCCTTCACCCGGCTGACCCGGAACATCTCTTCCACCGGGTAGTTGCGCCGGACCGCGAACCAGTAGGACAGCCCCATCAGCCCGGCCGCCCCCAGCAGGCCCGGCACGATGCCGGCCACGAAGAGCTGCACCACCGAACTGCCCGACATCACCGCATAGAGGATCATCGGGATCGACGGAGGGATGATCACCGCCAGCGTCGCCGCGGAGGAGGTGATGGCGGCGGCGAAGGTGGCGGGGTAGCCGCGCTTCTTCATGGCCGGGATCAGGATCGACCCGATCGCCGCCACGTCGGCCACCGCCGAGCCCGAGATTTCCGCGAAGAACAGCGAGGTCGCCACGTTGACCATGGCGAGCCCGCCGCGCACGAACCCGACCAGCGCCGAGGCGAAGGCGATCAGCCGGCGCGAGATGCCGGCCGAGTTCATGATGGCGCCCGCGAAGATGAACAGCGGGATCGCCAGCAGCGGGAAGCTGGTGGCGCCGTCGTACAGCACCATCGCCATGTTGGGCAGCGTCGCCGTTCCCGACGACAGCAGCATCGCGACCACCGACACGACTCCCAGCGCCACCGCGATCGGCACGTTGATCAGGACCAGGCCGAACAGCCCGGCCGCCATGTAGAGCAGGGTCATCGCTCGGCTCCCCGGGCATCTTTCAGCAGGTCGGGCTTCAGCAGTTCGGGCGGGATCTCGGGATCGTGGATCGGGCCGTGCCCGCGGGCCTCGCGCAGGATCTCCGGCAGGTTCATCAGCTCGGCGATGATGAACAGCACGGCTCCGATCGGGATCACCGACTGGGTGAACCACACCGGCACCCACGGCAGGCTGACCAGCGTCAGTCCTTCCAGGTAGCCCAGCACCTCGATGCCGACCCAGGCCAGCAGCACGAAGAAGCCGATCACGATGACCTCGGCCAGGATCACGAAAGGCAGCCGCAGCGCCGGCGGCATGGCGGCGATCAGGCCGGGAAAGCCGATATGGGACCGCTTCAGCGCCGCCAGCGCCGACCCGTAATAGGTCAGCCAGGCCAGCATGATCGAGGCGACCTCGTCATACCAGACCAGCGAGGCGCCCAGCTTGCGGAACACCACCGCCCCGAACACGACCGCCGTCATGCCGACCAGCAGCACGATCACGATCGCGGCGAGGAAACGTTCGAAACCCGTGCGCATCAGCGCCAGGGATGATGTCGAGTTCGCCATATCCGGGATCGAGCCCCTGTTACGAGGATTTGCCGAGTTCGACGGCCTTCTCGACCATGGTCTTGGCGGCCGGGACCTCTTCGGAGAACTCGCGGTAGATCGGCTCGCTCGCCTTGACGAAGGCGTCCTTGTCCACCTCGTTCACCTGCATGCCCTCGTCGCGCAGCTTGGTTTCCAGTTCCTCGTCCATGCGCGCCGCCGTCTCGTAGACGAAGGCCTGGGTTTCCTGCGCCGTTTCCTCCAGTGTCTGCCGAACGTCGGCCGGCAGGCTGGCCCATTTGCGGCTGCCCACGGTCACATATGCTGGGGTATAGACGTGCCCGGTCATGGACAGGAACTTCTGGACCTCCTGGAGCTTGGAGCTGTGGATCTGCGTCAGCGGGTTCTCCTGCCCGTCCATCACGCCGGTCTGCAACGCGACGAACAGCTCGGAAAAGGCCATCGGGCTGGGGTTGGCACCATAGCTCTGGAACATCCGGACCCGCCACTTGCCGCCCGGCACGCGCAGCTTGATGCCCTTCAGGTCCTCGGGTTTCTCGATCGGGCGTGTGTTGGTGGTGACGTGGCGGAACCCGTTCTCCCACAGGCCGACGATCTTGTAGCCCTGCTGCTCCGCCGCCGGCGCCAGCGAAGGCCAGAACACGTCGTCTGCGATCCGCTTCATGTGCTCCCGGTCCTTGACCAGGTAGGGCATCTCGAACAGTCCGAAGACATCCGACACGGTGGACATCACGGTGGAGGGCAGGGCGAAGTCGATGGTGCCCAGACGCAGCTTCTGCATCATCTGCTCGTCGGTGCCGAGCTGGCTGGAGCCGAACACGACCACCTTGGCCTTGTCGCCCAGCTTCTCGTTGGCCCGCCTGGCGAACTCGTTGGCCGACTGGTCGAACAGCGACCCCGGCGCCCCGACATGGCCGAACTTCAACTCCGTCTGTGCGGCGGCCGGCAGCGAAAACACCCCTCCGGCCAGCAGCATGCCGACCAGCGGCCCCAATGCGTTCAGGACAATGCGCTTCATGGATTTTCCCTCCCCTTCTGCGTGCCGGCTCTCGGGGACGCTTGTTCCGTCCCGGGCCATTGGCTTGACGACGGCGCTTTGCGCCGAATTCGTAATTTTGCATTATGCATGAAAAGGGCAGTCCGACAACCCGGAGCTTTCCGCCACTGCCGGCCCTTCCCTTCGGCCCGTGTTCATCCCGGGGAACTCATGTTAGTGGCTCGGCACAGTGTTCTTGATTGATTTGTCGTAGGTCGGCCTCGGCCGAAGGCCGACGCCGACAGCGTGGCCGGAGCGTCGATGCAGGGTGTCGGCGTTCGCCCTGACGGGCGAGGCCGACCTGCCGCACTCCGCTCCGCCGAACGTCATCAAAAACACTGTGCAGGAACCTATGAACGGATCGGGCTCACAGTGACCAGCGGCAAACCGGGTGGAGCACAAAGCCTAACCGGCGACGTCCAGGGACTTGACCGCAGTTGCTGACTCCAACGACGAGGATGCCGACTACGTGACGTGGAAGCAGCAGAAGATCGAAGAGGCGCTCCGATATGCCGACCGACATCCAGGCGATCTCGTGCCCATATCCGGCATGTATGGAAAGTCGGGTTTTCGCGCATTGCGGACCAAGTGTCCAGTACCTTTACCTGATCTCCACATATGCTGTGAAGAGGGTTCCGGCCACTGGAAATCACTTATCGACAGGTGTGCGCCGTCTTCAGCCGGGCGGTGGCAGCACGACTTCTTTCGGCTCGCTGAACGTAATATCTTTGATCCTGCTGTACTCGATTTTTATCGCCGGGTCCCAGGCGAAACCCGACCCATCGTCGTCGCGGATCGTCAGCGGACGGAAACTGATGCTCTCCAACTCGCCGGGTTGTCGCTGGCACCGGTGCAGATCCGTTCTCCAATCGTCCAAGGTGGCGAGGTGGATTACAACGTCCTCGTCGGCGCTAGCGGTTCGGGTGAGCTTCCAGAGTTGATCACGTCGGTATGGATAGTTGCAGACGAGATTTTCCTGCCAGTCGACATACCCGAAATGAAGCGCTCCATCCGTAGTCTCCACGACGTCGAATCGAAATGCCAACGCCTTGACTGCGTTGAGGCGACCGCCATTGGCAATCTTGCCTTCCAATCCCGGCATGTAATCGGACGAAATCATTATGCGCCTTTTGGTGCGTTCGACGCTGTCGATAGGACCGAGAAGATGCGCTGCTACGAAGCTGACGATAGGGGCCGCCATCGACGTTCCGGACAGATGAGCCGTCGATACCTTCTGTTGGTTGGAATCCCAGGTCAGAACCGGCACCTTGCACCCGGGCGCCGCAATATCAACATAGGTCTCTCCGAAGTGGGAAAATTTCGCTAGTTTTCCGCTTGGCTCGATGGCCGCGACCGTCATGACGTTCGCTATCCAAGGACCGCCGAGAACCGCTGGAATTACTTTGGACTGCTTGATGTCCGCACCTCCGGCCTTGTCCTGGCTGTTCCCAGCCGCGACTATGTAAAGAACCCTGTCCCTGTTGTTTTTGATGCTGTCCTGTATGCGAACACCGGAGATTCCCAGTATTTTCAAGCTCAAGTTCACAACCTTGAACTCATCCTTCCAGCCGTCCCTGCTCACCGCCTTCTCGATGATCGGCACCTGAGCTCCGATCTTGCCCTCTTTCAACTCATAAGCATTGGCCGGCATCACGTATCGGTAGCGGAAGAACGGCTCCAGCGACTTGCGGCTCAGCAGGCCGACCCCTCCAAGGGCAAGACTCACAACGTTCATTCCATGGAAGGCGTCGTGGCCTTCCTTGTGATACGGAATTCCCTTTTCGGATATCCTGTCGCTGGTGAAGTCCATCACGTGCAGCCAATCCTCAAGATACATCAGATCCGGATGATTGAGCCTCAGTTGAAGCGCATCCCTGTTCTGTAGCAGAAGCTTGGCCCGCAGGGGCGGAGTGTTCGCTTGTCTGGACGGGAATCCGGTATCGATCACCAGAACCTTCGCGGGATCCGTTCGACCGCCCTCCTGACGGACGATGGCTTCGTTCAACGTCATAACCCGTTCCAAGGCTTCCAATGGGAGCGGCCAGTCAGCTTCCGACATCCCGTCCGGAAGCGATGCATCGCAATCCACGTCATTGGACGCGATGGCGAAGACGGGTTCCCCCGCGGCCACAACGAGGCTCTCTCTGCTGATGTTGGCACCCATTTCCGGCACGGCGTTGATGATCCGGGCCGTGTCCGCCTGGGGTGGCAGGGGCACGCTGAATTGGCGGTTGCTGGGGGCCGCCGGTCGGCTGACCGTCGCTTCACGCGGCAGCGTCGAAAAACTCTCTACATCGGTATTGAGCAACCGGATGTCTTGTTCCAGCACGCGGGTCTTCAATCCTTGGATGGCGCTGGCCAAAGACTGGGGAACCGCGGGGGCCAGTGCTGCCGAGACGCTTTCGGGACCGGACAGGGGTACAGACCCGCTTCGGGCGATATCGAACACCCGTTGGTATGATGCTCGAACGGCGGGGTCTGCTAATCGGCTTTCGGTGACCGTGTTGAGGGCCGACGCGCCGATCTCTCCGCCGAACTGGATGGATGCCGCATAGTCGCGTCCCAGCGGGCCGCTTTGCAGCTTGCCCAGATCTGGCCGGCGAAAATCGAAGAAATCGCATGAGTCCGGCCCTCCTTCCGATGCGGGGAGCGAGGAGGATCGGCAATCCTGCCAAAGGGGTCCTTTTGGTGTAACTGGAACGTCGGTGACCTGCTCATCGGCGAAGATACACTCGGGAAAGACGACCGTGCCGTCATCCGGCATCCGGAATGGCTGCTCCGCGTGCGACTGCAGTGCCGGATTGGCGGCTACGAAAGCCGCGAGATAGGCGCCCGTGGCATTCACCTTGCCGCACCGGGCCGTGATCTCCGCCAGAAGATCGGCATTCCGGGGGAGTTCCGCCTTCTTGCCTGCGCCTACCTTGGCGACGAAGAGCACCAACTCATCCGTGATTTCCCGGGCTTTGAACGATAGGACCACCGGTGCGTCTGGAAGGAGCGGATCGGGCTTCTCTTCTGCGGCTTTTGCTCCCTGATTGCTTGCATGAATGAGCGCGAGAACCAGGACCGCCCGTAATAATTTGCCCATGAAAGGGATGGTCGGGTGATCAATTCTTGCATCGTTGCGCATCGGGATGCACTCCGCAAATCTTCAAACCATGCCGGGTCGCGTACTCGTTGATGAACTTCACGATGCCGGGGGTATTGATCGGCGCAAGGTAGGAGATCAGTGTCGCTGGGTCCCATGCGGAATTGATTGCAACGAAATAGCGTTTGCCTTTCGGTTGTGACATGTCCTGCAACGCATAGGCACCGCCGCCGCTGTCCCCAGGGCAAATGGTCACTCCCTCGCGAGTCAAGTGATGTTTCCCATCCTCCTTGGAGATCTCAAAAAGCCTTGAGAGCCCGCCATAGAGGGTGCCGCCAAATCTTTTATCGACGGCACGGCAGCCGAAGCCAGCAAGGAACAGTTTAGTATCCTTCTTTACGCGGGTACCTGAAAGGTCGACATTCTCGAAGCGAAAATTGGCGCTGAACGGCTTGTTGTCTTTAGTTCGGCAAATAGCAACATCGCCAGCGATTTTGCCATCATATCCAGAAAAATGCTCGCAAACGACAGTGGAGGTCTTCAGATCCAGCTTGACCTGAGCTTCACTGCCTTGGCCTATACGATGCGCGGCTGTCAATAATACTTTGTCACCGACGATGGTGCTGGTGCAGGTGTATGTTTCTCCATCTTGTTTGCTAAAGTAATGTTTTAGAGTTGCCTCCCAATCTTCTCTCTGCAGTTTTTCACTGCCGGGGCCTAGAATTTGAGTATCTGCTGCAGTTCCCAGGGTCGGGGGTTCCATGATCACGGGGGGTGTCGAATCTTGCGCCAGTGCGGGGAGAATGGTGCCTCCGTTCAGTGTTGTCGAAACTATAAAAATAGAAAAAACTAATTTAAACATGGCGCAGGACCTTTCTGGTTTGAGAAGTGGCAGATGCTTTCGCAAGATTCAACATGTCAGGGGAGTAAACATAGAAAAACTGACAATTTACTATTTATTTCAGGTACGGTGTGTAAATTCTTAGAGTCTATTCAATAGCGCACGCTGCAAGCGCAGTTGCAAGAGCTTTTCTTCTTTCCTCCTCGCTTGGCCCTCCTGCGGCCGCCTCCGGACCAGCCTTCGCTATTCCAGCAGTTGCGCTGATGTTGTTCAGTACTGTCTTGAAATCCAAGGTCGCTGTGCTGTCTATCCAACTTGTTATCAGATTGTTTTCGATCGCGCTGACCGCATCCCGGAGAAGTTCAGCTGCGACAGGGTCGGGGACTCTAGCATCGATAGAGCCCTGCGCGGTCTCTACCTTGTCGGAGGCGCAACCGAGGCGGCGGTTTGCTCGAAGGAGCAGTGCCTGCTTTTGCGCGGGAGAGCCCGTAGAATTCAAGACTTGAGCGCTACCGGCAACGATGCCTGCTCCGGCGATCAGATCAATATGAGCGCCGTATACCAATCCAGTTGCAGCCACCACACCGGCCAGGAAGGTCGTCAAGTTATAGAATGCGCGTTCGTTCTGTAAGCTCTTGAGATCCGAAATGTGCAAGTCGACGAGCTTGTTTATCCGACAGAATTGTCCATTGAGTTCATGGGTGATTAAGAGCGCCTAACAAAACCATTTTTCGACGAAGCGGAAGGTGATGAGAGCGGCGGCGAAGTTATGGAAGGCTTGAAAGATGTCGGCCCGACGTTCGTAGCGGACGACGATCCGCCGGAAGCGGGCGAACCATGCCAGGGTGCGCTCGACTTTCCAGCGGTGGCGGCCGAGCCGTTCGCTGTTTTCGATGCCGCGGCGCGCGATGCGGGGAATGATGGCGCGCCGGCGCAGAGCGCGCCGGCAGCGGGCGAAATCATAGCCCTTGTCGGCATGCAGTTTGGCGGGCCGGCGGCGGGGCCGGCCGGCGCACTGGCGAATGGCCGGGGTTGGCGTCGACCGTGGCTTCCAGCATCCGGCTGTCGTGGACGTTGGCGGCCGACAGGGTCACGGCCAGCGGGATGCCGTTGGCGTCGATGACGACATGGCGCTTGGAGCCCGGCTTGCCCCGGTCGGTCGGGTTCGGCCCGGTCTCAAGGCCCCCCTTTTTGCCGGAACGCTGGCGCTGTCCAGCGCCGCCCGGCTCCAATCAATCGCATTGGCCATGCCCAACCGGTCCAGAAGGACATGGTGCAGTCTCTCCCACACCCCGGCGGCCTGCCAGTCGCGCAGACGTCGCCAGCAGGTCATGCCCGAGCCGCAGCCCATCTCTCGGGGCAGCATTTCCCACGGGATGCCGCTTCTCAGAACGAACAGGATACCGGTCAGCGCCGCCCGATCATCGACCGGCGGCCGACCACCTTTGGGACGGGGCGGGCGCGCCGGAAGCAACGGCGCCACGACCGCCCATAGCTCATCGCTAACAAGGGGTTTCGCCATGCCCCTCAGATAGGCAGCGGCCCACCTTGATCAAGGTTTTGTTAGGCGCTCTAAACATGGTTCTGCGCTCTCGCTCAATCTCACCGTAGTTGGAAGCTCGACCGTACTGCATGCTGACAAAGAAAGGGCAATTACTCCTGTCATGACAAGGCGCTGCTTGGTCATGTGCCGCTCCGGTTGCTTATGAGTCAGAGTGAAAGCTATAACTAACTTGGAAACTATAATTGAACTATACTGTAAACCGATATTGAGGAATGATCAAGCTCCATAAATTGCTTAGATGGCGAATGATTAAAAAGGGTATGCTAGCCCATCTTTTCCGAAATAATGTCCTCTAAGCCAAAATGGAAAATGAAAATAAGGTTCGTTCAAACTAATTGGTATGTAATATAATAAAACTGTCGTGAATCTCGCTGGCGTGCTGATAATGATAGAAAGTACCAATTCATCAATATGTGCTTATCTGACTTCATCTGTGGGCAAATCTTTTGTCCTTCCAAGCGCCAGCTTCCAGAAACTTCTGCGACTGGAATCCGGGGTCGACTGGATGTGACGACTCACAACATTGACACCCGTGACCATCCTTCTGCGCAAAATCTACCCGAAAGTGATTGCGTCGACACGATTACATGAACCGGAAACCGCTGTATCCGGCCGATTACCCCCTTGCGACGTATTTTCGCAAAAACCCTTGACCCGATCATGGTATCGGTCTAATTGTGTCGCACTTCGATGCCGAGGCCACTTAATGGGGTCGTGCCGCCAAGGCGGACTGCGTCGGAGATCAAACTATCAAAGGGGGCTTTCGGCCCCCTTTGGCATGTCCGGGGCAGTGCAAACCCGGATGCAGAATGCTGTTCCAGGAAATGAATCCTTTATCTGTTCGCGCTAAGCTTCGATCCGCACCCCGGTGCCGGATCTTCGAAACGTGAATACGAACGTCACCCTGGAGCTGGACCGGGGCCGGCCGCCATCATGACATTTGCTGACATGCCAGGGGGGAGGGATGTAAACATTCCGCCTTTCCGCAAGCGCCATGACCACGTTTGATGACATTCCCCCCGGGGGTGTGTCGTCATCCGCCCACCACCCCATCCGGGGTCAGCAGCATGTTCGCCAGCACCCGCTCGTCGTTCTCCATCCGCCAGGACAGCAGCGCCTGGGCATGGTCGCGGACCAGGGCCGCATGGGCGGGATCGTCGGCCAGGTTCCGGAACTGCCCGGGGTCGGCGTCGAGGTCGAAGAACAGCGGCGGCAGGCCGGCGAAGTGGACATACTTGTAGCGCTCGCCGCGCAGAACGTTGAGCACGCACTGGCCGGGACGCAGCCCCAGCGCCCGCTCCGCTTCGCCTCGGGCCACGTCGCGGAAGTCGAACTCCCAGTGGGCATGGCGGCGCCAATCCTCCGGAACGGGCGATCCGCCCAGCAGCGGCAGCAGCGAGCGGCCGTCGCACTGGGCCGGCGGGGTGCCGCCCAGCCACTCCAGGATCGTCGGCATCAGGTCCACATGCTCGGTGAAGGCGTCCACCGTCACGCCGCCGGACCGATCCGGGTCCCGAACGATCAGCGGCACATGGTAGGCCTCGTCGAAATAGCCGGCCTTGCCCAGCATCCAGTGGTCGCCCAGCATCTCGCCGTGGTCGGACGTGACGATCACCAGAGTGTCGTCCAGCGCGCCGGTCTCCCTCAGCAGTGCCATGATCCGGCCGACCTGGGCGTCGAACTCGGCGACCAGCCCGTAATAGGTCGCGCGCAGCCGGGCCAGGGTGCCGGCATCCAAGATGCGCGGGTCCAGGTCCGCTCCCTCCACCCAGCAATCGGTCCGCTGGCGGGCGAGTTGCCAGGCCAGCCAGGGATGCCCATCCGACTCCGTCCGCCAGTCCGGGGGGCGCACCGCCGGCGGCGTCGCGGCGGGATCGATCAGGCGGTGGTAGGGATCGGGCGCGACCCAGGGCGGGTGCGGCCGGATGAAGGCGGCCAGGGCGAACCAGGGCTGACGGCCGCGTCCCTCCAGCCAGGTGGCCACGCGGTCGGCGAGGAAGGCGGTGTCGCTGTCCTCCGCCCGGTAGACTGCCGGTCCGAAGGGCTCGGCCGTGCGGTAAATCCCGCGGGCATGCTCCGGCATCGGATAGCCTTTGGCCCGCAGGTGTTCCGCCCACGGTTCGATCGATTCGGTCAGCTGGCAGACCGGATCGAAGCCCGGCATCACGCCTTCGTAGCTGCGGAGCGCCGGATCGGCCGGATCGTGCCGGCGCGGGTCGGGCGAGGTGTCGGTATAGCCGAACAGGGCCGGGGCATGGCCGAGTCGGCGCGCCTCCAGCGCCAGGTTGGTGTGCCGGGCGTCCAGCGGGGTGCCGTTGGCGACGGACCGGTGGTTCTGGAGATACATTCCCGTCAGCAGGGAGGCGCGCGCCGGCCCGCAGGGGCTCGCCTGCCCGAAATGACGGCGGAACAGCGTGCCCTCGGCGGCGAGGGCGTCCAGGTGCGGCGTGCGCACGCAAGCATGGCCCAGCGCCGACAGGCAGTCGCCGCGCCACTGGTCGGCCAGGATCAACAGCACGTTGCGCAGGCGGGAGGGGCGGGTGTTCATCGCCACGGCTCGGAACGGTGAAGGGGCAGGGATGGGTGAAAGCGATTGATATGATTGCCTTTCACGGCCTTGCACGCCAGGGCCGAGCCATGACACATTGATGAAAATTTTCTAAACCGCGGCGTCTGAAATTGCCGCTCGGCTTGGGCCTGCTGCATAGTCCGCCGGCCACGGAACCGTTCTGGGAGAACAAGAGACATGACTGACTCAGCGGAAAAACTGTCCAGCCAGGCGACGCAGCGTGCCGCCAGGGCTTTCACCCGCCGGACCCTGCTCAAGGGCGCCGCCGCCGCGGGCGCCCTGTCCGCGGCCGGCCCCTTCATCGTGCGCAATGCCCGCGCCGCCTCGGGCGAGGTCAAGCTGTTCGCCTGGTCCGGCTATATCTCTCCCGAGATGATCGCCGACTTCGAGAAGAAGACCGGCATCAAGGCGGTGCTGACCGAGTACGGCACCAACGACGAGCTGCTGAACCAGCTCCGCGCGTCGGGCGGGGCCGGCTTCGACGTGATCATGCCGACCGTCGACCGCGTCCCGAACTATGTGGAGTACGAGCTGGTCCAGCCGCTGGACGAGTCCAAGGTCAATTTCGACGGCTGCATCGATTCGGCGGTCAAGGGGTCCGCCGGCATGGGCGGCGTGGTCGGCGGCAAGCGCTACCTGGCGCCCAGCGACTGGGGCACCGAGGCGATCGCCTTCGACAACACCGTCGCCAAGCTCCAGTACGGCCAAGCCAGCTACGGCGACCTGTGGAAGCCGGAATACAAGGGCCAGGTCACCGTGCGCGGCCATTCCAGCCTGATCGGCATCGCGCTGTGGCTGGAATCCCAGGGCAAGCTGCCCCATCCGGTGCGCGAGCAGTTCACCCAGGAGGACAAGGCGCGGGCCAACTTCGACGCGATCATCAAGGTCGCGACCGAGAACAAGCCGTCGGTCGGCCAGTTCTGGTCCAACGAGAACGAGGCCCAGGGCGCCTTCCGCACCAACGGCTGCGTGATCGGCCAGACCTGGGACAGTTCCGCGGCCACGCTCCGCAAGGAGAACCTGCCGATCCGCTTCGTGGCACCCAAGGAAGGGGCGCTCGCCTGGATGGAAGGCTTCTGCATCACCAAGGGGGCGCAGAACCTGGCGCAGGCCTACGAGTGGATCAACTGGTACTACACGCCCCAGGCCGGCGCGCTCTATTCCAACCATACCAGCATCAACACGACGGCCAAAGGCGCCGAGCAGTATCTCAGCGACTTCAACAAGCAGTTCTTCGCCGACGCCTATCCGGGTGACGCCCTGGACAAGCTTTGGTGGTGGCCGATCCAGGAGGCGTGGTACGTCTCCATCCGCAACGAGTACCAGGACCGCTTCCTGGCGGCGTAAGGAACGGAGGGGAGCCGGGGCCTGATCCGCTTTCAGGCCCCGGCTTCCCGGCTACGGGGAACCATGAGCCAGGATATCGAACTCGATCACGTCACCATGCGCTTCGGCGCGCTGACGGCGGTCTCCGACGTGCACCTGACCATTCCGGCAGGGGAATTCTTCAGCTTCCTGGGGCCTTCGGGCTGCGGCAAGACCACCATCCTGCGGATGATCTCCGGCTTCATGGAGCCGACGTCGGGGGCCATCCGGATCGGCGGCCGGGACATGGCCGGCATCGGCCCGAACAAGCGGCCGACCGCCCTGATCTTCCAGAACCTGGCGCTGTTCCCGCTGATGACGGTGGCGGAGAATATCGGCTTCGGCCTGGAGGTGCGGGGCGTCGCCTCGGCCGACCGCCGGCGCCGCGTTCAGCAACTGCTCGACCTCGTGGCCCTGCCGGACACCGCGGACAAGAAGGTGACCGAACTGTCCGGCGGCCAGCGCCAGCGCATCGCCATCGCCCGGGCGCTCGCGGTGGAGCCGGCGGTGCTGCTTCTGGACGAGCCGCTGTCCGCCCTGGACCTCAAGCTGCGTCAGCACATGCGTTCGGAACTGCGCGAGATCCAGAAGCGGACCGGCGTCACCTTCATCTACATCACCCACGACCAGGGGGAGGCGCTGACCATGTCCGACCGGATCGGCGTGATGTCGCGCGGCGTGCTCCAGCAGGTCGGCGACGGGCGGACCATCTACGACGATCCGGCCAGCGCCTTCGTCGCCAGCTTCGTGGGGGAGAGCAACCGCTTCACCGGGCGGGTCATGGCGGCGGCCGGCGGCCGGGCCGCCATCGAGACCCCGGCCGGCAAGCTGATCGGGCGCAACCCGCGCGACCTGCGCGAGGGCGACCAGGCCATCCTGTTCGTCCGGCCCGAACGGGTCCGCGCCGACGACGGCACGGCGGAGAACAACCTGATCCGCACGCGGGTCAGCCATCAGGACTTCGAGGGCGCCTTCGTCAACATCTTCCTGGAGCCGGTGCAGGAACGCCCGATCCTGTTCCAGACCGCCAATACCGGGGGCAACAACCACGCGTGGCGGCCCGGGGCGGAGGCGGCGGTCAGCTTCCGGCCCGAGGACGCCGTCGTCCTGCCGCCGTCCGACGACGCCCCATGAGGAGACCGCCCTTGAGGAATCCGGCATGACCGAGGTGCTGCGCCGCTACGGCCCGGTGCTGACCGCGATCATCGTCGCGCTGTGCGCCTTCTGGGTGGTCATGCTGGTCGTGCTGCCCCAGATCCTGATGATCGACTTCTCGTTGCGGCCAAGCCTGCCGCCGTCCCGCGTCGGCGGACCGGACGACGTCTATACCGTCCAAAACTACGTTACGTTGTGGAACAACGCGATTCACCGGAGCATCTTCCTCCAGACCATCTGGGCCAGCGCCCTGGTGACGGCGCTGACCTTCGCGGTATGCTACCCCGTGGCCTATTTCATGGCCCAGGTGGCCCGGCCCCGGACGCTGCCGCTGCTGGTCCTGCTGCTGGTCATCCCGTTCTGGATCAACGAACTGCTGCGCACCTTCGCCTGGTACATCATCCTGGCGTTCAACGGGCCCTTGAACCTGCTGCTGGTACATCTGGGGTTGATCGACCGGCCCATCCGCTTCCTGGGCAGCCCGGCCGGCGTGATCGTCGGCATGGTCTATGTCTATATCCTGTTCATGGTGTTCCCGCTCTACAACGCGATCGAATCCCTCGACCGCAACCAGATCGAGGCGGCGCGCGACCTGGGGAGCGGCTGGCTGCGCATCCATCGCCGCATCGTCATCCCGCACGCCAAGCCCGGCATCGCGGTCGGCTGCATCATGACCTTCATGCTGGCCGCCGGCAGCTACGCCGTGCCGGCCCTGCTCGGCGGCCCCAACAGCCGCTGGTTCACCGAGATCATCTACAACTGGTTCTTCGAGGGCGGAAACTGGAACCAGGGCGCCGCCTACGCCTTCATCCTGCTGGTCCTGTGCGTGGGCTTCATCCTGCTGATGATGCGGCTCTTCAAGGTCGGCCTGACCGATGTCGCCAAATAGCCCTCACGGTCGGCAGCTGGCGTCCTCGACGCCTTCGGCGGCGGAGTTCAGCAGGTCGTCGACCTGATTCACCGACCGGGGCGTGAACATCCGGCCGCCCGACGGGGCGACGATGCAGCTTCGCTCGCCGGACCCGAACACGTCCAGCAGGTTCACCTTGACCCCCGGCAGGTTCCGGGCGAGCTGGCGGGCGGTGGCGCAGGGATCCTGACCGCAACTGTCCTCGCCGTCGGAGATCACGACGATCATGCCGGTGCCGCCGCCCTTGCGGATCAGTTCGCCGGCCTTGACCAGCCCGTCGGCCAGGGGGGTTTCGGGGATCAGCTCGGCATTCTGGATGATGGAACGCAGGCGCCCGCGCTGGCCGGGCGGGAAGACGCCGATGGTCTCGGCGGTCGGGCAGGTGCCCACGTTCACCAGGCCGACATCCACGGACGGGTCCAGCCCGTCGATCAGGCCGGTCATCGCGGAACGGGCGACGTCGATCCGCGAGACCCGCGACCGGGCCTGGAGCTGGGCAAGCTGGAACTGCGCGAAGATGTCGCCCCGGCTGATCCGTTCCACCAGGCTGTTGAGCTGGGCCGGATCGACGTCGGCCGGAAAGCCCATGCTGAGCGACACGTCGAACACCACGACCAGGTTCCGCCGGTCGCTCGGCTTGACGCCCTGCGGGCACTGGGGCAGCCGCGCCTCCGCCGGCGTCAATGGCGGCTCGGGAGGTTTCGCAGGCGGAACGACCGCGCGCGGCGGCTCCGGCGGGGGCGGTTCCGGTTCCGGAGGAGGCGGAGGCTCCGGTACGGGCTCGGGTGGGGGAGGGGGCGGCACCGGTTCCGGCACCGGTTCGGGCACCGGCGCCTCCGGCACGACCGGTGGCAGCGGTTCAGGTGCCGGAAGCGGCTCGGGCGTGCGGGTGGCCAGCCACCACCACAGCAAGGCCGCGAGCAGGGCCAGCAGAAGGGCGCCGAGCAGCAGCCTCAGCCAGGGAAATCCCCGGACGGGCGGCGGGACCACGGGGGCTACCGGCGGGACCACGGGTTCGGGGATCCGGCCGAAGGCGTTGACGCTGCCGGTGTTGCCGCGGAAGCCCCAGAAGGCCAGGGCGAATTGGTCGCCGACGACGTACAGGTGCTCGATTCCGGGGATCTCGGGTGCTGCCGCCAGGATCGGCGACATGTTGCCGAGGCGGGTGTTGATGCCGGAACGGCCAAGGTCCGACGCCAGCCGCTCCAGCGCCCCGCCCATCTCCAGCCGGGCGGGGTCCAGCCGGGCGCGCTCTTCGGCCTCCAGGTCGGTCCAGCGCCGCACCGTTCCTTCCTGGCCGGTCCACCAGACCACCTCGCCATCGGGCCTGACCTCCGGCCGGGAGAAGACGGCGGCGTAGCGCTGTCCCAGGTGCTGCCGCACGGTCTCGACCAGCCGCCCGTGGCTCTCGAACACGGGTTTGTTGAAAACGGCGAGACCCGTATGGTCCGACAGGCGGCCGCGTGCCAGGATCTGCTCGGTCACTCCTGGTTCCTCGTCCGGGTCACGGTTCCACCTTCTCCATCCGGACGTCGAACTCGCTGCCGTCCGTCTTGTTCGTGCCGGTGCAGCCGACGGTCTGGTCGGGCCGGGTGCCGCAGTTGGTCTCGGCCCCGCTCATGGTCTGGCCGTCGGCGCAGGTCAGGGTCTGGCCCTCCCGGATGGAGAGCTGCCGGCCCGCCGTCACGACCGCCTCGGCCGGAGCCTTGCAGGCCGTGCCGCCGGGGCCGCGGACCGTGACTTCGCCCTTGCCGTCCTGGCCGAAGCGGTAGAGTTGTTCGAGCGGTCGGCCCTCCCCGTCGCGCAGGCCCGACCGGCTGCGCCAGACCCCCTCCATGAACCGGGCGGGACCCGGATCGAGCGGGCCGGGCGGCAGCGCCAGCGGAGCGCCGGGCGGGCCGGCGGGCCGGCCTTCGGGGGGCAGTTCCGGCAGGTTCGGCGGCGTCTGTGCCGGCTCCGGTTCCGGCGGAACCTCGGCGGGCGGCGGCGCATCGGGGAGGGGCGGCGCCCCCCCGCCCGGCACCGGAACTTCCGGGACGGGAGCCTCCGGAATGGGAGTCCCCGGCACCGGAACGCCGGGCGCCGGCACGCCAGCTCCGGGAATCCCGACCCCCGGCACTCCCACGCCCGGCTCGACCGGGACAGCCTGCGGCACCAGCGGGTCGCGCGGCGGCTCCACGATCTCCTCCTCCTGCCAGGGCAGGACGGGGAGCGGCGGCAGGCCGAAGCGGGGTGCGAACAGCCACCACAGGAGCCACAAGAGCAGCAGGAGGAACAGCAGCGCTCCCAGTCCCATCAGCAGCCAGTGCCACCAGGGCCGGCCGGCCGCCGCGGGCACGCCGGCCGGCGGCACGGCCTGCCCGCCCGGCATCGCGGGATTGACCGGCGCCACGGGCGGATCGAAGCGGACGGTCGTGGGCTGGAGGTGCAGCGGATTGACGCCGTGCGGCCGCCCGACGCCCTTGAAGCCCCAGAAGGCGATCATCGGCTGGTCGCCGACGAAATACAGGTACTCGGGGCCCGGCACCTCCTGCGCCTTCTCCAGCACGCGGGAGAAGTTATTCCGGGAGGAGTTGTCGGGCGCCTCCCGCAGCTTGGCGATATAGCCGGAAAGCCCATCCAGCAACTGGTTCTTGATCGGCTCGACCCGGTGCTGCTCCTCCGGCGACATGTCGACCCAGCGGCGCGGCTGCCCCTCTTTCTGGGTCAGCCAGCCGATCCATTTCCCGTCCGGGTCGGAATCCGGGCGCGGGAAGTAATCGGCGTAGAGCGGTCCCAGCTCGTTGAGCAAGGCCGTGCGGATCTGGCCGTGGCTCTTGTAGACCGGCTGGTTGAAGGCGCCGTAGGGCTCCAGCCCCTCGGTGGATTGCTGGCGCAGGATGGTGCCTGTCCTCATGCCGGTCCTTGCCTCGTCATTGTCCGGTCCGCTCTCAGGACAGGGCCTGCTGCAGGGCGTCGATCTGGCGCTGCAGGGCGTCGCGCTCGTCCTGCATCTGTTGAAGCTTCAGCGACTGGGCGGAAGCGTCGATGGCGGAGACCGGCTGGGGCTGGCGGGCCAATGCGTCCAGCTCCTGGCGGATCTGCTTCTGGCGGGCGACCAGACGGTCGTAGTCGCGTTTCTGCGCCGCCGTGACCGACCGGGCGCCGGTCAGCTTCCGGTTGAGTTCGCCGAGCTGCGCCTGGGATGCCTGGAGGTCGCGGGACAGCGATGCCTGCTGCGCCTGGACCTCGGCCACCTGGCGCTGGAGCGTCGAATTGGTGGCGCGGGCCTGGGCCTCGCGCCCCTGGGCATCCTTGATGCGCGTCTCGGGGCCGCCCGCCGCAAGGTCCCGGCGCTCGCCGACATAGGTTTCCACCGCCGCGCAACCGCCCAGCAGCAGGAGCGTCAAGCCGGCGGCGATAGTTCTGGTCCAGGTCCTCATCATGCGCTCCCTCACCCGATCCGGCTCGTGGTGATAGCCTGATTCAGCGCGTCGCGCTGCTGGCGCATCTGGGCGATCTGCATTTCCATGTCCCTCATTTCCCGGCTGAAGGCTGGAGAGTTCTCGCCGGTCTGCTGCTGCGTCCTTTCATAGGCCTTCTTCGCGTCCTCCATGGACGCCAGCGTGGCCTCGATCTGTTTCCTGCCCGACTCGGCCTTGGCCTTCTCCGCCTGGGCCTGCTTCAGCGTGATCCGGCCGGATCTCAGCTGCTGCTCGGCCTGGGCCAGTCGTTTCTGGTTCTCGCGCGAGACGGCTTCGCTGCTGCGGAGCATCGACTCCAACTTTTCGTTGTCGCGGCGGATGTCGGCCGTAACCAGGTCGATGGCGCGGACGTTCTGGCGGGCGGCCTCCTGCGTCTTGGCGGTGGCGTATCCGTCCGCCGCCCCGATCAGCGCGCCAACCGTGAGGCCGATCAGCGCGCAGGTCAGCGGGTTCTCCTTCGCGGCCAGGCATCCCAGCGCGGCGGCGCCGCCGCCGATCGCGCCGCCGGTCAGGGCGCCGCCCAGCACCGTGTTGTTGAACGACTTGTTGTCGAGGCAGAGCTGTCTTTCGGCTCCGGACAGGCTCGGGTCCTCGCAGTTGCTGGACACGGCCTGGCCGTCAGCGCCCTGGGTGGTGACGCAGCCGCCGAGCGCGAGGCTCAGGGACAGGGTGATCGCGATCAGCCGAACGATGGTCTTCATGCAAACCTCTTTATCCGCCGGTACGGGACTACCGGAAGGCATAGTGCATTGGGTTGCAGGAACCTATCATGGTAGTATGACCATGTCCTTTCCATTGCGGGCGGACGCGGACCTGACTGCATTTTCGTCGCAGCATTGTGCATCGCGTGGCGGTCCATCGCAAAATCTCCGGCTTCACCGGCGGAACGGCCGGCAGGCGCTGGGGAACGCCTTGCTGACCTCGCCGGCGCAAAGCTCCCGCCGGAGCTGGAGTTCGACCTGGTCGGCCGGCAGGTCGCCGTCGCGCTGGTAGCGCTCGCTGTCCCGCGTGACCGCCTCCACCAGGACGGCCTGCCCGGTCGCCTGCCGCGCCTCCAATTCCTGGCGCAGCACGCGGGCCTGCTCCTCGCGGACGGTCCTCGGATAATCGTTCAGCAGGTATCGGAGGGTGTCCCGATAATAGCCGATGGTGCCGCGCAACGCGGCGATGTCGTTGGGAATGCGGGCCCTCACCACCTCGTTGCCGAGCGCCGCGGTCTCCTCCAGGCCGAGAATCTTGCGGGTGTCCACCCGCAGGTTGCCGGCAAGCCAGGTCGCGAGGTTCAGGCTGGCGCGCGCAGCGCGGTCGCGCTGGTCGTTGCGGGTCTTGATGTTGGCGGCGACGACGGCGCCCAGGCCCTTGAGCCGCTGGCGGACCTGCGGATCCTGGACGGCGCCGGCGAGCGTCTCGATCTCCTTCAGGGGGTCGTCCTGCACCGGCTCGGAAAGCGTGCTTCCCCCCGATTCGGGCAGCTTGCCCCAGACCGCCTGGACCTCGCGCACCCGTTCGGGCGAGGGCAGGACCGGCGGCACGAACACGACGCGGAAGCCGACGGTCTTCTGCCGGCGCGGGCCGCGGTCGTCATAGGGCGGAAACTCGTCGCGCGCGGCACTGCGGATCAACGACCCGCCGGTCAGGTAGTCGCCGCCGCGCACCACGTAGCCGCCGGCCTGCCCGTGCAGGCGGGACAGGCGGTTCAGCCGGAACAGCTCCGCCGTCAGCTCCGACGCGTTGCCCAGCACGTCGTGCAGGCCGAGCGGGTTGGGCTGAAGCAGCCCGATCCATTGCAGCTCGTTGTTGGACGATTCCGCGCCGCCGTAATAGGCATAGGCCGAGAGCGGTTCGGCCATGGGGAACAGCGGGGCCGCGAAGTCGGCTTCGGAGACCAGGGCACCGCCCCGGGCGGCATATTCCCACTCCGCCTCGGTCGGCAGCCGGACGAATCCCGCCTGCCCGGCCTCCTTCGGCAGGTCCTTCCTGGCGTTGGCCAGCAGCCATACCGTATAGGCGTCGGCGAAATCGGACGCCTCCCGCCAGGTCAGCGAGACGGCGGGCAGGCGCGAGTCGTCGTCGGGCGTGGGGCACTCGGCGCCCACCGAGGCGAGCTGAAGCCGGGAGACCTCGTACTTGCCGATGTAATAGGTGCGCTTGCCCTTCTCCTTGGGATCGCTGAAGCCGCCGGCGATGAAGTCGGCCCGCTGGTTCTCCTTGTAGCCGACACTCTCCTCCGTCCCGCCGACCGCGATGCGGCGGTCGTCCAGCAGGTCCTTGGCCGGGACCACCACGGGCCGGAACGCCATGGCGCCGCCGCACGGCATCGGCAGGACGAGATCGCCCGCCGCGGGCGCCGGGTTGTAGAGGTCTTCCGGCCAAGGCGTCGCGGCGGCACCCGCCGCGGCCGGCCAGAGCAAGGACGCCAGGAGGAGGGCTGCGAAACGGAAGGGAATGGATCTCGGCATCGTCATGGCTCAGGTATCCCGCAGGGCGGCGGCCGGCTCGATCCGGGTCACGCGGGCCGCCGCCAGCAGGGCGGCCCCCATGGCGAGCACGCAGGTGATCGCGGCGGCCAGCAGCAGCTGGTCGGGGTTCAGCCGGCAGGCGCCGGACGCGACCGATCCGATCGCCGGGAAACGGGCGTTGATCACCCCGGCGGCCGCCGCGAACAGGCCGACCGCCAGGGCCGATCCGAGCGCCGCGAGCAGCAGCGCCTGGGCGAGGGGCAGACTGATCAGCCAGCCCCGGCCGTATCCGATCAGGGTAAGCAGGGCCAGCTCGCGCCGCTTGCGCTCGACCCCGCTCCACTGGGTCGCGGCCAGGGCCACGATCGAGCCGGCCGCGGCGAAGGCGCTGATGACGGCCAGGATCAGGCTCAGGTTGGCATTGAGCGCCTGGATGGGCGCTATCTCGTCGAGCCGGCTGACCGGCTCCACGCCGCCTGAGCGCAGCCAGGCGGTCAGCGGCGCCACGTCGTCGATGGTCCGGGCGTAGAGCCGGAAGCGTTCGAAGCGCTGGGGTCCGGTTTCGGCGGCTGCTCCCGGCCAGCCCAGTTCGGGCACCGCGAAGCCGTCGCGGTAGCGCTGCACGTGCAGGACCAGCCTGTCGTCCACCAGGATCGCCCGCCTTGTCTCGGCCATGCGGTCGGGCGGCAGGATGGACGCCACGGTGACCGCGTGGGCCTGGGTCTCGTCCGTGCCGTCGCGCCGGCGCGGCACCAGGAGCTGGATCCGCTCGCCGGCGGCGGCACCCAGCGCGCGGGCGGCGCCGAACGACAGCACGACCCTGTCCAGCCCCGAGGCCCAGGGCTCCCCCGCCGTCGCCGCCAGCGGGTCGCCCGGTCCCGTCGGAACCAGCACGCCCAGCACGGCTTCGGCCTGTGGCCGGGCGAGGGGCACCATCTCGACCTCCGCCGCCAGCGTGCGCGCGTCGCCGACCGCGAAGGCCACGTCGGCCCGGCGCCGGGCGGCGTCCAGCCAGGCCGCGTCGAACCGGTTGGTGCCGGTCACCCGGGGAACGATCTCGCGCATCGCCGGGTTGGCCTGGAGGTCGCGCAGCATCTGGCCGAGCACGCCCTGCTGAAGGCCGAACAGGACCAGCAGCGGCGTCAGCACGGCGGCCAGCGCGAAGACCTGGCACACCGCCATGGCCCAGTCCCGGCGCAGGTCGGCGACGACCAGCCGGAACATCTGGCCCGACCTTGCGAACAGGCCGGAGACGATCATGCGGCCACCACGCTGCCGGGCGCGTCGGCGTCGAGCATGGGCCGGCAGCGGACGATCCGGCCCCGGGCGCGGCGGGCCAGTTCCTCGTCATGGGTGACCAGCACCAGCGCGGCACCCACGGCGCCGCTGACCGCCACCAGCGTGTCGATCACCCGTTCTCCCAGCCCGGCGTCGAGCGCCGCCGTCGGTTCGTCCGCCAGGATCATCTGCGGCATGTGGGCCAGCGCCCGGATCACGGCGACGCGCTGGCGCTGGCCGATCGAGAGCTGCGCCGGCCGGCGGCCGAGCAGGTCGCCGACTCCGACCGCCTCGGCCAGCCGGTCTGCCGGGCCGGGCACGTCCAGCCCAAGCAGTCGGCGGGCCAGGAGCAGGTTCTCGCGCACCGTCAGGTAGGGCAGCAGGCCGCCGGTCTGGAGCACATAGCCCATATGGGCGGCGCGCAGCCGGGTCAGCGCCGCGCGGCCACCCCGGCGCCACAGCGCGGCAATGTCATGGTTCTTCCCGTCCGGGTTGAACAGGAAGATTTCCGCCCGGTCCGGCGCCGCGAGGAAGGCCAGCAGGTCGAGCAGCGTGCTCTTGCCCGACCCGCTCGGCCCCAGGACCACCACCCGCTCGCCCGCCGCCACGTCCAGCCGTGGCACGGACAGCGCGAAGCCGCCGTCGGCGGCCCGGTGGGTACGCTCGACACCTTGCAGACGAAGCAGCGGCGCCCCGGTCACGGCAGCGCCGTCAGCGGGACGGGATAGACCGCGTCTTCCGGCGAGGCGCCCTCGGCCAGCTTGACCCAGTTGCTCACGTCGTCATGAAAACGGCGGTATAGCCGCGCCTTGACCTGCAGGTCGTCGATCAGGGCCTGCTGCTCGCCGGGGTTCATGCCGAGCCAGGCGTCCTGGTCGATCGCCATCACGCGGCTGGTATAGGGCAGCCCGTCCAGATACTCGCCCAGCAGGGCCTGGTTGAGCGCCCGGTTGTCCGAGGTGCCGACCTTGGCCGGGTCGCGGCTCAGGGTCGCGGCGGCGCTGCGGAGTTGGTTGAAAAGGTCGCTGGGATCGACCTGGCCCTTGGAATAGGCGTCGGCCAGGGCGCCCACGGTCGCCTGCAGGTCGGACAGCTGCGACTTGGACAGCAGGACCCGCACGTCGAGGCTCGCCACCGTGTCGTTGGCGAAGTCGCGGTCGGCCGCCCAGGCCTCGAACATCGGGGGGGCCGCGGTGCCCTGCACGCTGCCCAGGTAGGCCAGCCGCATGGCGTGCCCGATCGCCGCGATGTCCTCGGCCAGGGGATCGCCCCGTGGACCGGGGGCCGGCTCGCCCGGCGCCGCTTTCGGCGGCGGGGGAGGCGGCGTGTCAAGGCCGTCGCCGGCCTCGGCCGCCTGGACCAGCGTGACGAGGCTGTCGGTCAGCGTGTCGACCCGGATGCCGAACTGTCCCACGTCGCCGGCCTCCACCGGGTAATAGAGGGGCTTCCGCCCGGGATATGTGGTCAGCTCGCGGTACTGGGCCGCACCCTTGGCATGGTCCTTCCTGCCCTCCTCGGTCAACAGGTGGAGCGCCATGGTCGCGATCTTCTTCTCGAGCAGGGCTATGGACAGCGTCTTGGCGTCCAGCCCGGTGGCGGACAGCCCGCTGCCGGGGTCCCGCGAACTGGCGTCGGTGATCAGCACGACGAACCGCCCGCCGAACGGGGTCCAGTCGATCGCGTTGATCGCGGAGTCCACCCCGGCATAGCCGTCCTCGGCGAAGGCGCGGGTCGAGACCTTGGAGGCGGCCAGGCCGGCGGCCGCCTCGTCGAATTCCTCCCGCGTGTCGACCTTGTTGGGGTCGACGAACACCTTGGTCAGGTATTCGAGGCCGGGGACCGCCTTGGGATCGTCGCGGTAGCCGATCAGCCCGAAGCGGACCTGTTCCTGCAACTGGGCCGACTTGATGCCGTCATAGATCCGCTTGATCGCCTCGCGGGTCCGGTCGATGTAAGGCTGCATCGAGCTGGAGGCGTCGATCACGAAGACGATGGCGGTTCGGAAATTCTGCCGGACCGCAGGGGCCTGGGGCGGTGCCGGGGTCGCGGATACCGCGGAAGCCGGGGCCGGGGCTCCCTGGTCGCGCGAGGTCACCGCCGCGACCTTGACCATGCGGACCGGGCGGCCCGTCGGGAAGCGCTGGGTCTTGGCCTCCAGGATCGGCAGCAGGTAGAACTGCTTGTTGATATCGACGGCGGTTTCCGGCTCGATCGAGACCAGCGGGCCGGCCGCACCCTTGCCGGGGCCGGCGGCCTTGGCGGCTTCGGCCAGCTTGGCGGCCTGGGCGCCGGCGTCGCGGCTTCCGACGAGGCCGCGCAGCCCGTCCTCCGCGCCGAAGAACAGAACGCGGTCGCGCCCGGTGCGGTTGGCGAAGGCGGCCACCAGCGTGTGCCGCCAGGGCACCACCGCCTCGGACGGCATCCAGCCCTGGGGCTTGCAGTCCGCGCTGGCGCCGACGCGGACGCGCGCACCGTCGGGGCTGCGTTCGTAGACATAGAGGACGCTGAAGCCCGGCACCGCCTTCGCCGCCCCGCCGTCGGGCGTCAGCTTGCCGCCGGGCCGCGTCAGCACCCGTTCCTGAAGCTGGGTCTTGCCCGGCTGGAGCAGCGGCGCCGGCGAGCAGGCGAGCGCGGCGGGCGAGGCGAGGAGGAGCATCAGCACCGACGCGGCGAGCCAGCCGAGGGCCGACCGCCGTTTTCCGGGGGGCGCTTCCTCCTTCGCGGGAGCGCCAAAGAAGGTCTTATGGCGGCAAGCGATTTCCTTTTCGTCGTGCGCGGGCTCGACCCGCGCATCCACGCGCAAACCGACGTGGCGACGTTTGCGCGTGGATGGCCGGATCAAGTCCGGCCATGATGAAGAGGGGCGTCGATGGCCCATTGCGGCGCCCGAAGTTCCGGCAGAAGGAGGATGGTCGTTGCTCATTGCGGCTGCCCGAGTTTTTCCAGTTCCGCCTTGGCCTCGGCGTGGCCGAGCTGGGCGGCGCGCTGGAGGGTCCTGACGCCGGCTTCCGGAGAAATCCCCGGTCCCTCGACGCGCCCGCTGATGAACAGGCGGCCGAGGCGGTATAATCCCTCGGCGTCGTTGGCATCGGCGGCCTTCTCGTACCAGAGCTGGGCCTTCTCGGCATCCGGCGACGGCACGGCGCTACGCTCGGGGGAGAAGGTCTCCGGGTCGTACATGGCGCCGATCGCGGTGGCCGCCTCGGGCTGGCCGCCGTCGGCCGCGCGACGGAACAGCAGGAGAGCGCCCTGGACCGCGTCGCGGGAGCCTTCCTGCATGTAGCGCTTCGCCTCCGTCAGGGCACCCGCCGGGTCGGGGCTGGTGCGCAGGAACGCCGTTGCCGTCGCCGTGGTCAGCGGTGCGGCGGGATTGGGAGACGCTTCGGGCGCCGGGGCGGGGATTTCCGCGACCGGGGGCGCCGGTTCTTCCCGGTTCAGGAACCACCAGGCGCCGCCGCCGACCAGGACCAGGGCGACGGCCGCCGCGAGCGCCGGCACCAGCCAGCGGGATCGTTGCGGTTCGGGTTCCGGTTGCCGTTCCGGGGCCTTGAATTCCGGTTCGGGATCGGGCTCAGGTGCCGTCACCACCGGCTCCGGCTCCGGCTCCGGCTCGGGTTCCGCCACCCTGGGCGGGGCCTCCGAGGGCAGGCGGATGGCTTTCCAGCGAAGCCGCTCCTCGCCCGGCGCCTCGCCGTTGGCGTCGCTGAGCGCCAATAGATAGGTCACGTTGGCCTGGAGGTTCCAGGTCAGCCGCTCGTCCACCCGGATGCGGAGCAGGGCGCCGTCCAGCTCCGTCCCGACGGGCCTCAGCCAGGTCCGCGTCGATCCCCAGGCATCGCCGGCCCCGTACTGCTGGAGGAACTTCTGTCCGTTGGGTTGGGCGATTGCGAGCCGGAGGCTGTCCGGGTCGAGCCCCTGCCGCCCGCTGACGGAGATCAGGGCGGCGCCCGGGGCCGAGCCCGGCGGCTGGGTGACTTCTGTGGCCATTATCCAAGGTCCTCGGGCGCGGTCATGCCGGACGGGCCGGACCCGCGAGCAGGCGGTCTACGGAAAGGTTCGACAGGATGTCGCCGAGCGCCCGGTTCTGCGCCTCGTCCAGCTCCCGCCCGCCGCCGTAGCTGAGGTTGGCGAGGCCGGCCTGGAGGAAGGCGACGCCCCAGTCGATGAAATAGCGCTGTTCCAATAGCAGCGGCTCGTCGCCCAGCACCGGCAGCGCGCCGGTCACGGGCGGCGGCGGTTCGAACACCCTGTGGTTGGGCGTGGGGGAGCCTTCCGGAACGCCTGGCCGCTGGGCGAGCGGCACGTCGTGGAACCCCATCTCGGCGACGAACACGTTGAAGGCGTTGGACGCTATCGTGACCAGCCGGTCGGCGATCTCGTCCCAGCGCATGGCGGCGAGCGCGGTCTCGCTGCGGATGGCGCCGGCCACCTTGTCGATCATCCCGACGCGGTCGGCCGCGATCACCAGCTGGTCCACGAGGTCGCCGACCACCTGCGCCTCCAGCCCGAAATGCTGGAGCAGCTGTTCCTCCTGGGGCAGGTGGCGCAGCCGGCCGACCCAGTGCCGGTGAAGCTCGCGGGCGAACAGGGCGGGCCGGTCGTCGCGGGCGGTCCTGGCCGGAGCGGCGGCGGCCACCGGGCTGCCGAAGATGTCCAGGTCGTCGGGCGGCGCTTCCTCCGCCTCCTCGATCTTCATCACGGCGACGTTGAGCGCGATCTCGCGCAGGTCGCGCTCGCCGACCATCAGGTACGACAGGAAGCGCGGGAAGGTGCGGAACTTCCGGCGCTGGAAGGCGGCGACCAAAGCCTTGCGCAGCACCTTCAGCGCTTCTTCCTTCTCGCGCCGGGCCTCCTCGTCCACTCCGTGGTAGAATCGCTTCAGGGAGTTCTGGAGCTGGGACACGCTCTCGCGCAGACGCTGCTCGACCTGGGCCGACTTCAGGGCCGGGTCCGACACAGCCGTCAGCCGGTCCACGATATGGGTGACGCCGCCGTCGTTCAGCTTCAGGATCGCGTCCCATGCCTCGCGCGGGTCGCGGACATGGCGCTGGACCTGGGTGGAGGCGAAGAAGCTGTCTTCCAGCTTGCGTCGGTGCGCCTCGTTTCGGCGGGACAGGGCCTCCTCGACCAGAGGCCGCTCCGGCTCGGGCGAACCCGGCTTCGTCCGGTACTCGACCAGCCACTCCTGGTCGAAGTTGGGATTGCGCAGCAGCAGGGTGTTGTCGAACGGCCCGCCGTTGAAGTTGTCCACCCAGCCGTCGTACTTGTACGGCTCCAGCAACGAGGTGTGCAGCCGGATCTGCCATTTCTGGTCGATGTCCTCGCCGGCCTTGGCCTGGAATTCCAGGTCGATCATGGTCAGGACGAGGAACAGGGAGGTGGTCACGCGGGCGCGCTGTTCCGGCGTGGTGCCGTGGGTCAGCTCGATCCAGTGCCGCACCAGGAAGCCTAGATCCTTGACCTCGTTCGGCTTGTTGCCCATGCACAGCAGCATGGCGGTCAGTTCGCGCTCTTCCGAATAGCGCTGGAACAGATAGGCGATCTTGCCGCGCAGAAGCAGCTCCAGCACCAGCCCCTCGCGGCTCTGCTCGTCCGCGCCGACGGTGGCGCCCGGTTCGGGAAGCTGCGCCAGCTTGTAGCGCGACCGCGCGCCGGGGAAGTCGAGCAGGTCGGTATGGGCGTTCATCGGCCAGGGCTGCTCGTCGATGGTGATCCTCAGCTCGGCCACCAGGGTCGTCACCACGGCGCGCGGCAGCTCCACCGGCTCGCCCAGGCGGCCGTCGGACAGGCTGCGCAGGCGCAGCAGGTCCTTCGCGTCGGACGGCTGTCCCAGCCTTTTAAGAGCCGCCACGTCGATGATGCTGGTGTTGCGGGGCTGGAGGGCCGTCAGCTGGGTGACGGCGTCGGCCGCATGGCCCAGCCGGTCCAGCGCCGCCACCAGCGTCTTGTATAGCTCGGTCAGGTCGTCGATGCCGCCCCACAGCACGCTGAACAGCCTGGCCCGGCCGGCGATGTCCAGGAAGGGCGCCAGCTCGACCAGCCGGTCCCAGTAGCCCAGGGGCTGAAGCTCCTGCCAGCGGTTGCTGAAGTTCTTTCCGAAATACTCGCCGATGTCGAACAGCGTGATCTCGTCCAGGTGGCGGGCGGACGGCTGGGCTTTTCGCAGATCTCCGCAGGCGGCCAGGAGCTTGCGGACCGCCTCGCCGCGCGGGCGCTCGATCTTCAGGTTGTTCTGGTCGAAATCGCTTTGGAAAGCGTTGGACAGGATCTTGACGATGTCGGTCTCGGTCAGGAGCCGGACATCGACCGGGAAGTCGGGGTCCGCCGGGCCTTCGGGCGGATGGACGGTGAAGCGGGTGACCAGCCCGGTCGATTCCTTGCCGCCGGACGGGTTGATCTCGGTGATGAAGTCCAGCCGGTCCGCCCCGAAGCGGGCCAGCAGGCCGGCCTTGCCGGGCGGACGCGCCAGGACGGAGACCAGGTAGGACTTGCCCTGCTGGCTGGCGCCGTAGACGCCGACGCACATGCGGCGCTCGGCCGCACGAGACAGCTTTCGCGCCACGCTCTCGACCCGCCGGGCCTCGGTGACCAGGCTGTCGGCCTCGTTGGCGACCGAGACGGAGGCGCCGCGGGTCTCGGACACCCAGGCCCTGCTCCGGCGGGCGGTGGCGGCGATGCGGTCCGCGGCGTTCTTCAGGCGGATCTGCTGGTCGTTCATGTCTTCGCTCCCCTGCGTCCCGATCTCAGACGTCGATCAGGATGCCGGTGTCAAGCCAGTAGCCGTCACGGTTGCGCAGCGTCTGGAGCCGCATGCGCAACGGCTGCTGCCGGCCGCTCAGCACGCCGCCCTCGAAATCCTCGACCTCGCCGATGGCGAGGCGGTCGTTGACCACCTTCTCCTGAGGCTCGCTCGGCCGTCCGCGCGGGCGCCGCGTGCTCTCCAGCTTCAGCTGAACGCGCAGCGGCGTCCGGCGCATCACCCGGGTCCGCGCCTCCTCGTCGGCGAAGTCGATCATGTAGAGCAGGCTGGCCGGCCACCACTGGTTGGGGAACTGGCGCACGCCCAGCAGCAGCGGCCCGCGGAACTCGAACTTGGTTTCCGGCAAATCCTCGATCGTCTCGAAGTCCAGGTCCGAGAGGTAGACGTCCTGGGCCTGGAGCCGGTTGTTGGAGTTGCCGGCCTCGACCTTGCCGACGAACCGGGCGACCGAACGGGCGTAGAGGTCGTCGCTTCGGAAGTTGAAATTGTGCAGGTGCCCCTCGGCCAGAAGGCAGATCATGCCGCCGACCGCGGCGGTGGTCTTGGGGTCGGAGATGCGGGCCTCGCGATTCCGGAACGGGTACCACTGGCCGACCCGGAATTCGTGCATCGCGATCACCCGGTGGGCCGGGAGCGCCCCCGTCTCCAGGATCGAGTCCTTGATCGCGGGGAACCGCGACGGCCGGCCCGACAGCAGCATCACGTCCACCCGGTAATGCCAGACCACCTCCGCCAGGGCCCGGACCATGTCGCCGGTCAGGCTGCGGACGATCCGGTCGACGTCGGCCAGGTCGACCGGGATCGGCACCTCCATCAGGCGGAAGCCGGTGGCGCCCGCCTCGGCGACGGTGCGCTCCAGGGACTCGACCAGTCCCGGCGGCGGCGGCGAGTCGGGCCGGAAGAAGTCCCCGATCGTCCGGGTCTCCACCGGCGGCGGATTGATCGGGTCGTAGCCCTCGTACTCGCCAAGAAGGGCCACCGCGACCGGGGCGGCGATCTGCATGGCGAACTGCTGGCGGCGCAACTGCTCCTCCGCCGACATGTCGCCGCGGTTGCCGCCGAACAGCTCCTGGGTCAGCGCCTCCGCGCGTTCCCGCCCGATCGACTGCTGGACGGTGCGGGACAGCGCGGTCACCGCGACCTCGCGCGCCAGAAGCTGGACGATGTCGTCGCCGGCCAGCGAGAAGCTCTCGCGGAACAGCTGCCGGGGGAAGATCGTGACGTTGCTGCCTTGCCCGTCGGACCGAAGCGAGGTGATCACCAGGTCGGTGGTGCCGCCGCCGATGTCCAGCGTGGCGACCCGCAGGCTGTTTCCGTCCTCTCCCTGGCCGGAGCCGCCGCCCCGGACCGCCCGGATGAAGGCGCGGGCATCGCCGGAGAAGGCCAGCGCTATCTGGCTGTAGAGATAGACCACCTGGGTGGCGCTCGCCTCGTCCCATTTCAGGATGATCTCGGGCGGCAGACCCTCGACCCAGTGAAGCTTGCCCGGCTCGTCGCCGAACTGCCGCTCGGCCCGGCCGAGGCAGAGATAGAGCAGGTCGCGCGCGGCTTCCGCCCGGGCGCGGAGGAGTTCGCGCTCGGCGAGCGACAGGGCGGTCGGCATGGTCAGGATGAGGCGGCGCAGCCGGCGCGGCAGGTCGGCGTTGCGCCGGCGCAGCCGCTGGGCCGGCGCGTTGATCATCACCAGTGCCTGGAGCAGGATCTCGGCCAGGGCGAAGCTGACCAGGTTGGACCGCGAGTAGCGGGCCAGCAGGGTCGGCAGGTCGTCCTCCCCCGGGTTGACCTGGTGCAGCGGCCTGCCCGCGTCGTTGACCAAGCCGGCGAACACGCCCTGGGCCGCGAACCCTTCCATCTCGTCGTCGAGCGTCTGGCCGTTGAAGCGCCAGGACTGCTGGCTCGGCTCCTCGTCCCACAGGTAGCGCTTCGGACTCGACATGCCGGTGCGCCCTTCGCTGCCGCGGCGCGAGCCGGCCATGCGGACCGCTTCGGGACCGACCCGGACGATGGTGGACCAGGAGAACGCGTCGGCCCGGCCGCTGCGGTGGGAATGGTGGTTCAGGCCGAATCGGGCGATCGCGAACTCGAACCGGCTGTCGAACGGGTCGGCATAGACCTGCTCCGGCTGGGACAGGTCGCGCAGCTCCAGCCGGAAGGCGCGGTTGATGTCGGCGCCCCGGCTGTCGGGCTCCGCCTCCACCAGCAGGCCGCAGGTGCGGGAATTGCCGAGGTCCAGAACCATGTCCACGTCGACGAAGACCTGTTTGGCCGCGGTCACCGTGTCGCTGAACAGCAGCTTGGGCAGGAAATCCAGCCGGTAGAGCAGGTCGACGAAAGCCATGTAGCGGGCGAGCGGCTCGTTCGGCCCGCTCATCCGGTCCACCAGCTCCTCGTGCGACAGGGTGACCTCGCGCCGGTTGGCGCGGCGGCTCTCCTCCTGCTCGACCATGGTCTTGAACAGCTCGTTCAGCCATCCCTTGATCCAGGGCTGGCACAGCAGAAAATTGTAGAAGTCGGTCCTTTCCGGCAGGGAGAAGCGGCGGCCGTTCCGCGCGTCGTCGGACGAGGGGGCGAGATAGCCGCCGTCGGCGTATTCGTCCATCAGTCCGGTGTCCAATGCCACCACCAGGCGGTACTCGTTGCCGGCCTTGTCCCGCTCGGGCAACTGCACCAAGTAGGCCCTGGACCAGTTGACCGGCCCATGGTGGAAGGCCCGGCCGGGCTCCTCCCGGAACAGCGGGATCGGCAGCCAGGTCCGCCCGACGAACTGGAGCAGCCGCTTGATGTCGATCGCGTAGTCCTCGCGGCCGGGCGTGATGTCGTCGGCGCCGCGCCGCAGCAGGATCGGCAATTCCTGCGCGCCGGTCCGGGTGTCGGGATGGGGATCGTAGAAGCCCCAGTCAGTCGGCGCCTTGGGGTTCTTCCTGCCGTCGCCGTCGATCAGGCTGAAACCGAAATCGAGGAATTGAACGCCGCTGTTCGGAATGAGACTGACGACATCCGGATAGTGCGGAAGTTCTGGCAACGGCATTCTATACTCCGCCTGGGGTCGCTCGGTGGGCCATCGCAGGTGGCGATTATGCAAGGTTTAACAAGGTACTGGAAGCAATATAATAGGCATCGGGCGCGACATCTGGTAAAGCCGGGGGAGTTCTGGCCGTTATTGTGGTTAGCGGAAAGTTAATGGCTGGGCGCCGCCGGCAGCCGGGGTGTGGAAACATGTGGACAGCGCAGCAGGAGACCGTTTCATGACCGCCGACCGCATCCGCTCCGCCCTGGTCACGCTCTATCTCGTGGTGTTCTTCGGCTATCTGTTCCTGCCGCTGATCATCATGACCGCCGCGACTTTCAACACCAGCCGCTTCCCGACCGTGGCGCCTTGGCTGGGCTTCACGCTGGACTGGTTCAAGGTGCTGTGGAACGACGGGGCCATGTGGACAGCCCTGTGGACAAGTTTCCTGATAGCTCTGGGAGTGATCGCCCTGGCGGTGCCGATCGGGCTGGCGGCGGCCCTGCTGCTGTACCGGCTCCGGAGCCGGGCGCGCACGGTGCTCTATGCCGTCATGGTCTCGCCGCTGCTGACTCCCGGCGTGATCATCGGGATCTCGACGCTGGTGTTCTGGGACCGCTGGCTTGACGTCAAGGGCGGCATCTTCCTGACCGTGATCGCCCAGTCCAGCTTCATCGCGGCCTATGCCATGCTGCTGTTCATGGCCCGGCTCCAGCGCTTCGACCTGACCCTGGAGGAGGCGGCGCTCGACCTGGGCGCCAGCCATCTCCAGGCGTTCCGGCGGATCACCCTGCCGTACCTGATGCCGGCGATCCTGTCGGCCGCCTTCATCGCCTTCCTGCAAAGCTTCGAGAACTACAACACCACCATCTTCGTGCGCGGCCTGGACACCACGCTGACCGTCTATATCGCGTCGAAGGTCCGCACCGGCCTGACGCCGGCGGTCAACGCGCTGTCGGTCATCATGATCGGCCTGACCATCCTGGGGGCCTTCGCCTACGAACTGGCCCGCCGCCGCGAGGCCGCCCGCCAGGAGGCCGCGGTGCGCCGGGCGATCCAGGCCGACTCGGCGCTGGCCGCCACCTGACCTTCCAAGTCACCGGAAACGGGAAAGCCGTTCGGTCAGCAGGTCGAAGAAACCGTCGGCATCGATCTGGTCGATCACCAGGGCGTTGGCCTGCTTGCCGGTCACGCCCCACCAGTCGACCACGGTCATGCCCATGGTCCGCTCCGACCCGGTCTCGATCTCCACGGCGACGCGGCGGCCCTTGAACAGGTCGGGACGCAGCAGCCAGGCGATCACGCAGGGGTCGTGCAGGGGGGCGCCGTCGGTCCCGTACTTGCCCTCGTCGAACCGTTCGAAGAAGCCCAGCAGGTCGGCCACCGCCGTCCCCACCGGCGTGCCCAGGTCCCGGAAACGCTCCACCCGCTTGCGGGTCGTCAGCGCCTTGTGGGTCACGTCCAGCGGCATCATGGTGATCGGCACGCCCGACGCGAACACGTTGTGCGCGGCGTGGGGATCGACATGGAGGTTGAATTCGGCCGCCGGGGTGATGTTGCCGGTCTCCCGCCAGCCGCCGCCCATCAGCACGACCTCGCGGATCTTGGTGACGATCTCCGGCTCCCGGACCAGCGCCATGCCCAGGTTGGTCAGCGGGCCCAGCATGCACAGCGTGACCGAGGCGTCGTGCGCCGCCATCAGGGTCTCGACCAGGAAATCCACGCCGTGTCCCGGCCGCAGGGCCATGGTCGGTTCGGGCAGGTCGGGTCCGTCCAGGCCGGTCCTGCCGTGGACGTGCTCCGCCGTGACGCCCCGGCGCACCATGGGCCGCGCGCAACCGGCATAGACTGGTGTGTCGGGCTTGCCAGCGAGTTCGCAGATCTTCCGGACGTTCTTTTCCGTCAGGGGCAGCGGCACGTTGCCGGCGACCGCGGTGATCCCCAGGATGGAGAGTTCCTCGGGAGCCGCGAGGGCGAGCAGGATGGCGACCGCGTCATCCTGCCCCGGATCGGTATCGATGATGATCGGCCGCGGCGTTTTCGGGGAGGGCGTCATGGTGGGCTTCTTCACTGTCACGGTTGGGGACAGTTAGCCGCACCGGGCCGTCGGCACAAGTCGCGAGGCGGGAGGCGGGAACCGCCTCCCGGTCTCGGAAGCGGGTCAGTTCGACGAGATCCGCTGGTTGGACATCCGGCGCAGCATCTGCACGTGCCGCTCGATGATCGGCTCGTAGCGCCGGGCGAACTGCCTCAGCTCGACGTCCTGCCCGTTCTCGGCCTGGTTCTCGAACAGGGTTTCCGAGACCTGATGGTCGAGGAGCTGCTGCTGGATGTATTGACGGTCGAATTCCTGTCCCGACAGCTCGCCCAGCATGTCGGCCACGGCGGCGCGGCCGGGATCGGGCGAGCTGGGCGGCGTGACGCCCTTGGCCGACGCGACCTTGATCAGGTCCTCGTTCATCTGGGTATGCTCGGTCACCATCATTTGGCCGAACTCGCGGACCTGCGAACTGGAGGACTGCTGCTGCGCCAGCTCTCCCAACTCGACCTCGGCGAGGCTGCCGTAAGCCGCCTGGGAGATGAAGGTGCGGTCAGCGGCGCTGAGCGATGACGTCTCGCCGCCGAGGTTGGAGAGACCGAACGGGGTGGAGCAGCCGGATACGACGAAAACTGCCAGGGCCAGGGCACCGGAACGCATATGGGACATGGTGGGTCCTCCAGGTTTATTGCTTATGGAATGGGGTCGGGTGACGATGCGCGGCGTCGAAAAGCTGCCGCGACGAGGCCGCGGCGATCCGAAGGGTGATTTGGCCGAAGGGTGATTCGGCCGACGGACCGGTTGATTGGCAGGATTGCAAACCACCCGTCCGGGGATTGATCGCGCGATCTCGATCAGCTTATAGCCTTCGTGCAGGTGCTCTCCGGGCGCCGGGTCACTGCGCCGGAGGGCCGGAGCCAACCGGAACCTCGATCTCGGGTCCGTCACTGGGGTCCGCTTCCGGTGCTGCGCTGCACGCGGCGATCATCCAGAGCGCGGCGAAGCCGCACAGCAGCTTGGAGAAATGCATCTGGGGCCTGCTCTTTTCAGGAAAGTGGAAAGGGAGGGACGCTTCAGCCGCGTCCCTCCGCAGGGTCAGGCAACCTTGTGCAACTGCTCCGCCCGCTGGGGGTCCAGGTTGAGGCGGGCCGCGAGATATTGCAGGTAGGACCGTTCGGCCTGGGTGTCCGGTTCGATCGCCAGGGCCGAGGCCAGGTAGACCTGCTCGGCCGTCGCGGGATCGCGGACCTCGCGGACCAGGGCGTCGATGGACATGGGGGACGCCAGTTCGCGCTCCACGACGCTTTTCTCATCGGGGCCGGCGCCGGCCTCGTCGAGCTTCGCGAGGATCCGCTGGCGCTCGTCGGCGCTGATCTCGCCATCGGCGTTGGCGGCGGCGATCATCGCACGGATCAGCAGGAGAGCGCGCCCGTCCTCCATGGCGACATCGGGATAGGCGCCCGGATCGTCCGCCGGCTGCGTGGTATCCTGCCGCTGCTGGCCGAACATTCCGGCCAGCCGGTCACCCAGGCCGCCGCCCGAACCCGGCTGGCTTCCCTGGCCGCCGCGCTGCCCGCCGCCGAAGATGCCGCCGATCATGTCGCCGAGCCCGCCGGAGGAGCCGCCCGCGGGCGATGCCCCGCCGCCCTGGCCGCCCATGTTCGCCTGCCGCTCCTGGAAAGCCTTGTAGGCCATGTATCCCAGGGCGCCCAGGCCGGCCACGTGCTTGATGTCCATGCCCCCGCCCATTCCGGCCGAACGCATGCCGCCGCCTCCCATGCCGCCCCCCAGGGCTCCGCCCAGGCCGCCGAGCCCTCCGCCCAGGCCGCCGAGCCCTCCGCCCATGCCGCTTCCGCCCATGCCGCTTCCGCCCATGCCGCTTCCGCCCGTGCCGAACGGCGATGCCGAGAAGGACGGGCCGCGACTGCTTCGGCCGGCCATGCCGGTGGCGAGCATCGTGCCCAGAATACCCGTAAGATCAGCCATGGTTTCCTCCTGGATGGTTATCTCGCATCAGCAACAGCGACGGCGCCCAAGCATTCCTGTATTTCCGAGGCATGATGACAAAACATAGTCGACACGCGCCGCACCCAAGTCGATCCGGACGATCCGGCCGGCGGATTGGTTTCCGGCCGATGCCGGAATGCCGTCTCCGGATCAGGAAAGCCGGTTACAGCCATGGATCGACTTTCCCGGATTTCCTTACTGCCCCGGATTTCCTTACTGCCCCGGATTTCCGTACTGCCGATGTATCCGCCGTCGATTTCACGCCGATGTCACCCGATGTCTAGGAACCCGGAACTCCGGAACCGCAACCCGGAGGGGACCGGCCAGGAAGCCGCGCACCCCGCCGCGATCCCTGGTGCCGGCTGGTGGGCGATCCTGAAGCGCGTGTGGCGCACCTCGGGCGACAAGGCGCTGTGGGTCGCCGCCGCCGGCGTCGCCTTCTTCGGGTTCTATACGCTGATCCCGACGCTGGCCCTTCTGGTGCTGAGCTACGGCCTGCTCGGCGGCGGCGCCGTCGTGCAGGCCTGGATCCAGGAACTGGAGCTCGTCCTGCCGGACGAGGCGATGAAGGCGATCTTCGGCAATCTGATGGCGACCGCGCGCGGATCGGGTGACCAGTTCGGCTGGGGGCTGGCGGGCAGCGTCCTGATGCTGCTGTGGAGCGCTCTGTTCGGCATGCGGGCGCTGATGGCCGCGCTCAACCATGCCTATGGCGAGGTGGAGACGCGGGGCTTCTTCGTCCTGAACGGACTGGCCGTGCTGCTCGGGCTCGGCGCCTCGGTGCTGGTGGTGGCGTCGATCGGCATCCTGACCGCCGGTCCCGCCCTGATCGGCGGGCTGGTCGATCAGTCGTCCGGTGCCCCCGCCAGTGCCCCGTCCTGGGTCACGGCGGCGTCGGTCGGCCGATGGCCGCTGGTCGGCGCGATCATCGTCGCGGCGCTGTCGGTCTGTTACCGGACCGCGCCCTGCCGGTCCTCCCCGAAATGGCGGTGGGTCGGCTGGGGCGCCGTCGTGGCCTCCGTCCTGTGGATGCTGATCTCGCTGGTGTTCTCGCTCTACGTCCGCAAGGTCGCCCACTACGAATCGGCGTTCGGACTGGCCGGCGCGGTGCTGACGCTGATGATCTGGCTTTACATGCTGGCCTATGCGGTGCTGCTCGGCGCCGTCCTCAATGCCGAAACCGAGCGCTGGACGACGCTCGACACCGCCGCGGCCCCGGAGCCGGAACCCCGGGCTCAGGGGGAGGGGCCGTCCTGACCCTGTTACGGCTGTGGAACCTTCGCCCGCTCCAGGGCGGCCTGCCAGGGCTCCCGGGGTTGCTCGCCCTCCGTCTCGACGAAAAGCTCCAGCCCGTTCGGCACCCTGGTCGGCGTGGAGCCCTGCTGGAGAATCTCCGCGACCTCGACGCTTGCCAGCAGCGTCCGGGTGTCGAACGGCTTGTTCAGATAGCCGACCGCCGCGTCCCGGCTGCGCCTGGCGACGACTTCCTGGGCGCTCACGAAGATCGACATCACGCCCCAGCGCTCCAGCAACTCGCGTGCCACGTCGACGCCGCTCCCCGCCGCTTCCAGATTGATGTCCACCAGAGCCAGCTCCGGCATGGTCTGCTCCGCGAGCTTCATGCACTCGTCCAGCGTCGCCACCGGTCCCATGACCTCGTGTCCGGCCTCTTGCAGCGTCATTCCGATGCAAAGGGCGATGATCGCTTCGTCCTCGACGATGAGAATACGCATGATTCAAGGCTCTCCATTCCCCGGCTCCCGGTTGAGCTGATCGCCGTACTGCTGCGCCGGTCGACGTTCCAACAGCCGAGCTTGGCGAAAGTCGCATTCCCAACCGATCACCGGCAACTTCAGACTGCGGCGTGATCCGGGGCGATCGGCGATTCCGGGCCGATCTGCGGGGTTGAGCCGCCGGGGAGACTGGGGTATTTGATCGCCCGATCGCCCCTACCGAGCCCTCGCACCGTGAGTACCGGCAAAACCCTTCCGTCGCCGCACCCATCCCCGGCGCTTGAACCGACCGGGTCCGGAAACGGGGTCCTTGGCGATCGGCAGGGGATCGCCTTCTTCGATTTCGACGGAACGTTGGTCCGCGGCGACAGCCTGCTGCCGTTCCTGTCGCAGATCGTGGGCTCCCGCCGGGCGCGGCTGTCGCTGGCCCGGGCGGTGCACGGGGCGATCCAGCTCCACGCGACGAGGCGCCAGCTCGGCGACGATATCCGGACTTCGACCAAGGCGATCCTGCTGCGCCAGACGCTGGCCGGCGTCCCGGTGGCGGAGGCGGCGGCGGCGGCCGAACGGCTGGCCGGCTGGACACGCTGGAACCGGCCTGTCCTGGACGCCCTGAAGGCCCATCAGGATGCCGGACGCCGCATCGTCGTGGCGACCGGCGCGCTCGACCTCTACATGCCGGTGCTGCTGCGCGGGCTCGGGATCGACGATCTTCTGGCGACCGGGCTGGAGGAGATCGACGGCGTCCTGACCGGCCACATGAAGGGCGGCAACTGCGTGCGTGCGATGAAGGCCCAGCGGGTTTCCGCCTACCTGCACCACCACGGCCCGTTCGGCGAGACCTGGGGATACGGCAACCGGCCGAGCGACGTGCCGATGCTGGCGCTGCTCCGCAACAAGGTCATCGTCTGACGCTGAAGTCCGGACGGCGTCACAACAGGAAGGCGCTGGCGAGGCCGAGAAAGACGAAGAAGCCCAGCACGTCGGTGGTCGTCGTCAGGAACGGGCCGGCGGCCACGGCGGGATCGATCCGGAAACGTTCGAGCGTCAGCGGGATCAGCGTCCCAGCGAGGCCGGCCCACACCATGTTGAACATCATCGCGCTGGCCAGCACCAGTCCCAGGCCGATGTCGCCGAACCACAGGGTCGCGATGGTCCCCATGATGGTCGCGAACACGATGCCGTTCAGGACCCCGACGACGACCTCCTTGCCGACCACCCGCCAGGTGCCGCCTGCGGCGAGGTCGCGCGCGGCCAGCGCCCGGACCATGACCGTGATGACCTGCATGCCGGCATTCCCGCCCATGGCGGCGACGATCGGCATCAGCACGGCCAATGCCACGATCCGCTCGATCGCCCCTTCGAAGCGCGAGATCACGATGGAGGCCAGGATCGTGTTGACCAGGGTGATCAGCAGCCAGCTTTGGCGCCGCCGGGCGGTGCGCAGCGGCGAGGCGTAGATATCGCGCTCGCCGGTGCGCGCCAGGCCCAGCAGGTCCTCCTCCGCCTCCTCGTCGATCACGTCGACGATGTCGTCCACGGTGATCGCGCCGACCACGCGCCCGGCGGCGTCGACCACGGGCACGCTGATCAGGTCGTTGCGGCGGAAGATGTCGGCCACCTGCTCCTGGTCCATGGTGGTCGGGACGCTCAAGCCCCGGTCCTCCATGATCTCGGAAACCTTCGTCCCGCGGGGATTGCGCAGGACCCGGCTGGTCGGCACCGTGCCGACCGGGCGGTGGGCCGGATCCACCACGAACAGGTCGTAGAAGTCGTCGGGAAGCCCCTGGCTGCGGCGCAGGAAGTCGATCACCTCGCCGACCGTCCAGAAACCCGGTACCGCCACCACGTCGCGCTGCATCAGCCGGCCGGCGCTGGATTCGGGATATGCCAGCCCCTGCTCCAGGATGGCGCGGAAGGCGGCCGGCATGGCCTGCATCACGGCGATCCGGCGATCCTCGTCCAATGTCTCGATCAGGTACAGGGCGTCGTCGCTCTCCAGGTGGGCGATGGCCGCCGCCAGGTCGGATGTTTCGAACTGCTCTACCACCTCCAGCCGCACGCTGTCGTCCAGCTCGGTCAGCACGGTCGGGTCGAAGGTGTCGCGGACCGTCCGGACCACCTGGGCGCGCTCGCGCGGGTCGAGCGACTCCAGGAGATCGGCCAGGTCGGCGGGACCCAGCGGCTCGGCCAGCGCCCGTACCCGGTCGGCCCGACCCGCGGCCAGGCAGGCCCGGACTTCCGACACGAACCCGGCGGTCAGCCCGGTCAGCCGGGGATCGGGACGTCCGTCCTCGTCGCCGTCGCCGACGGGACCGGTCCGGTTTTCCTTTTTCCGCATCATAGCGCCGCGATCACGCCGGTCAGTTCGGCCATGCCGTCGATTCGCCGGTACCCTTCGGACGGGGGCTCGACATGCTCGTGGGTCCAGGTGATGTGGTAGGGGACGTGGACCGCCTGCCCGCCGACCTCGATCACCGGCAGGATGTCGGACCGGACGGAGTTGCCGACCATCAGGAACCGCTCGGGCGCGATGTCGTGGCGGGCCAGGACCCGGCGATAGGTTTCGGGGTCCTTCTCCGACACGATCTCGATCCGGTCGAACAGTTCGGCCAGGCCGGAGCGGGCGATCTTGCTCTCCTGGTCGAACAGGTCGCCCTTGGTGATCAGCACCAGACGGTGGCTGTGGCTGAGCTGCTCGACGGCCTCGGCCACGCCGTCGAGCAGCTCGACCGGATGGGCCAGCATCGACTTGCCGGCTTCGATCAGGGTCTGGATGTCGCGGGCGTCCACCCGGCCGTCCGTCACCTCGATCGCGGTCTCGATCATCGACAGGACGAAGCCCTTGATGCCGTAGCCAAACAATCCGAGGTTGCGGCGCTCGATCTCCAGCAGCCGGCGGTCGACCTCCCCGGCGTCGACCCCGCCCAGGATGGCCCGGAACCTCTCCTGGGTCATGGAGAAGATCGATTCGTTGTGCCACAGCGTGTCGTCGCCGTCGAAGCCGATGGTCCAGTGCGCGCTCATGTCCTCACGATTCCGCTCTGCAGGATGCCGTCGATCACGAACTGGCAGGCCAGCGCCGCCAGCAGGATGCCCAGGATGCGGTTGACCACGTTGACCCCCGTGACGCCCATCAGCTTGGTTATCCTGCCCGCCGCCAGCAGGACCGCCAGGTTGGCCAGCAGCACCAGCGCCAGCACGCCCAGCACCACCGCCTGGGCCAGCGGATCGCCGTCGCTCTTGCCCATCAGAAGCAGCAGGGAGGTGAGCGCGCCGGGGCCCGCGATCAAGGGAATCGCCAGAGGAAAGACCGAGATGTCCTCCTTGTGGGTCGCCTCCTCCTGCTCCGGCTCGGTCGTGCTGCGCAGGCCGCTCGGCCGGGCGAAGGCCATGTCGATGGCGAGCAGCAGAAGCAGGATGCCGCCAGCGATCCTGAAGGCCGGGAAGCCGATGCCCAGGGCGCGGAGCAGGAAATCGCCGACGAAGGCGAAGACGAACAGGATGCCGGCCGCGATCAGAACGCCCTTGACCGCCATCCGGCGGCGGTGGGCATCATCGGACCCGCGGGTCAGCGCCGCGAACACCGGGCCGGTGCCGATGGGATCGATCGTCACCAGCAAGGCTACCGCCGAGGTCAATGCCAGGTCGAGCATGGCGGATGCGGTGTCCCGGTTCGAGGTTGGGGCATGATGGACGATCTCGCCGTTGGATGAGGCCGCGGGAAACGGTTAAGGCTGTAGGGAAGATCCGCTTGCCGGCATGCGCCGGATTGACAGGGCATGTCGCACCGCACTATCCCTGGAGACAATGGCTCCGGCGGCAATGGCCCTGACGGTAACGGCCCGGTTGACGCCGGGCAAGTGCGCCGATCAGGTCCCGGACCGGATCAATGGGCGTAACAACGATAAAGAGACAAGGATAAAGGGATGAAGAAGGTCTACGCCGACGCCAAGAGCGCCCTGGAAGGGCTGCTCTTCGACGACATGACGATCATGGCCGGCGGCTTCGGGCTGTGCGGCATCCCGGAGGTGCTGATCGAGGCGATCCGCGATTCCGGGGTCAAGGGCCTGACCGTGATCTCCAACAACGCGGGCATCGACAATGTCGGCCTGGGCGTCCTGCTGGAGACCCGCCAGATCGCCAAGATGATCTCGTCCTATGTCGGCGAGAACAAGACCTTCGCCAAGCAGTACCTGGCCGGCGAGCTGGAGATCGAGTTCAACCCGCAGGGTACCCTGGCCGAGCGCATCCGCGCCGGCGGCGCCGGCATCCCGGCCTTCTTCACCAAGACGGGCGTGGGCACCTCGGTCGCCGACGGCAAGGAGATCCGCGAGTTCGACGGCGAGACCTACGTGATGGAGCGCGGCCTGTTCGCCGACCTGGCCGTGGTCCACGCCTGGAAGGGCGACACCGAGGGCAACCTCGTCTACCGCAAGACCGCGCGCAACTTCAACCCGATGATGGCGACGGCGGCCAAGGTCACCGTGGCCGAGGTCGAGCACCTGGCCCAGCCCGGCGAGATCGACCCCGACCACATCATCACGCCGGGCATCTTCGTCAAGCGCATCATCCACGTGGCCGATGCCGGCAAGCGCATCGAGCAACGCACCGTGCGCAAGCGCGCCTGATCAGTAGGGGAGGAGAGAACAAAATGGCTTGGACCCGCGAAGAGATGGCGGCGCGCGCCGCGAAGGAACTGCGCGACGGCTTCTACGTCAACTTGGGCATCGGCATCCCGACCCTGGTGGCGAACTACATCCCGGACGGGATCGAGGTGACGCTCCAGAGCGAGAACGGCATGCTCGGCATGGGCCCGTTCCCCTACGAGGGGGAGGAGGACCCCGACCTGATCAATGCCGGCAAGCAGACGATCACGGAACTGTCGAAGACCAGCTATTTCAGCAGCGCGGACAGCTTCGGCATGATCCGCGGCGGCCACATCGACCTGTCGATCCTGGGCGCCATGCAGGTGGCGGCCAACGGCGATCTCGCCAACTGGATGATCCCGGGCAAGATGGTCAAGGGCATGGGCGGCGCCATGGACCTGGTCGCCGGCGTCAAGAAGGTCGTCGTGGTGATGGAGCACGCCTCCAAGGACGGCGAGCCGAAGATCCTGAAGCAGTGCACCCTGCCGCTGACCGGGGCCGCCGTGGTCGACATGATCATCACCGACATGGGCGTCTTCCAGGTCGACGAGACCGGCGGCGGCCTGACCCTGATCGAGGTCGCACCCGGCGTGACCGTTGACGACATCAAGTCCAAGACCGAGGCCGAGTTCAAGGTCGCGGTCTGACCGGAGGACCGTCGCGCGGCCGATTTGACGCAGCCGCGCGGCGGACGCTTCGATAGGGAACCGATGGCGGGTCATGCGAATACTCCCGCATGACTCTCCAGCAGGATATTCCCGCCGATGACCTCCCGCCTGATCCAGCGCCATGACCATTTCTTCAAACGCCTGCTTGATCAGCCCGGCGCGGCAGGCGCCCTGATCCGCGAGCGCCTTCCGGAAGAAGTCGCCCGCCAGTTGTCCCCGGAAGATCCCGTGCTGGAGCACGGCTCCTTCGTGGATCGGGAGCTTCAGGAATACCGCACCGACCGGCTTTACCGTACCCGCACCCTCACGGGCGGGGCCGCCTTCATCTACGCCCTGCTCGAGCACAAGGCTTGGCCCGAGCCGCGAATCGGCCTCCAATTGCTCGGCTAAGAAGTCAAGATCTGGCAGTGGTGGGTCCAGCGGGAGGGCAGGGATGCCGAAGGCAGGCTGAAGCCGCTGCCGCCCATCTTGCCGCTCGTGGTCTATCACGGCGAGGCGGAGTGGCGGATACCCCTCGATTTCGCCGCCGGGATGGAATTGGGCGACGAGATGCTCCGGCCTTACCTCCTGGATTTCCGCTACTCGCTGGCCGATCTGGGCCGCATCGATGACGCCAGCCTGTCGCGCGAAAAGGTGCTTCGGGTCGGCTTGCTGATCCTGAAGCATGGCAGCCGCCGCGGCGACCTTTACGAACTGCTGGTGAAGCTCGGCCGGGCGGCGCTGGCCATCGGCTTTGATGACTTGGTTGCCCTGGTACGCTACCTTATCGCCGAGCCGAACGAGATCAACGCGGCGGTCCTTCGGGACGCGCTGACGGAGATCGTTCCAGGTCAGGAGGCCAGGATCATGTCGATCGCAGCGGAACAGTGGAAGGCGGAAGGCAAGGCGGAGGGCAAGGCCGACATGTTGTTACGCTTGCTGCGGCGGCGCTTCGGTGCCGTGCCCGAATCGACGCTGGAGCGGGTGCTCGGCGCCCCTGACGGCGATCTGGACGAGTGGGCCGAGAACATCCTCGACGCCCCCAGCCTCGACGCGGTGTTCACGGGCCGCAGGGCCAACTGATGCCGGTAGCCGCCGGGCCGTACGGGTCCGGCGGTCGCGATGCTCAGTGCGCGTCGGCCCAGCTGTGTCCCGTGCCGGACTCGGCGACCAGCGGCACGCCCAGGCTCGCGGCACCCTCCATGACGCGGCGGACGACATCGGAGGTCTCGGCCGCTTCTGCTTCCGGCACCTCGAACACCAGTTCGTCGTGGACCTGCAGCAGCATGCGGCCCTGCAGGCCGGCGGTCGCCAGTGCCGCGGGGATGCGGACCATGGCGCGCTTGATGATGTCGGCCGCGGTCCCCTGGATCGGCGCGTTGATCGCCTGCCGCTCGGCGAACTGGCGGCGCGCCGGGTTCCGCTCCGTGATGCCCTGGATATGGCAGCGGCGGCCGAACAGGGTCGTCACGTAGCCGTTCTTCCGGCAGAACTCCTTGGTCTGCTCCATGTAGGCGGCCAGTTCCGAGAAGCGCTCCAGGTACTTCTTGATGAAGGCGTTGGCCTCTCCCGCCGGGATGCCGAGCTGACGGCCAAGGCCGAAGCCGCTGATGCCGTAGATGATGCCGAAATTGATCGCCTTGGCCTTGCGCCGGATTTCCCCCGTCATCTGGTCCAGCGGCACGCCGAACACCTGGGACGCGGTCATGGCGTGGATGTCGATGTTCTCGCGGAAGGCGTGCTTCAGCGCCTCGATCCCGGCCATCTCGGCGACCAGCCGCAGCTCGATCTGGGAATAGTCCACCGACAGAAGCACATGGCCCGGCTTGGCGATGAAGGCGCGGCGGATCTTGCGGCCCTCCTCGGTGCGGATCGGGATGTTCTGAAGGTTCGGGTCGTTGGACGACAGCCGGCCGGTATTGGTGATCGCCAGCGAGAACGAGGTGTGCACCCGGCCGGTCTTGGCGTCGATCTGCTGCTGGAGGCTGTCGGTGTAGGTGCTCTTCAGCTTGGAGAACTGGCGCCAGTCCAGCACCTTCTGGACGATGTCGTGGCCCTGCTCGGCCAGCGGTTCCAGCGTGGCGCTGTCGGTGGAATAGGCGCCGGTCTTGCCCTTCTTGCCGCCTTGCAACCCCATCTCGCCGAACAGCACGTCGCCCAGCTGCTTGGGAGAGCCGACATTGAAGGGATGGCCGGCCATCCGGTGGATCTCCGTCTCCAGTTCGGCCAACCTCGACGCCAAGTCGCCCGACAGCTCCTTCAGCACGTCGCGGTCCACCAGGATGCCGCAGGCCTCCATGTCGGCGATGACGGGGACCAGCGGCCGCTCGATCGTCTCGTAGAGGGTGGTCAGCCGCTCCGGCACCAGCCGGGGCTTCAGCGCGTGATGCAGGCGGAGCGTCACGTCGGCGTCCTCCGCCGCGTACTCGGTCGCCCTGTCCAGCGGCACCCGGTCGAAGGTGACCCGCGACTTGCCGGTGCCGGTCACCTGGTCGTAGGTGATCGGCGCATAGTCGCAGTGGAGCTTCGACAGCTCGTCCATGCCATGGCCGTGCAGCCCAGTCTCCAGCACGTAGCTGATCAGCATGGTGTCGTCGATCGGGGCGAGGCGGATGCCGTGGCTGCCGAACACCTGGATGTCGAACTTCAGGTTATGGCCGACCTTCAGCACGGCCGGGTCTTCCAGCAGCGGCTTCAGCTTCGCGACCACCTCGGCGATCGGCAGCTGCGGCGGCGCGTCGGACGGGCTCAGGTCGAGCGACCCTTCCGCCGCAACGCCCCCGGGCCGACATGGCCGACCGGGATGTAGCAGGCCGCCCCCTGTTCCACCGCCATCGAGACCCCGACCAGCCGGGTGCTGCACGCGCTCAGCGAGTCCGTCTCGGTATCGACCGCGACCGTTCCGGCGGCATAGGCGGCCGCGATCCAGCGGTCCAGCGCCTCGGCGGTCTGGACCAGCTCGTAGGTTCCCTTGCCGCCGAACTGCGCCCGCGCCTTCACCTCCGGCGCGGAGGCCGAAGCGGGCGCCGCGCCCGCGGGGACCGTTGGAGCGGAGGCGCCGTCCACCAGCTTGCCGTCGGCCCGGATCTCGTTCTCGACCCGCGTGATGATCGATCGGAAACCCTGCTGCCGCAGGAAACCCAGCAGCTTCTCGTGGTCGGGCTCGCGCACCTTCAGGTCGTCGAGCGGCACCGGCACCGGCGCCCGGTCGTCCAGCCGGACCAGCCGCTTGGAGACCCGCGCCAGCTCGGCATTGTCGATCAGGGCCTGCCGGCGCTTGGGCTGCTTGATCTCGCCGGCCCGTTCCAGCAACTGCTCCAAGTCGCCGTACTCGCCGATCAGCTGGGCCGCGGTCTTGACGCCGATGCCGGGAACGCCCGGCACGTTGTCCACCGGGTCGCCGGCCAGAGCCTGGACGTCCACCACCTTGTCCGGCGTCACGCCGAACTTCTCGAAGACCTCTTCCGGCCCGATCGGCTTGTTCTTCATCGGGTCCAGCATGGCGACGCCGTCGCTGACGAGCTGCATCAGGTCCTTGTCGGAGGAGACGATCGTCACCTGCCGTCCCTGCTCGCGGGCGAGCCGCGCATATGTGGCGATCAGGTCGTCCGCCTCGTACCCCTCCAGCTCGATCGACGGCACGCAGAACGCCTCGACCGCCTCGCGGATGATGCCGAACTGGGGCTTCAGCTCCTCCGGCGGTTCGGGCCGGTGTGCCTTGTAGTCGGCGTAGAACTCGTTCCGGAAATTCAGCCGCTTGCTGTCGAAGACGACCGCCACCGCCTCGGCATGATGGTCGGCCAGCAGCTTCATCAGCATGTTGGTGAAGCCCATCACCGCGTTGACCGGGGTGCCGTCGGCGCGGGTCAGCGGCGGAATGGCGTGGTAGGCGCGGAAGATGAATCCGGAGCCATCCACCAGGTAGAGGCCATCGGCGGGTTTGGCGGCGGTTTCCGTCTGGACGGAATCGATCTGGGCGGTGTCGGTCATGCCCATGGAAATAGCATGGCCGGTGCCCCAGGTCGATACGGGCGGGTCGATACGGGCCGGGCGAATTGCGGGTTGCCGCAGGGGGCGAAAACCGCTAGACATTCAGGAGGAGATAATGTCCGCGTAGCTCAGCAGGATAGAGCACAGGATTCCTAGTTCAATTGGGCGTCGCGAGGGGAAACCGCGCGGCGGATCCGCTCAAAGTCGGGGAAAGCTCCGGTGCCGACGGCACCTTGCCGATCCCGAGCCAAGCCCCCTCCGAAAGGTCGGGGAAGGTGTAGAGACTGGACGGGCGGCACCTGTCGGCTTCGGCCCATGGTGAAGGGACAGTCCAGACCACGAACGCCGGGGGCATCCATGGCCCGGAGGCGGCGGCGAAAGCCGAAGTGGTATGAATCCTGGGGCCGTGGGTTCGAATCCCGCCGCGGACACCATCTCCTCATTTTCTCCTAGCGACGCACACCCAGCCACCAGGCCGCCAGAGCGGTCACCGCGGTGCCCAGGGCGGCGCCGGCGATCACATCGGTCGTCCAATGCCGGTCGGCGTAGATCCGGCCGCCCGCCAGCACGCCGGCCACCACGAGGACGCCCGCGCCGATGCGGCGGTCGCCAGCCGCGCAGGCCACCGCCGTGGCGGCCGCGAAGGCGCTTCCCGCGTGACCGGAGGGGAAGGAGCGGGCGCCCTCGGTGCCCCATTCGCCGGCATCGCCGCAGTCGCACGGGCGGGAGCGGCAGAGATTGCGCTTGATGACTTCGGACACCAGCGCCGTCGCCACCACGCCGGTCACGCCGACCCTGCCGGCCTGCTCCAGCGCCGGCAGCTCACGCCCGCGGCCCGCGGCCCAGCACAGGGCGAAGGCGGGGATCAGGACGTGCCGCTTGATGCCGTAGCGACCCGCGATCTTCACCGCCCGGGCGACGGGTCCCGGATCGTCGAGACAGAAGTTGCGGACGATCAGGTCTAGGCCCGCCACCCCGGTCGGTTCCGGGGAGCAGGCCTTGGCAATCAACGGCCGGCGGGCGATCATCGCCCGCGCCGTGCGCGGCAGCGGATAGGAATTTTCCATGCCGGATAGAACGTATTGTCGGCATTCCTTGTTCCTGACCCAGCCTGCCCTGGTCAGCGCCGGCCGCCGACCTCGTCCAGGTGCCTCAGCAGGTCGGCCGGGTCCTCGTAGACCCGGAAGGCTCCCGCCCGCTGGAGTTCGTCGGCGCCATAGCCGCCGCACAGCAGGCCGACGCTGAGCGCGCGGGCGCGCTGGGCCGCCAGCGTGTCCCAGATACTGTCGCCGACCACGATGGTGGACTGGATATCGACGCCCAGACGTTGGGCCGCGGTCAGGAACAGGTCCGGGTCCGGCTTGGCGTATTTGACTTGGTCGCGGGTCACGACCTTGATCTTCTCCAGGTCGATTCCCAGCACCTCCAGCGCGGGTGCCGCCGTCTCCATCCGGCCGCTGGTCGCGATGGTCCAGGGAATGCCGGAGCCTGTCAGGTGCGCCAGAAGTTCCCGGGAGCCGGGCAGGGCCCGCAGCCGGCCGGACTGCCGCCGGTAGGCATCGGCGTGGCGCGCCCGCAGCCGGTCCAGCAGCTCCTGGTCGATGTCGAGTCCGGTCTCCCGGACCAGCATGTTGGTGAACAGCCCGCCGCTCATGCCGATCTTGCGGTGGATGCGCCAGGCCGACAGTTCGATTCCCTCGGCGTCCAGCGCTTCCTGCCAGGCCAGCACGTGCTGGTAGACGCTGTCGATCAGCGTGCCGTCCAGGTCGAACACAAAGGCGGTATCCATGTGTGCCATAGGGGTCTCCTTGAATCGTCGGTGCCGGGGAAACACGTTTGTGGCCGGGCCGGTTGCTCCACCTTAGATATGTGGCGATAGGGGTACCAACCCTGCTCGATTGTTCGCGTCCGGGGTGAAACATAGGCTCGCGCTCGCCGTGCCCAGGGCCAGTGATCAGGGAATGATTGAGACATGATCTTAGAAGGCGCCGAGATACCTTCCGGCGAAGTCATCGAGACTGAAATCTGCATCATCGGTGCCGGTGCCGCCGGCATCACGATGGCGCTGGAACTGACCGGCGCTCCCTTCCGGGTGTCCGTCATCGAGGCGGGCGGCTTCGAGTATCCGGAGAACGGCCAACCCAATTACGAGGGCACCCAGACCGGTATCGAGTATGCCGATCTGGACGCCTGCCGCCTGCGTTATTTCGGGGGCACGACCAACCATTGGGGCGGTTATTGCCGCAGCCTGGACCCGATCGACTTCGAGAAGCGCGACTGGATCCCGCACAGCGGCTGGCCGATCAGCCTGGACGACGTCAAGGCCCACTATCCGCGCGCGGCCGAGATCATCGGCCTCAGCCCCCATCTGTTCGACGGCGAGTACTGGTCCAAGGCGGCCGGCCTGCCGGTTCTGCCGTTCGATCCCAAGCGGTTCCACACCGGCGCCACCCAGATCCACGCGACACGCTTCGGCGAGGTCCACCGGGATGCCGTGAAGGCGTCGCCCAACGTCACCTGCTACATCAATTGCAGCGTCGTCGACCTGGTGATCGGCGAGACCGAGGACCTGATCCGGGAAGTGACCGTCGTGAACGCGGCGGGCAACCGCTCCACCTTCCGCGCCCGCCATTTCGTGCTGGCCTGCGGCGGGATGGAAAACCCGCGGATGCTGCTGAACGCCAACAAGGTGCGGCCCAACGGAATCGGCAACGAGCATGACAATGTCGGCCGGTTCTTCATGGAGCACCGGGTCGCCAGCCCGGGCATGATCCTCCTGTCGGACGGCTCGACCGACCTCAGCTTCTACCGCCGGAACACGGTGCCGAGCGGCGAGTACATCGAGGGCTCGCTGCACCTGAGCGAGGAGACGATCCGCGCCGAGCGGATGTGCAACGCGCAGTTCAGCCTGGAACCCTATGACGGCATCCGCACCCAGGGCGACCGGTCGCTGGCCGCGATCCGGGACGGGCTGAAGAAGTTCATCTCGGGCGGCGGCTGGGTGCGCGACTTCAACGTCCATGTCGGCAACATCATCTGCGACATCGACTATGTCGCCGGCAACCTGGCCCGCCGGATCACCGGCGACCCCGGCAACCTGGCGGTCTGGCTGCTGAAGATGGAGGTCGAGCAGGTCCCCAACCCCGACAGCAGGATCACCCTGACCGACCAGGTCGACGATCTGGGCCTGCGCCGGATCAACCTGCACTGGGCGACCCAGGAGATCGAGAAGCGGAGCGTCGTCCGCTCCATGGAACTGATGGGCGAGGAACTGGGGCGTCTCGGCCTCGGCCGGATGCAGATCGCCATGGAGGACGATCCCGACGTCTGGTCGCGCTTCGATACCTGGGGCTTCCACCATGCCGGCACGACCCGCATGAGCGCCGAGCCGCGCGACGGCGTGGTCGATGCCGACTGCAGGGTCCATGGCGTCGGCAATCTTTATGTCGTCGGCAATTCGGTCTTCACGACCGTCGGCACCTCAAACCCGACCTTCACCATCACCGCGCTTTCCGTCCGGCTGGCCGGACATCTGAAGGGGCTGTTGACAGTATGAGCACGCGCATGAAGCTTACCCGCCGTACCGCCCTCGCCGGCTTCGCCGCCGCCACCGGGCTTGCCGCCGTGGCCCCGTCCCCGGCCGGCGCCTTCGCCCTGCCCGAAAGGGCGGGCGGCCGCGATCTGGCCGAACGGGCGCTCCGGATGTTCTCCCGGCCGAACGACGCACGCCGCGTCGGCTTCGCCTGCCAGGGCCACGCCGCCCTGTGCCAGCCGCGCGAACTGCTGGTCGATACGATCTTCGGCGCCGAACGCGACCGCCTCGCCGGCTCTTCCGACGCCGAGATCCATGGCTGGCTGCGCGGCCGCATCCGCCAGGACTTCGCCCAGGGCCGGACGGTCAAGGTGGAAGGCTGGGTGCTGGCCGAGACCGAGGCCCGGCTGTACGCCCTCGCCGCCTACGCCTGAGCGACGGCCCAAGCCTGAACAACGGAGAGCCAGCCGTGATCAATGCCATCTTCGCCCTGCTGTGCGGCGGGGCGGTCTTCGCGTATCTGTACAGCGTCTGCGACTGCGGTTTCCAGCAGGCGCAATGGATCTTCGTGATCGGCGTCAGCGTCGCCGTGGTCCTGGGCGTCTGGCTGCTGGGCCTGATCGCCGGCGCGATCGGCCGCCGCCTGACCGGACGCCGCTCGGCCTGAAGGTCGGGCTTGCGGATACGGCCCTAGCGTTCCGGGGCCGCGGCGCCCAGCAGGGGTGTCGCCGCCAGCGGACAGCCGAACCTACCGTCCTGTTCCAGCGCGGCGGCCACGTCCTCCACCCCCTCGCGCTCCACGCACCAGACGGCGCCGCCGAACCGGCGGCGCCAGACCGGGAAGCCGGGGCTCAGCACCCCGTCGCGCACCATCGCGGCGGTATCCGCCCCGAGATCCTCGACGGAATGGCGCGGGCAGGTCCCGGCCTTGACCAGGATCAGCCGCTCCGCGCCGATCTCCACCGCAAGCCAAGCCGCAAGGCTGTCGGAAGTCGCGTCCCAATCCTCCACCAGTTCCTGCCGGGCCGCCGCAAGCGACGACGGCAACCAGACGCTGGCTCGCCCGGCGGCGGCGTTGGCCTTCATTTCGGCCGGACCAGCCGCCGTCCCGATCTCCGGATGAATGCCGTGCACCAGCAGGGCGAAGCTGTCCATCGCCAGCAGCGTCATCCGGCGCACGATGGCGGGCTGGAGACGCCACATGTCCTCGGCCTCCCGCACCGTGTCGACGAAAGGCCCGCCGGTCGGCACGATCACGGTCGGGCGCCGGGCGCCCAGGCGCGCCGCCAGCGCCATCCAGTCGGCCATGCCCACCCAGTCGGCAAGGGTGCCGCCGATCTGGATCACGCAGGCGTTCTCCAGGATCGGCGAGGCTTCTTCAGTCGGGGTCAACCGGGTGTCCATGGCGTCGGGTCCGATGGGCAAAGGGGCGGCAGGAAGGGTGTCGCGTCGTTCAGGCGACCATTATTTAGGCGCCTGCACAAGGCTTGCCTGCCTTTTTGCGACAAACTTCATCCCGGACCCGATTCTCAGGCCGATCGCCCGCCCGGGTCAGGAGAGCTTGAGGTGCTTCCTGACCGCCGCCAGACCGTCCTGGCCGTCCACGGTGGTGACACCCTTGAGCCAGGTTTCCAGCACCGCGGGATTGCTCTTCAGCCAGGCGGTCGCCGAGGCTTCCGGCTGTTGCTTCTCGTCGATGATCGACGTCATGATCTCGTTCTCCATGTTCAGGTCGAACACGAGATTTTCGAGAAACTTGCCGACGTTCGGGCAGGTCTGCCGATAACCGGTCGGCACGTTGGTGTAGACCGTCGCCCCGCCCAGGTTCGGGCCGAACCACTCGTCGCCGCCGGTCAGGTAGGTCATGTCGATCGACTTGTTCATCGGGTGCGGCTCCCAGCCCAGGAAGACCGCCCACTGCTTGGACCGCTGGGCCCGCTTGATCTGGCTCAGCATGCCGGCCTCGCTGGATTCGACCAGCCGGAAGTCCTTCAGGCCGAAGGCGTCGGCCTTGATCATGTTGTCGATGATCACGTTGCCGTCGTTGCCGGCCTCGATCCCGTAGATCTTGCCGTCGAGCTTGTCCTTGAACTTCGCGATGTCGGAGAAGTCGCGCAAGCCTCCTTCGGCGGCGTATGTCGGCACCGCCAGGGTGTATTTGGCGCCCTCCAGGTTGGCGCGCACGACCTCGATCGACTTGTCGTCGATGTAGGGCTGGATGAAGGTCTCCATCGTCGGCATCCAGTTGCCGAGGAAGACGTCGATGTCCTTTTTCTTCAGCCCCAGGAACACCACGGGCACCGAGGCGATCTGTGTCGTCGTCTTGTAACCCAACCCCTGAAGCACGACCGACGCCGTCCCCGTGGTCGCCGCGATGTCGCTCCAGCCGACGTCGCCGAAGCGCACCGTCCTGCACTGGTCGGGCTCCGCCGCGGCCGAGGGACCGGGAGCGGCCGCCGTCAAGGCTACGGCCGATACGGTGAAGGCCAGGGCCAGGGTGCGCGCGAGGGTGCCAAATTTAGACGTGCCTTTATAGGTCTGCATCAGGTAACTCCTGCAGTTCATGCCCATGATGCCGAACACAGATAGCTTATTTTGATTGATCGTCCAATAAAAAAAAGCTAAGTTCCCCTTTGGATAAAACCAGAAGGTGAGGATCAACTCATGCCGAAAGTCGGTATGGAGCCAATACGCCGGCAACAGCTGATCGAAGCGACAATCACGTCGATCAGCCGATACGGTTTCGCTGACGCGACCATATCACGGATCAGCAAGGAAGCGGGCGTTTCCACCGGCATCATACATCATTATTTCGGCAGCAAGGACGACCTCCTTGAGGCGACGATGCGAAATCTTCTCCAGCAGCTGCGCCAGGATGTGGTCGGGCGGCTGGCCGCGGCCTCCTCGCCGCAACAGCGACTGGCCGCCATCATCGACGGCAATTTCGCGGCCAACCAGTTCGATCGCCCGGTGATCGTCGCCTGGCTCGCCTTCTGGGCGCAGGTCCCGCACGTGCCCGAGCTGGCGCGCCTGCAGCGCGTCAACGCCCGGCGCCTACGCTCCAACCTGCTCTACGACCTGCGCCGCCTGCTGCCTTCCGATCGCGCCGAGGAGGCGGCAACCGGCCTTGCCGCCCTGATCGACGGGCTGTGGCTGCGCGCCTCCCTCGAAGGTGTCGAGAAGTCCGACACCGCGCGGGCGATCGTGCAGAGCTATCTCGCGTCGCAGTTGGCGTGCGCTTCCGAAGCTTGAGCTGAAACGCATGGTCCGGTTTGGCCACAGATGGACGCAGAGAGCGCCGGGAGACCGGCAAGGAGTAGCGGGTGAAAGTCCTGTACGGTGAAGGAGTAGCGACCCACACCGGCCCCGAGTCATGCGGCGGCGGTCGCGAGGCCGCCGGCGAAGCGTTGACAGGGGAGCGCATAGGCCAGCCATTGAGCCGCGTAAGAATCTCGATCCCGGATGCCGACAGGGTTCTGTGCCTGGAAGGCGATACGGCGGGGCGCGTCATGCGAGCACCCCGGCGGTCCGGCGTGGTCAGAGACCCTGGCATGTGCGGACGCTCCTTGCGCGGGAACCGGGAGATCTTCGGCGTGACCAGGGGCCGATGGCCGTCTGGTCCGCACCGGGAAGGCGAGGAGCCGTAGCCGGTGACGCACGCGCCGAAGAGGTCAGACCCATCCATAGTACCTGTGAAGCCGGCGAACGCGGACGCGGAGCCGGTGGAGGGAAGGGGTGGGGCCGAGGGGAATGCGTCTCCGCCGCACACGGGCCGGGCTCAGGACCGGGCCCCCGTGCTCTCGGGGCTGGAGCGCATACGTCAAGCGGCACGGGAGCGAAAGGAGGAGCGGTTCACCACCCTTCTGACGCACGTGGATACCGACCTGCTGCGCTTTGCCTATCGGGCATTGAAGCGGGACGCGGCACCGGGTGTGGACGGAATGACGTGGCGGGAGTACGCGGAGGGGCTGGAGGAACGGCTGGCGGACCTGAAGGACCGCGTGCATTCCGGCCGCTACCGGGCGCACCCGTCACGCCGGCATGTCATCCCCAAGCCGGACGGCCGGATGCGGCCGCTCGGGATCGCGGCGCTGGAGGACAAGATCGTCCAGCGGGCGCTGGTGGAGGTGCTGAACGCCATCTACGAGGAAGACTTCCTCGGCTTCTCCTACGGCTTCCGGCCGGGACGGGGGCAGCACGACGCGCTCGACGCGTTGGCGGTGGCGATCGGCGAGTGCCGGGTGAACTGGATCCTGGATGCCGATATCCGGGCGTTCTTCGACAGCATCGACCACACCTGGATGATGCGGTTCCTGGAACACCGGATCGGCGATGCCCGCGTCCTGCGGCTGATCCGCAAGTGGCTGACGGTCGGCGTGGTGGACGAGACGGGGAAACGGCAGCCGGCGACGGCCGGCAGCCCGCAAGGGGCGGTGGCATCGCCACTGCTGGCCAACGTCTATCTCCACTACGTCTACGACCTGTGGGTCCGGCAGTGGCGCCAGCGCCACGCGACCGGGACCATGGTCGTGGTGCGCTACGCCGACGACACCGTCGTCGGGTTCGAGCACCGGTCGGACGCCGAGCGGTTCCTCGCGGACTTGCGGGAGCGCCTGGCGCGGTTCGCCCTGGAACTGAACGCCGACAAGACCCGCCTGATCGAGTTCGGCCGGCAGGCACAGGCCGACCGGGCCAAGCGCGGCGCGGGAAAACCGGAGACCTTCGACTTCCTGGGCTTCACCCACATCTGTGGGCGGTCCCGGCGTGGCGGCTTCCTGCTGCGACGCCAGACCCGGCGCCAGCGCAAGCAGGCCAAGCTCAAGGAAATCAAGGAGGAACTCCGGCGGCGCTGGCACCAGGGCATCCCGGAGCAAGGCCGGTGGCTGGGACAGGTGATGAGCGGCTTCTACGCCTACTTCGCCGTCCCGACCAACTACCGGGCCCTTGCCAACCTGCGCTACCATGTCGGCGTCCTGTGGATGAGGGCGCTGCGTCGGCGCAGCCAGAAGGACAAGACACCGTGGGACAAACTCACGCGCCTTGCCGATCACTGGCTGCCACGGCCGCGCATCATTCATCCCTGGCCCGGAAACCGCTTCCGCGTCAAACACCCAAGGTGGGAGCCGGATGCCTTAATCGGGCACGTCCGGTTCTGTGCGGGGGGCGCCCGGTAACGGGCGTCCCTACCGCGATTGGGCAAAGATCCTGTGGTCTGCTCACGGTCCGGCTGACGACATGCGCCGGGACATGACCCGTTTCCGCCGATCTTTGCCCATCTGAGTTCATCTGCGGCCAAGACCTTGGACATGAGGTTCCCACCAACGTCCAGTCGCGCGGAAACAATCCTCCGGACTTGGTCAGTTTCCCCGGTCGGCGGGTGTGTCGAGGTGATGTGAGGGCTTCCCATGATGAGGGTGGACATGGTTGTCTAAGCCATGTCCGTAGCGCCGCTTCCAGACTTGGACGCCCTGTCTCTCGCCGAGCTGAAGAAGCTGGTGGTCGAGCTGCTGGTTCGCGTATCGACATTGGAAGAGGAGAACCAGCAGCTGCGGGCAGAGAACGCCCAGCTGAAGGATCTACCGAAGAAACCGAAGCTGGCACCGGGCGGCATGGACAAGGCGACAGAGCCGGACAGGCGGGCCAGGACCAAGGAGGCGCGCCGGCAGCGGCGCAACCGGCAGAGTGGCCGGCGCACCCCGCCGGTGACCACGGAGCGCACCCTTGTCATCGAGGCCCCGGCGGGCTCGCGCCGGCGCGGCTTCGAGCCCTTCACCGTGCAGGATCTGATCCTGGCGCCGCAGGTCATCCGCTTCCGCCGCGAGCGCTGGGTGACACCGGACGGCCAGGAGATCATCGCACCGCTGCCGCCCGAGGTGCGCGGCCACTTTGGCCCCGGGATCGTGCGCTTCGTGCTGATGCAGCACGTCCAGGGGCAGGTGACGGTGGAGCGCCTGCGCGCCCAGCTGAGAGGCCTGGGCGTGCGCATTTCCAAGGGTCAGATTATCACCCTCCTGACGGCCAACAAGGATGCTTTCCATGCCGAGAAGGACGCCATCCTGGAGGCCGGGCTGGCAACTGCCGCCTGGGTGACGGTCGATGATACCGGCGCCCGCCACGCTGGGGCCAACGAGTACACGACGCACATTGGCAATGACCGCTTCGCCTGGTTCGCTACCCGGCCGTCGAAGAGCCGACTGAACTTCCTCGACCTACTCCGTGCCGGCCATCCCGACTACGTGATCAATGCCACGGCGCTGGCCTACCTGGTCGAACACGGCGTGCCGGAAAGCATCGTCGCCGCTCTGCTCGCCGCCGGACCCCGGAGCTTTGCCGACGATGCGGCGTGGCAGGCCCAGCTGGACAGCTTCGGCTTCGGCGCCGGTCATCGTCGGCGGGTCACCGAGGCGGCCATGGTCGGAGCCATCGTCGCCCGCGGCCTGCTGACCGACACCGTGATCATCTCCGATGATGCCGGTCAGTTCGACGTTTTCCAGCACGCCTTGTGTTGGATCCACGCCGAGCGCCATCTCCGCCGGATCGTCTGCGTGACCAACGAGCAGCAGCGCCAGGTCGCGCTGCAGCGCCAGCTGGTCTGGTGGTTCTACGCCGATCTCAAACTCTACAAGGACGACCCGAACGCCATCCGCCGAACGGCGTTGAGGCGGCGCTTCGATCGGATCTTCACCCGGGTCACCGGCTTTGCCGAACTCGATGAGGCCGTCGCCCGGACCCTTGCCAACAAGGACGAGCTGCTGCTTGTCCTCGACCGGCCAGATATCCCGCTGCACACCAACGGCTCGGAGAACGATGTCCGCAGCTTCGTCACCAAACGCAGGATCTCCGGCGAGACCCGCTCCGCGGCCGGCAAGCAGGCGCGGGACACCTTTCTCAGCCTGCTGAAAACCTGCTCCAAGCTCGCCATCTCGTTCTGGGACTACCTCGGGGCCCGGCTAAATATCCCGGACGCCGACCGCGTGCCCTGGCTCCCCGATCTCATCCGCCAAAACGCCTCAGCGTAGTCCACAGCAAACCGCCGTGGCCGCTATCCGCCGACGAAACTGACCAAGTCCCAATCCTCCCTGTGCGCCGAATCTTTTTTGGTTGAACGTTCAATATAAAACCATTACATCGAAACGGACTGGAACGGAACGATCGGTATATGCGGGACGGAGAGGGTGTCATGGCCAGGTTCGGGCAGCAGCAGCTTTACATTCATGGCCACGCTTCGGCGGCCGAGGGCGGTGCTTCCTTCACCACGGTCAACCCGGCGACCGGCGAGGTGCTGGCCGAAGTGAGCCAGGCATCGGCCGCCGACATCGACCGGGCCGTCGCCAGCGCGCGGGAAGGCCAGCGGGCCTGGGTGGATCTGTCCGCCATGCAGCGCTCGCGCATCCTGCGCCGCGCCGTGGAGATCCTGCGGGAGCGCAACGACGAACTGGCCGAACTGGAGACGCTGGATACCGGCAAGCCGCTCAGCGAGACCAGCGCCGTGGATATCGTCACCGGCGCCGACGTGCTGGAGTACTACGCGGGGCTCGTCCCGGCGATCGAAGGCCGGCAGATCCCCCTGCGCGCCTCGTCCTTCGTCTATACCAGGCGGGAGCCCTTGGGCGTGGTCGCCGGCATCGGCGCCTGGAACTACCCGATCCAGATCGCCCTGTGGAAGTCAGCCCCGGCGCTGGCCGCCGGCAACGCGATGATCTTCAAGCCCAGCGAAGTCACCCCGCTGACCGCCCTGAAGCTGGCGGAGATCTACACGGAAGCGGGATTGCCCGACGGCGTGTTCAACGTCGTCCAGGGCGATGGCCGGGTCGGCGCGCTGCTGGCCGAGCATCCCGGCATCGAGAAGGTCTCCTTCACCGGCGGCGTCGAGACCGGCCGCAAGGTGATGGCGGCGGCCGGCGGTTCCACGCTGAAGGAAGTGACGATGGAACTGGGCGGCAAGTCGCCGCTGATCGTCTTCCCCGACGCCGACCTGGACCGCGCCGCCGACATCGCGATGATGGCGAACTTCTACAGTTCCGGCCAGGTCTGCACCAACGGCACCCGGGTCTTCGTCCACCGCTCCGTCATGGCGGATTTCCAGTCGCGGCTTCTGGAGCGCGTCAAGCGCATCCGGCTGGGCGACCCTCTCGACCCGCGGACCAATTTCGGACCGCTGTCCAGCTTCGGCCACCTGGAGAAGGTGCTGCGCTACATCGATCTGGGCCGCAAGGAAGGCGCCACCCTGCTAGCCGGCGGCTCCCGCGTCACGACGGCGCCGTTCGACAAGGGCGCCTTCGTCGAGCCCACGGTATTCGCCGACTGCCGTGACGACATGGCGATCGTGCGGGAGGAGATCTTCGGCCCGGTCATGAGCCTGCTGGGCTTCGACGACGAGGACGAGGTGGTCCGCCGCGCCAACGCCACCTCCTACGGCCTCGCCGCAGGCTTGGTGACCGAGAGCCTGAGCACCGCGCACCGCGTCATCCACAGGCTCGAAGCGGGCATCTGCTGGATCAACAGCTGGGGCGAGTCGCCGCCCGAGATGCCGGTCGGCGGCTACAAGCAGTCGGGCATCGGCCGCGAGAACGGCCTCGGCACGCTCGAACACTATACCCGGATCAAGTCGGTCCAGGTCGAACTGGGCGGTTTCGCCTCCGTTTTCTGACCTTCCGGGTTCTTGAAACGCTCCCGTCTTTCCAGGAGGGACCTGAACGATGCCTACCATCCAGGAGTTCGACTACATCATCGTCGGCGCCGGTTCGGCCGGGAACGTGCTGGCTGCCCGCCTGACCGAGGACGAGGGCGTCAGCGTCCTGCTGCTGGAGGCCGGCGGGTCGGACCACCGGATGGATTTCCGAACCCAAATGCCGGCGGCGCTGGCCTTTCCGCTCCAGGGGCGGCGCTACAACTGGGCCTACCTGACCGAGCCCGAGCCGTTCATGAACAACCGGCGCATGGAATGCGGCCGGGGCAAGGGCCTGGGCGGCTCCTCGCTGATCAACGGCATGTGCTACATCCGCGGCAACGCGATGGACTACGACAACTGGGCTGAGCAGTTCGGCCTGGACGGCTGGAGCTACCGCGACTGCCTGCCCTATTTCCGCAAGGCGGAAAGCCGCGACATCGGCCCCAACGAGTATCATGGCGGCGACGGGCCGGTCAGCGTGGCGACGCCCAAGACCCACAACAACCCGCTCTACCATGCCATGATCGAGGCGGGGGTCCAGGCGGGGTATCCCCACACCGACGACCTGAACGGCTACCGGCAGGAAGGCTTCGGTCCGATGGACCGGACCGTGACGCCCCAGGGCCGCCGGGCCAGCACCGCGCGCGGCTACCTGGACATGGCGAAGGGCAGGCCGGGCCTCACCGTCGTCACCCACGCGCTGAGCGACCGGGTCCTGTTCGACGGCAAGCGCGCCATCGGCGTGACATACCTGCAAAAGGACAAGCCGGTGACGGCTCATGCCCGCCGCGAGGTCCTGGTGTGCGCCGGCGCCATCGCCTCGCCGGCCCTGCTGCAGCGCTCGGGACTCGGTCCCGCCGACCTGCTGCGCGGCCTCGGCGTGCCGCTGGTGGCGGAGATCCCGGGTGTCGGCGCCAATCTCCAGGATCATCTGGAGATGTACCTGCAATACGAGTGCACCCAGCCGGTGTCGCTCTATCCGGCACTGAAGTGGTGGAACCAGCCGGCGATCGGGGCGGAGTGGCTGTTCATGGGGACCGGCACCGGGGCCAGCAACCAGTTCGAGGCAGGCGGCTTCATCCGCTCCGACGAGAGCTTCGCCTGGCCGAACATCCAGTACCACTTCCTTCCCGTGGCGATAAACTACAACGGCACCAACGCGGTGAACGCCCACGGCTTCCAGGCCCATGTGGGCTCCATGCGCTCGCCCAGCCGGGGCCGCATCCATGCGAAGTCGCGCGATCCGCGCGAAGCGCCGAGCATCCTGTTCAACTACATGTCCGCCGACCAGGACTGGCGGGAGTTCCGCGACGCGATCCGGATCACCCGCGAGATCATGGCGCAGCCGGCGCTGGACCCCTACCGCGGGCGGGAGATCAGCCCCGGCGTGGATTTCCAGTCCGACGCGGAGCTGGACGAGTTCGTCCGCCAGCATGGCGAGACCGCCTATCACCCGTCCTGCTCGTGCCGGATGGGCACCGACGACATGGCCGTGGTGGACGGGCAGGGCAGGGTCCATGGGGTGGAGGGGCTTCGCGTGATCGACGCCTCGATCATGCCGCAGATCACCACGGGGAACCTGAACGCGCCGACCATCATGATGGCGGAGAAGCTGGCCGACGCGATCCGGGGGCGGGACGCGCTGCCGCGCGCCGACGTGCCCTACTATGTCGCAGGGGATGCTCCGGCCCGGCGGCCGGCTTCGGCCGGAAGTGCGCTCTCCAGCTATCGCTCCGCCGGCTGAAACGAATGCTTCGGGGCATTCCGGTAAACACTTTGGGGTTATCCTAGTAACGTCACTTGCCTTACTGATGCCTACAAGATGAAGTCATAATCTGCACACATCGGTGAACAACGCGTCCTGAGAGGTCTCTCCAGTCATGGGCCATACCGTGAGCACGCCTGAGACGATGGGGTTTCTGCTGATTCCCCGGTTCTCGATGATCGCGTTCACGGCGGCCCTGGAGCCTCTCCGGCTTGCCAACCATATCAGCGGACGGGAGCTGTACCGCTGGGTGCTGCTCTCCCCCGACGGGGCGCCAGCGGAGGCGAGCTGCGGGCTGCGCATCGCGGTGGACCATGGCATCGACGCGGCGCCCCAGATCCCCGCCATCGTCCTGTGCAGCGGCATCGACGGCCACTGGTACGAGGACCGTGCCGTTCTGTCCTGGCTGCGGCGCCGGGCGGCGCAGGGGGTGGAGTTCGGTTCCCTCTGCACCGCCAGCCATATCCTTGCCCGGGCCGGCCTGCTGAACGGCTACCGCTGCACGATCCACTGGGAGAACCTGGCGGGGTTCTCCGAGACCTATCCGGAGATCGAGGCGACGGGCGAGCTGTTCACCGTCGACCGCAACCGCTTCACCTGCGCCGGCGGAACGGCGGCGATGGACATGATGCTTCACCGCATCGCCCGGACCCATGGCGAGAAGCTGGCGGTATCGATCGCCGAACAGCTCCTGCACGACAAGATCCGCCAGGGCTCCGTCCGCCAACGCGAGGCGATCCAGCCCGATCCCGCCATCGAGCGCGAGGAACTGGCCGCCGCCGTCAAGCTGATGCTGGAGAACATCGAGGAGCCGCTGGACCTGCTGACCCTGTCCAGCCGGCTGGGGCAGTCGCGGCGCAACGTCGAGCGCCTGTTCCGCAAGTTCATGAAATGCTCTCCCGCGCGCTATTACCTGGGGCTCCGGCTCCAGCGGGCGCGCCAGCTTCTGTGCCAGACGCGGATGTCTGTCATGGAGGTCGCGATCAGCTGCGGCTTCGTCTCGGCGACCCATTTCAGCAAATGCTACCGCGATTATTTCGGCGTGGCGCCTCGCAACGACCAGAGCAGCCACCGCGTCCGGCCCCTGGTCGAGCCGGCCCGCCAACCCTTGGTGGCGAAATGAGCCGCACCGGCCTCTCCGTCGGGTTCGTCCTGACCAACAACTTCACGCTGACGGCGCTGTCCACATTCATGGACGCGCTGCGGCTGGCCGCCGACGACGGCGACGGCAGCCGGCAGATCCGCTGCCGCTGGACCATCATGGGAGCCTCGCCCGAACCGGTCAGGTCGAGCTGCGGCATTCCGGTCGCCCGCTGGGAAGCGTTCCAGGACCCTCGCCAGTTCGACTACATCGTGGTGGTCGGAGGGTTGCTGCACGCCGGCCCGCAGCTGGACGCGCAGGCGGTGGACTATCTGCGCGCCGCTGCCGCCCAGGGCGTCGGATTGGTTGGTGTCTGCACCGGCAGCTTCGTGCTCAGCCGCGCCGGCTTGATGCGCAACCGGCGCTGCTGCGTCAGCTGGTACCATTACCGCGACTACCTGGAGGAGTTTCCCGACCACCAGCCGGTGGCGGAGCAGCTCTACGTCGTGGACCGCGACCGCATCACCTGCGCCGGCGGGGCGGGCGTGGCCGACCTCGCCGCCTTCCTGATCGAGCGGCACCTGGGTTCCGCCTGCGCCCAGAAGACGATGCACATCATGCTGATCGACAAGGCCCGTCCGCCCGGCCAGTCGCAGCCCCAGCCGCCGACCGCCTCGATGGAGGGGGCGGCCGCCGTCGTCAACGACCGCGTCCGCCGCGCGCTGCTTCTGATGGAGCAGAACCTGAGCGATCCGCTGACGGTAGAGCAGATAGCATCCCGCCTGAGCGTCAGCACCCGCCAGTTCGAGCGGCTGTTCCGCGATGCCACGGCGATGAGCCCGACCGGCTTCTACCGTCTGCTGCGCCTTCGCTACGGCCATTGGCTGCTGCGCAACTCCGCCCGGTCGGTGACGGACATCGCCCAGGAGACGGGCTTCGCCGACTGCGCCCACTTCTCCCGCCAGTTCCGCGAAGTCTACGGCGTCAGCCCGAGCGAGCTGCGCCGGGACGGGCCGGCACCGGAGCCGGCGGTCCTGGCGGACGGACTGCGGGCGGTGACGGCGCTGGCGCTGGACCGCGACCTGGTGCCGCCGGACCGGCGCTTGTTCGAGTGACGGCGGCCGTCAGCCTCTGAGAATGGGAGGCTCTAATTTTTGGGCCACAGATGGACGCAGAGAGCGCCGGGAGACCGGCAAGGAGTAGCGGGTGAAAGTCCTGTACGGTGAAGGAGTAGCGACCCACACCGGCCCCGAGTCATGCGGCGGCGGTCGCGAGGCCGCCGGCGAAGCGTTGACAGGGGAGCGCATAGGCCAGCCATTGAGCCGCGTAAGAATCTCGATCCCGGATGCCGACAGGGTTCTGTGCCTGGAAGGCGATACGGCGGGGCGCGTCATGCGAGCACCCCGGCGGTCCGGCGTGGTCAGAGACCCTGGCATGTGCGGACGCTCCTTGCGCGGGAACCGGGAGATCTTCGGCGTGACCAGGGGCCGATGGCCGTCTGGTCCGCACCGGGAAGGCGAGGAGCCGTAGCCGGTGACGCACGCGCCGAAGAGGTCAGACCCATCCATAGTACCTGTGAAGCCGGCGAACGCGGACGCGGAGCCGGTGGAGGGAAGGGGTGGGGCCGAGGGGAATGCGTCTCCGCCGCACACGGGCCGGGCTCAGGACCGGGCCCCCGTGCTCTCGGGGCTGGAGCGCATACGTCAAGCGGCACGGGAGCGAAAGGAGGAGCGGTTCACCACCCTTCTGACGCACGTGGATACCGACCTGCTGCGCTTTGCCTATCGGGCATTGAAGCGGGACGCGGCACCGGGTGTGGACGGAATGACGTGGCGGGAGTACGCGGAGGGGCTGGAGGAACGGCTGGCGGACCTGAAGGACCGCGTGCATTCCGGCCGCTACCGGGCGCACCCGTCACGCCGGCATGTCATCCCCAAGCCGGACGGCCGGATGCGGCCGCTCGGGATCGCGGCGCTGGAGGACAAGATCGTCCAGCGGGCGCTGGTGGAGGTGCTGAACGCCATCTACGAGGAAGACTTCCTCGGCTTCTCCTACGGCTTCCGGCCGGGACGGGGGCAGCACGACGCGCTCGACGCGTTGGCGGTGGCGATCGGCGAGTGCCGGGTGAACTGGATCCTGGATGCCGATATCCGGGCGTTCTTCGACAGCATCGACCACACCTGGATGATGCGGTTCCTGGAACACCGGATCGGCGATGCCCGCGTCCTGCGGCTGATCCGCAAGTGGCTGACGGTCGGCGTGGTGGACGAGACGGGGAAACGGCAGCCGGCGACGGCCGGCAGCCCGCAAGGGGCGGTGGCATCGCCACTGCTGGCCAACGTCTATCTCCACTACGTCTACGACCTGTGGGTCCGGCAGTGGCGCCAGCGCCACGCGACCGGGACCATGGTCGTGGTGCGCTACGCCGACGACACCGTCGTCGGGTTCGAGCACCGGTCGGACGCCGAGCGGTTCCTCGCGGACTTGCGGGAGCGCCTGGCGCGGTTCGCCCTGGAACTGAACGCCGACAAGACCCGCCTGATCGAGTTCGGCCGGCAGGCACAGGCCGACCGGGCCAAGCGCGGCGCGGGAAAACCGGAGACCTTCGACTTCCTGGGCTTCACCCACATCTGTGGGCGGTCCCGGCGTGGCGGCTTCCTGCTGCGACGCCAGACCCGGCGCCAGCGCAAGCAGGCCAAGCTCAAGGAAATCAAGGAGGAACTCCGGCGGCGCTGGCACCAGGGCATCCCGGAGCAAGGCCGGTGGCTGGGACAGGTGATGAGCGGCTTCTACGCCTACTTCGCCGTCCCGACCAACTACCGGGCCCTTGCCAACCTGCGCTACCATGTCGGCGTCCTGTGGATGAGGGCGCTGCGTCGGCGCAGCCAGAAGGACAAGACACCGTGGGACAAACTCACGCGCCTTGCCGATCACTGGCTGCCACGGCCGCGCATCATTCATCCCTGGCCCGGAAACCGCTTCCGCGTCAAACACCCAAGGTGGGAGCCGGATGCCTTAATCGGGCACGTCCGGTTCTGTGCGGGGGGCGCCCGGTAACGGGCGTCCCTACCGCGATTAAACTCAGATAATTCTTTTTGGCCAAAGGCGGCTACCAGACTGATACTCATCTGTGTTTATCTGCGTGCATCTGTGGCCAAATTTATGATTTCCTTTCGCGGATCGTCGGCAACATCATCAGTAATGATAACGGCACTGGGCGATGATCAATGTCTCGTCATCGCCGTTGCCAAAGGTTCGGTATACCACGCGGAGTTACAATGTGGCCCGCCGAGACCGCCCAGGATTGAACCGGCGGTCATGGCCGTACGTGTGTTGGCGGTTGACCCCAACAGAAATGTTGGCTTAGAGTGCCAACATGGTATCCAAGCTCCTGATCCGACGCCGGGTTGCCTTCGGTAATCGAGATTTCGCCGAATTGGTGGTCTGGAGAGTGCCGGAGCCTGTTCCTCCATCCAAGCACGGCTTCAAATACCGCTTGGTCTACATCGTCGATGGGCGGCGGGTGGTCGATTTCGACAATGAACGTGGGAAGGGTGACCATCAGCACGGAGATGACCATGAGGAACCGTATCGTTTCACGGACGTGGATAGCCTCGTGGCTGATTTTCTGAAGGCGGTCGCAGAATGGAGGAGGGATCATGGCAGAGGATGAGAACATCAAGCGGGAAATCCGCGTCACCCGAGGCGCTCTGGAACAGGCGGCGGCCGAGATTGCCGGCGTTTGGAAAGCGGCCGAGATCGGCCAAGACGTCGAGGCGACCGACCGCCTCTATTTCGAGGACTGGAACGCCCTCTGCGCCGTTCTGACGCCGAAGCGCTATGAACTGCTGCGCCACCTGAGGAGCGCACCCGCGGCCGGCATCCGGGCCCTGTCGCGGGAGTTGGGAAGGGACGTCAAGCGGGTCCATGAGGATGTCGTGGCACTTGAAGAGCTGGGCCTGATCGAGAGGGACCAGTCCGGCCGGCTTTCCATGCCAATCGATGAGATATCCTCGACGATCCGCTTCGCGGCTTGACCTCCATCCGGCCGGAGCGGAAGAAGTCATATTCCTTCCGCACGTTCCTGCTGAAATGCCGAGACGTGACCATAATCTGACACTGGTCGCCGGATCAGTAGTGATAACGGCATTGAGCGATGATCAATGTCTCGTCGCCGCCGTTCCTGGATATCCGATAAACCAGACGGTGTTCCAAGGTTATCCGCCGAGACCACCAGCCCGCCCAGTCACCTTTCAAGGGTTCAGGCTTCCCAAGCCCGTCGAAAGGTGTTCGCAGGGCGCTCTTGATCAGTTCGTTGATCCTGCGGGCGGTCTTGCGATCGTTATCCTGCCACCATGTGTAGTCTTCCCAGGCAGCATCGGTCCAGGCAAGCCTCGTCAATCCTGCTCACCGTCATCCGTGCGATGGAGGACCCCCGCCTCGTCGTCGTGCCCCTCTATCAATCCTCTTTCACTCACGCGGCCAGCCTTCGCATCTTCCATGGACTGGATCAGCCGCAGGGCGTTTCGAGGTGATTTCATGAGGTGGAGAGTTGCGGCCATGCTCTCATATTCATCCTGGCTTATCATCACGACAGAGCGTGCGTTCTGCCGAGTGACGACGAGAGGCGCGTTGCTATCGCACACCTCGTCCATATAGCGAGCGAGATTTTGCCGCAATTCAGAATAGCTGACGTGCCCCATCGTTCCAGCCTTTACAAGGTTTTTGTACAGATATATGTACAATAAGCCCGTCTGTCAATCCGCCGTCCGGCCCGAACGCTACCGCCGCAGCATCTCCCGGCTTGCCAGCAGGGCACCACCCACGATCAGCGCGCAGGCAGCCCAGACGGTCCAGTGACCCTCGGCCAGCCCGAAGCCGATCATCAGCAGCGTCGAGATCAGAGGCGCCCCGTATGACAAGGCCCCCAGCGCCCGGATGTCGCCGCGCTTGACACCGTGGTCCCAGGCGAAGAAGGCGGCGCCCACCGGGCCGATGCCCAGCCCGATCAGGGCGGCCCAGCCGACCGCGCCGTCCGGCCACACCGTCGTCTCCCAGGCCAGATGGCACGCCAGCGCCAGCACCGCCGTCGCCAGGCAGAAGCCCGCGACCGCATCCGTCGGCACGTTGCCGAAGCGCCGGTTCAGCAGAGAATATGTCGTCCAGATCAGGGCGCTGCCCAGCGCCGCGGCGTAGCCCGGCAGGTACTCGGTCCGGACAGCCACCCCGCCGCCCCGCGTCACCAGCAGCGCCGTCCCCGCCAAGCCGGCGAACGCGCCGGCGATGTGCCACCAGCGCAGCCGTTCGCCCGGCAGCAGGGCCGAGAACAGCACGATGAACAGCGGCCACAGATAGTTGATCAGGTTGGCCTCGACCGGCGGGGCCGACTTGAGCGACAGGAAATACAGGAAGTGGAAGCCGAACAGGCCGCCAACGCTCAAGGTCCAGGCCGCCACCGGCTGGCGCATGGCCCGCACGGGGCTTCGGCCGCCGGCCAGTGTGCCGCAGATGCCCGTCAGTCCCCCGATCGCGAAGGCGACCGCCACGGTCTGGAACGGCGGCAGCGCGCCGGTCAGCGCCGTGAGCGGCGCCAGCAGCGCCCACATCAGGATCGCGGAGATGCCGATCAGCGTGGCGCGGCCGGTGGTGGCGGAACGCCCGGGTGCCGTGACGGAGGATGAAGTGCTCATTGTAGATTTCTGACGTGTTCGAAAGGTGCCGTGTCGCTTCCGTTATGCCGAATCGGCTGCTGCATTCTAGCGGCCAGGAGCGTTTCCGGGATAGCCTCGGCCCACGGTACAGGGTGAGGCTGGCATGGCGAAATACTCGATTTTCTCCCTCGTGAAGAACGCGGCGTCCCACCACCAGAATTGGGACCGCGCGTGGCGCGACAACCGGCCGAAAGCCGACGGCTACGACGTCGTGATCATCGGCGGCGGCGGGCACGGGCTGGCTACGGCCTACTATCTCGCCAAGGAGCACGGCATCACCAACGTGGCCGTGATCGAGCGGAGCTGGCTGGGCGGCGGCAATACCGGCCGCAACACCACCATCATCCGGTCCAACTACCTGTGGGACGAGAGCGCGGCGCTCTACGAGAAGTCGCTCCAGCTCTACGAGGGCCTGAGCCAGGAGCTGAACTACAACATCATGTTCAGCCAGCGCGGCGTGCTCAACCTCGCCCATAACCTGAGCGACGTGCGAGAGGGCATGCGCCGGGTCAACGCGTTGCGGCTCAACGGCATCGACAGCGAGTGGATGACGGCCGAGCAGGTCAAGGAATTCTGCCCGATCATCAACATCTCCAAGGATGTCCGCTACCCGATCATGGGCGGCACCCTGCAGCGCCGCGCCGGCACCGCCCGCCACGACGCGGTCGCCTGGGGCTTCGCCCGGGCCGCCAGCGCGCGGGGCGTCGACATCATCCAGAACTGCGAGGTCACCGGCATCCGCCGCGAGAACGGCAAGGTGGTGGGCGTCGAGACCTCCATGGGGTTCGTCAAGGCCGGCAAGGTCGGCATCGTCGCCGCCGGCCATTCCAGCGTGGTGGCCGGCATGGCCGACCTGCGGTTGCCGGTGGAGAGCCATCCGCTCCAGGCGCTGGTGTCGGAGCCGGTCAAGCCGGTGATCGACTGCGTCGTGATGTCCAACACGGTCCATGTCTATGTCAGCCAGTCCGACAAGGGCGAGCTGGTCATGGGGGCGGGCATCGACGCCTATACCGGGTACGGGCAGCGCGGCAGCTTCCATGTGATCGAGCACCAGATGGGGGCATTGCTGGAGCTGTTCCCGATCTTCAGCCGGCTGCGCATGCTGCGCCAGTGGGGCGGCATCGTCGATGTCTGCCCCGACGCCAGCCCGATCATCTCGAAGACGCCGGTGGAGAACCTGTTCATCAACTGCGGCTGGGGGACCGGCGGCTTCAAGGCGACGCCGGGGTCCGGCTTCGCCTTCGCGCATACCATCGCCCGGGGCGAGCCGCACGCGCTGAACGCCGCCTTCGGCCTGGAACGCTTCACCACCGGCCATCTCATCGACGAGCACGGCGCCGCCGCCGTCGCCCACTGAGACTTGAGGATTTCCGGATGCTCCTGATCAATTGCCCCTGGTGCGGCCCGCGCGACGAGACCGAGTTCGGCTACGGCGGCGAAGCCCACCGCGCCCGCCCGGCCGACCCGTCTTCCCTCGGCGATGCCGAATGGGCCGAGTTCCTGTTCATGCGCACCAACCCCAAGGGCGCCCACCGCGAACGCTGGGTCCACAGCCATGGCTGCCGCCGCTGGTTCAACGTCGAGCGCCACACCGTGACCAACCGGATCCTGCGGGTCTATCCGATCGGCGGCACCGATGCCGTCGCGGAGCAGACGGTGGAGCAGCCGGCCGAGGCCAAGGAACCGAAGCAGGGGAGCGGGTCATGAACAGCGGGACCTTCCGCACGTCCGCCGGCGGCCGTATCGACCGTGGCCGGCCTGTCACCTTCACCTTCAACGGCCGCCGGTATCGCGGGTACGAGGGCGACACGCTGGCCTCGGCCCTGCTCGCCAACGGCGTCCATCTCGTCGGCCGCAGCTTCAAGTATCACCGGCCGCGCGGCATCCTGTCCGCCGGATCTGAGGAGCCCAGCGCGCTGATCCAGCTGGAGCGCGGCAACCGGACCGAGCCGAACCTGCGCGCCACCCAGATCGAGATCTACGAGGGCCTGGTTGCTGGCAGCCAGAACGCCTGGCCGTCGGTCGAGACCGATGTGGGCGCCATCAACAACGTGCTGTCCAGGATCTTCGTGGCCGGCTTCTACTACAAGACCTTCATGCATCCGCAGAGCTTCTGGATGAAGGTCTACGAGCCGGTGATCCGCCGGGCGGCGGGTTTGGGCAAGGCCCCGGCCGAGCCGGATCCCGACTTCTACGACAAGATGCATGTCCACGCCGACGTGCTGGTCGCCGGCGCCGGTCCCGCGGGATTGATGGCGGCGCTGGCCGCCGCCCGGACGGGTGCCCGGGTCATCCTGGCGGACGAGCAGAACGAGTTCGGCGGTTCCTTGCTCGGCACGCACGAGACGATCGACGGCCGTCCGGCCGCCGACTGGGTCCGCGATGTGGTCGCCGAGCTGAAGACCTTCCCCGAAGTGCGCCTGCTGCCGCGCACCACCGTGACCGGCTACTACGACCACAACTACCTGATCCTGGCGGAGCGGCGGACCGACCACCTGCCGCGCGGTTCGGCACCCGGGATCTCCCGCCAGCGCCTGTGGAAGGTCCGCGCCAAGCAGGTCGTGCTGGCGACCGGGTCGCACGAGCGCCCGCTGGTGTTCGCTGACAACGACCGTCCCGGCATCATGCTGGCGGGGGCCGTGCGGACCTATGTCAACCGGTTCGCAACCCTGCCGGGCCGCCGCGCCGTGGTGCTGACCAACAACGACAGCGCCTATGCCGCCGCCCTCGACATGAACGACGCCGGGATCGAGATCGCCGCCATCGTCGACCTGCGCATCCAGGCCGGCGGCCCGCTGGCTGCCGAGGCGAAGCGGCGCGGCATGCGCATCCTGGCGAACACGGCGATCACCGCGACCCAGGGGGGCAAGCGGGTCGCCGGCGTCGAGGTCATGATGATGAACGGTCCCGGCGAAGGCGTGATCGGCGCCCCGACGCGGATCGAATGCGACCTCGTCGCCATGTCGGGCGGCTGGAACCCGGCGGTCCACCTGTTCTCCCAATCGACCGGCAAGCTGCGCTACGACGATGCGCTGGCCTGCTTCGTTCCGGGCGTGTCGGTCCAGGCCGAGCGGTCGGCGGGTTCCTGCAAGGGTACCTTCGACCTTCCCGGGTGTCTCGCGGAGGGTGCCGCCGCCGGCGCGGAGGCCGCGCAGGCCGCGGGTCATGGCGACGGTTCGACTCCGGCAGTGCCGGCCGCGGCTTCGGTGCCGCAACAGCCGATCCGGCCGCTCTGGATCGTGCCGGCCACGGCTCCGGTCGGCCACGGCAAGGCCAAGCATTTCGTCGATTTCCAGAACGACGTGTCCGCCGCCGACGTGCTGCTGGCGTCCCGCGAAGGTTACCAGTCGGTCGAGCACCTGAAGCGCTACACGACCACCGGCATGGGCACCGACCAGGGCAAGACCTCCAACGTCAACGCCCTGGCGATCCTGGCGAAGTCGCTGGCCTCGCCGATCCCGCAGGTCGGCACCACTACCTTCCGCCCGCCCTACACGCCGACGACATACGGCGTGCTGGCCGGCCGCGACGTGGGCGAACTGGCCGATGCCGCCCGCGTCACGCCGATGCATTCCTGGCACGTCGCCCGCAAGGCCGCGTTCGAGGACGTCGGCCAGTGGAAGCGCCCCTGGTACTTCCCCCAGGGCTCGGAGGACATGCATGCCGCCGTCCGGCGCGAATGCAGGGCGGTGCGGAACGCGGTCGGCGTGCTCGACGCCTCGACCCTGGGCAAGATCGACATCCAGGGTCCCGACGCGGCGCAGCTTCTCAACCGCGTCTACACCAACGCCTTCCTGAAGCTGGAGGTGGGGCGCTGCCGTTACGGCGTGATGTGCAAGGAGGACGGGATGGTGATGGACGACGGCGTCACCACGCGCCTCGGCCCCAACCATTTCCTGATGACCACCACCACCGGCAATGCCGCGAAGGTGCTGGACTGGCTGGAGGACTACATCCAGACCGAGTGGCCGGACCTGCGCGTCTTCCTGACCTCCGTCACCGAGCACTGGGCGACGGCCTCGATCGCCGGCCCCAAGGCCCGCGAGGTGGTGGCCGAACTGGCGCCCGAGCTGGACATCGGTGCCGAGGCGTTCCCCTACATGTCCTACCGCGAGGCGGTCGTCGCGGGCATCCCGGCGCGGATCTTCCGCATCAGCTTCACGGGCGAGCTGTCGTACGAAATCAACGTGCCGGCCCAGCACGGCCTGCATCTCTGGGAAGAGATCATGCGGGTGGGCGAAAAGCACGGCATCACGCCCTACGGCACCGAGACCATGCACGTGCTTCGGGCCGAGAAGGGCTACATCATCGTCGGGCAGGAGACGGACGCGACGGTGACGCCCCAGGACCTCGGCATGGGCTGGGTGGTGTCCAAGCAGAAGGCCGACTTCATCGGCAAGCGGTCTTTCACCCGGGAGGACACGGCGCGCAGCGACCGCAAGCAGCTTGTGGGACTGCTGACCGAGGACCCCGGCGAGGTGCTGCCGGAGGGCGCGCAGCTGACCGCCACCGCCCATGGCCATCCGCCGGTCGCGATGCTGGGCCACGTCACGTCCAGCTATTTCAGCGAGACGCTCGGCCGTTCGATCGCCCTGGCCCTGGTCTCCGGCGGCTTCAACCGGATCGACCAGTATGTCTACGCGCCGCTGGCCGGCGGCAAGACCGTCAAATGCGCCGTCACCAAGCCCGTGTTCTACGATCCCGAGGGAGTGCGTCTCCATGGCTGACACCCTGCTCCGGCGCGGCGGCGCCGAGCGCTTCACCCAGGCCGTCGCGGCCCTTGCCGGCGATGCCGGCCTTGGGCTGGTCGAGCTGACGCCGCCCGGCCAGATCAACCTGCGCGGCCGGCCGTCCGACCCCAAGTTCGTCCGCACGGTGGGCGCCGTGCTCGGCTGCGTCCTGCCGCTCAGCGCCAACACGGTGACGTCGGCCGCCGACGTGACCGTCCTGTGGCTGGGACCGGACGAATGGCTGCTGGTGACCCCGCCTGGCGAGGAGACCGCGCTGCTCGCCCGGCTGCGCGAAGCGCTCGGCGACCTGCATGCCGCCGTCACCGACGTGACCGGCAACCGCACCCGCCTGCGCCTTTCCGGCCCCGGGGCCCGCGAGACGCTGATGAAAGGATGCAGTCTCGACCTGCACCCAGCCAGCTTCAGGCCGGGCCAGTGCGCCCAGACGCTCCTCGCTCGCGCCGGCATCATCCTGCACCAGATCGACGATGCACCCACATACGATGTCTATCCCCGCCGCTCCTTCACGGAATACACCTGGATGTGGCTGAGCGACGCCATGACGGAGTACCTGCGCTAACGGCTTTCTCACGTAACGGGGGGTGGTCATGTCGGTCAGCGTATTCGACATCTTCAAGATCGGCATCGGGCCGTCCAGCTCCCATACCGTCGGACCGATGAAAGCGGCCGCCGCGTTCATCGGCGCGCTGAAAGAGCGTGGCGTCCTCGCCGGCACCCGTCGCGTCACCGCCGAACTGTTCGGCTCGCTGGCCCTGACGGGAGTGGGGCACGGCACCGACCGGGCGGTATTGCTGGGGCTGTCCGGAGCGGAACCCGATACCATCGATCCCGACCGGATCACGGGAATCCTGGAGGGCATCAAGTCCGACCGCCGGATCATGCTCAAGGACCGTCACGAGGTCGCGTTCGATGAAGGCGAGGACCTTGTCCTTCACCGGGACCACACGCTGCCGGGCCATCCCAACGGCATGCGTTTCACCGCGTTCGACGCCGGAGGGGCGGTGCTGGACACAAGGATCTTCTACTCGATCGGCGGCGGCTTCGTCGTCACCGAGGAGGAGATGTTCCGCAACGAGCGCGTGGCCGATGCCCCGCCGGTACCGTACGACTTCGTCAGCGGCAGCCAGATGCTGGAGGCGGCGCGTACCTCCGGCCTGTCGATCGCCGATATGATGCGAGCCAACGAGCGGATCCGGCGGACGGATGCCGAGATCGACGCCGGCCTGCGCCGCATCTGGGACGCCATGCAGGCCTGCGTCGCCCGCGGCCTGACCCAGGAGGGCAAGCTGCCGGGCGGCCTCGATGTCCGCCGCCGCGCCGGGGCGTTGCACCGCGAGTTGAACGGCAGGGCGGAGGCGTCGCTCCGCGATCCCATGGCGATCATGGATTGGGTCAGCCTCTACGCCATCGCCGTTAACGAGGAGAACGCGGCGGGCGGGCGGGTCGTCACGGCGCCGACCAACGGGGCGGCCGGCCTGATCCCGGCGGTGCTGCACTATTACGACCGCTTCTGCTTCGGCCGCAGCGAGCAGGGCGTCTTCACCTTCCTGCTGACCGCCGGCGCCATCGGCGGCCTCTACAAGCGCAACGCCTCGATCTCCGGCGCGGAGGTCGGCTGCCAGGGGGAAGTCGGCGTCGCCTGTTCCATGGCCGCCGCCGGCCTCGCCGCCGCGCAGGGCGGCACGCCGGAGCAGGTCGAGAACGCCGCCGAGATCGGGATGGAGCACAATCTGGGCCTGACCTGCGATCCCATCGGCGGCCTGGTCCAGATCCCGTGCATCGAGCGCAACGCGATCGGCGCCACCAAGGCGATCAACGCCGCGCGCTTGGCGTTGCGCAGCGACGGCCAGCACCATGTCTCGCTCGACAAGGTGATCCGCACCATGCGCGAGACCGGCGCCGACATGCAGACGAAATACAAGGAAACCTCGCTTGGCGGCCTCGCCGTCAACTTTATCGAATGCTGAAGGGCATCGAATGCTGAAGGGTTTTGACATGCCGCACTCCATCGAGCAGTTCTTCACCGCGCGCCTCGCCGCCGCCGACCCGGAACTGGCATCCTCCCTTGCCCGGGAGTTGCACCGGCAGCAGGACCAGATCGAGCTGATCGCGTCGGAGAACATCGTCTCCTCCGCCGTGCTCGAAGCGCAAGGCTCCGTCCTGACCAACAAGTACGCGGAGGGTTATCCCGGCCGCCGCTACTATGGCGGCTGCGAGTTCGTCGATGTCGCCGAGCAGATCGCGATCGACCGGGCCAAGGCGCTGTTCGGCTGCGCTTACGCGAACGTCCAGCCCCACTCGGGCGCCCAGGCCAATCAAGCGGTGTTCATGGCCCTGCTCCAGCCGGGCGACACCATCCTCGGCATGTCCCTGGCGGCCGGAGGCCACCTGACCCATGGCGCCTCGGTCAACCAGTCCGGCAAGTGGTTCAACGCCGTGCAGTACGGCGTCCGGCGCGAGGATGCGCTGATCGACTACGACCAGGTCCGCGATCTCGCACGCGAGCACAGGCCGAAGCTGATCGTCGCCGGCGGCTCCGCCTATCCCCGGGTGATCGATTTCGCCGCGTTCCGGGAGATCGCCGACGAGGCCGGGGCATACCTGATGGTGGACATGGCCCACTATGCCGGCCTGATCGCGGGCGGCGTCTATCCCAATCCGGTCCCGCACGCGCATGTCACCACCACGACGACGCACAAGACGCTCCGCGGTCCGCGCGGCGGCATGGTGTTGTCCAACGATGCCGACCTGGGTAAGAAGATCAACTCCGCCGTGTTCCCGGGATTGCAAGGCGGTCCGCTGATGCATGTGATCGCCGCGAAGGCGGTGTCGTTCGGCGAGGCGCTGCGGCCGGAGTTCAAGACCTATGCCCGCACGGTCGTGGACAATGCCCGCGCGCTTTCGTCGCGTCTGATCGAGGGCGGGGTGGACATCGTGTCGGGCGGCACCGACAGCCACATCGTGCTGGTCGATCTGCGGCCCAAGGGCCTGACCGGCAAGGCCGCCGAGGCGAGCCTGGAGCGTGCCGGGATGACCTGCAACAAGAACGGCATCCCGTTCGACCCGGAGAAGCCGATGGTGACCTCGGGCGTGCGGCTCGGCACCCCGGCCGCCACGACGCGGGGCTTCGGCACGGCGGAGTTCACCCAGGTCGGCGAGATGATCACCCAGGTCCTGGACGGGTTGGCCGCCGTCGGCGCCTCCGGCGACAATACCGCGGTCGAGACCCGGGTGCGGGAAAGGGTGCAGGCCCTGTGCGCCCGCTTCCCGATTTATTCGGGAGCGCCCCTGGCGGCCGCGGCGGCGGAGTGAAGCCCGGCGGCGCGGAAGGGTCCGCGCCGCCGCTTTCAATGAAGATCGTTGAAAACCGCGTCGAGCGTCGGCGCGTCGAAAATGGTTTCGGCCCAGCGGTCCAGATCGTCCATCGACGCCGCCCGCACCCGTTGGGCCGTCTCCTCCGGCACCGGTCCGAAGCGTCGGCCGAGTTGCCGGAGCAACATCTCGGCCTTGCCCTGAGCTTTGCCTTTCGCTTCACCGAGGATCGCGCCTTCGGCGCGGGCCTCGGCCATGACTTCGCGGAGCGCGTTCGACATGATCATTTCACTCTCCTCCGGCACGATGCCGCCCAAGATCGTCTTCAAATGCTGGCGGTCCAGGGTTTCCGCCGCGCTGAACAAGTACCTCACCACCGATACGATCACCGCCAGGCCGGCTCCCGCCCCGATCGTCAGCAGCCGCTCCAGCGTCTCCCCCGGGTCTGCGTCGCGGCTTGCGTATTTCAGAACCAGCAGGCCCGCCTGAAGATCGGGATGCCGGGACAGTTCGTCATCGGCGATCGTCTCCAGGTCGATCAGGACATAGCCGAAATCAAGCAGCCCCGCCTCCACCATCCCGCCCGGCACGCCATAAGCGTCCCTGAGCCGGGTCGGCAGCGACCATGGCCGCGTCCCATGATACAGAATGATCGCGTACACCGGAACGGGAACCATCCAGATGCTTCCATCCTGCATCACCCGCCGGACGGCGCCCCGCACGGCGGCACCGCTCACATAGGTCAGGAGCTGGGGGAGCGAGTTGATGTGCGGCGTGCTCTTGTGCTCGACCAGGGCCCAGGTCAGCAGCGGGTCGCCGATACGGGTGCTCAGGCTGTAGACCCTGTCGCCGCGCCGTTCCCGCAGGGCGGCGTCGACGAAGCTCTCCGACCTGTCCACCGCCGCCGCGTCGGACAGGTTGGCCGCCACCGCCGGCGGCAGCCTTTCCCAAAGGAACGCGTCGGCGATGCCGGGCTGGTCCAGAAGGTACTTCGCGAACTGGTCGTGCCGGCTGACCAGGCGCCGTTTTCCGTCCTCGCCATCGGTGTCGTTCGTCATTCCGGTGGAACCCGCGCCTGTCCGTTCTCCACGCGGTGGTATGCCGCCGAAACCCCCTTCTCAAGCTGCCGGATGCCGCAGCCGGGGCATCGGACACCTTGTCGCAACTTGACGGAAATTTGTCGCGCTAGGGCATGTGACGCTGCCGCCGCCGGCGAATTCTTGAGACTGTCACAATGATGGGGAACCGAGGTCAAATGTCTCCCGTCGAAGCGCTTCTCCGCCCCTTGAAAATCAAGCACCTGACCATCCGCAACCGGGTGATGAGCACGTCGCACGCGCCATCCTACGGCTCGGACGGCAAGCCCAAGGAGCGCTACCAGCTCTACCACGAGGAGAAGGCCAGGGGCGGCATCGGCCTGACCATGTTCGGCGGCTCCTCGTCGGTGGCGCTCGACAGCCCGGCGGCCCCGTGGAACCAGATCTCAGTCGCCGACGACAGCGTCGTCCCCTTCTTCCGGGAATTCTCCGACCGCGTCCACGCGCATGGTGCGGCGCTGATGGTCCAGCTCACGCATATGGGCCGCCGGACCAAGTGGGACACCGAGAACTGGCTGCCGACCATGTCGGCCTCGCCCAGGCGGGAGCCGGCCAGCCGGACCATCCCGAAGGAGATGGAGGACACCGACATCCGGCGCATCGTCGCCGACTATGCCGCCGCGGCGCGCCGTTGCAAGGAGGGCGGGCTCGACGGGTTCGAGCTGTCGGCGGCCCACGGCCACCTGATCGACCAGTTCTGGAGCCCTTCGGTCAACAGGCGCACCGACAAGTACGGCGGCAGCCTGGAGAACCGCATGCGCTTCGGCATCGAGGTGCTGGAGGCATGCCGCGAGGCGGTCGGCGACGACTATGTCATCGGCATCCGCATGTCGGGTGACGAGCTGATCGACGACGGCCTGAACCACGAGGACTGCGTCGCCATCGCGCGCACCTATGCCGAGCGCGGGTTGATCGACTTCGCCAACATCCTGGGTGGGCAGGCCCGGGACCATCTGGCCCACGCGATCGTGCTGCCCAACATGTCGTTCCCGGTGGCACCCTTCCTGTTCCTGCCCAGCGCCATCAAGCGCGAGGTGGACATCCCCGTCTTCCACGCCCAGCGGGTGACCGACCTGAACACCGCCGGCCGCGCCGTGGCCGAGGGCCACGTGGACATGGTCGCCATGACCCGCGCCCACATCGCCGACCCGCACCTGGTGCGGAAGCTGATGGAAGGGCGGATGGACGATATCCGGCAATGCGTCGGCGCCGGCTACTGCATCGACCGGATCTATGCCGGCGGCGACGCCCTGTGCATCCAGAACGCGGCGACCGGGCGCGAGCGGACGATGCCCCACATCATCCCCAAGGCCGACGCGAAGAAGCGCGTCGTGGTGGTCGGCGGCGGCCCCGGCGGGCTGGAGGCGGCCCGGGTGTGCGCCGAGCGCGGCCATTCCGTCGTGCTGTTCGAGAAGAACGCCGCGACCGGCGGGCAGATCACCATCGCCGCCAAGGCGACCTGGCGGGAGGCCCTGACCGGGATCACCCGCTGGCTGACCCAGCAGGCGACCAGGCTCGGCACCGACATGCGGCTGGGCGTCGAGGCGACACCCGACCTGATCGAGGCGGAGAACCCCGACGTGATCATCCTGGCGACCGGCGGCCATCCCAGCCGGGGCGACGTCAAGGGCGCCGAACTGGCCCTCACCACCTGGGACATGCTGACCGGCGCGGTCGAGCCCGCCGACAGTATCCTGCTGTACGACGGCACCGGCCAGCACCACGCCTCGTCCTGCGCCGAATTCCTGGCGAAGCGGGGCGCCTTGGTGGAGATCGCGACCCAGGACCGCATGATCGCGGAGGAGGTCGGGGCCACCAACCAGCCGATCCATCTGCGCGAGCTGTACAAGCTGGGGGTCGTCATGTCGCCCAATCTCCAGCTCACCGAGATCTACCGCGAGGGCAACAAGCTGGTCGCGGTGCTGCGCAACGAGTTCACCCACGAGGAGGAGGAGCGGCTGGTCGACCAGGTCGTGGTCGAGTTCGGCACCCTGCCCAACGAGGGCCTGTATTTCGACCTGAAGGAGCGCTCGGTCAACCGGGGCGAGATAGACCTTCGGGCCCTGGTCGAGGGGCGGCCTCAGCCGCATCGGAGCAACGGGCACGCCGCCCTCTACCGGATCGGCGACGGCGTCGCCGGGCGCAACATCCATGCGGCGATCTACGACGCCGCCCGCCTGTGCAAGGACCTGTGAGTGCCGGCATGATCGCGACGACGCTCTCCACCATCGTCATCGCCATGCTGGCCGCCGGCCTGCTGCTGGCCCTGGTCCAGGCCCGGCGCTGGCGCGCGGGCCGCGCGGCGGAGGTCGATTTCGTCGCCGGGCTGAAAGCCCTGCCGCGCCGCTACCTGGTCGATGTCCACGAGGTCGTGGCGCGCAACAGCTTCAACTCCCGGTTCCACGCGCTGACGGCCGGCGGCTTCCTCGCCTCGCTGGTGCTGATCGTGGCGCTGGCATTGCCGCCGTTGCGGCACGGGGCGGTCTGGGCGTTGCTGAGCCTGGCGCTGGCGGCCATGCTGGCGGGCGGGTTGATGGTCGGGTGGCGCCGCCGGGTCGAGCGGCCGGCGGAACTGTCCGGCGGACGCTTCAGCCGGCTGCCTTTCGCGTTGCTGGCCTATGCCGCGGCCTTCCTGACGGTGGCCCTGGACCAGACCGCCGGGGGCCTCCTGCCGGGGTGGCTGGCCCTGGCGCTGGTGCTGGTCGGCGCCTGGGGCTGCGCCGAACTGGTGCTCGGCGTCTGGAAGGGACCCCTGAAGCACGCGGTTCACGGAGCCCTTCATCTGGTCGCCCATCCCCGCCCCCTGCGGTTCCGGGACGGCGCCGGCCGCGACAGCGCGATCAGGCCGCTCGACCTGGAGGCGCCGAAGCTGGGGACCGAGCGTCCCGTGGATTTCGACTGGAACCGCCTGCTGGGGTTCGACGCCTGCGTCCAGTGCGGCCGGTGCGAGACGGCCTGCCCGGCCTATGCCGCCGGCCTGCCGCTGAACCCCAAGAAGCTGATCCAGGACTTGGTGACGGCGCTGGACGAGGAAGGATCGGACCGGTCCTACGCCGGTCACGGCCATCCCGGGCGGCCCTTGGGCGGGGTGCATGGCGGCCCCGCCGAGCCCGTCATCGGCCCGATGGTGCATCCCGACACGCTCTGGGCCTGCACCACCTGCCGGGCCTGCGTCCAGGAGTGCCCGATGATGATCGAGCATGTGGACGCGGTGATCGACCTGCGCCGCTTCCAGACCTTGGAACTGGGCGCCACGCCGGGCAAGGCGGCCGGCGTGCTGGAGGAGCTTCGGGCGACCGACAATCCGGGCGGGCGGCCGCTGTCCCGGCGGCTGGACTGGGCGGTGGACCTCGACCTGCCGGTTCTGGCCGGCAAGGGCGGGTGCGACGTGCTGCTGTGGCTCGGCGACGGGGCGTTCGAGCTGCGGACCCAGCGCTCGCTGCGGGCGCTGGTCAGGCTGCTCCGCCGGGCCGGCGTCGATTTTGCGGTGCTGGGGGCGGAGGAGCTGGATTGCGGCGACGTCGCCCGACGGCTCGGCGACGAGGCGACATTCCAGGATCTGGCACGGCGCAACGTCACCACGTTGCGCCGTTATCGTTTCGACCGCATCGTCACGGCGGACCCACACGCGCTCCATACCCTTCGGAACGAGTACAGGCCGTTCGGGCTCGACGTTCCGGTGGTCCACCATACCGCCTTCCTGCTGGACCTGCTGCGGGAAGGGCTGCTGAAGGCCGAAACCCGCCTTTCGGACTCCGTGACATACCATGATCCCTGCTATCTCGGCCGCTACAACGGCGAGATCGACGCGCCCCGGGCCCTGCTCGACGCGATAGGCCTCACCCGCGTCGAGATGGAGCGCTCCGGCCTGCGGTCGAGCTGTTGCGGCGGCGGCGGCGGCGCGCCCTTGACCGACGTGGCGGGCGAGCGGCGCATTCCGGACGTCCGCATGGACCATGCCCGCGCGACCGGCGCCGCGACGGTGGCGGTGGCCTGTCCCAACTGCGCGCTGATGCTCGAAGGCGTCGTCGGGCCGAGGCCGCAGGTCGCCGAGATCGCCGAGTTGGTCCTGGCCGCCACGGAGCCGCGGCCATGACCCGCAAGCGGCGCGATCCGCGGGCCGAACTGCTGGCCCTGACGGTGTCGGAGCAGCCGCGCCGGCGCATCGCCCGGGGGGCTGCCCCGGCACCGGGCGGGCGGCGCCGCCGAGACCCCCGGGCGGAGCGCGCCGGTGCCGCCGTCCAGGTCGGAGCGCGGCGTCGCATAGATTGGAGCGGCGCGGCACTTGCCCATCCGGGACACAGGGGCGACCTCGAAACGGCCGCCGCAGCCGGGCCTTCCGTCCGTATCATCGACGAGCCGGCGTTCATGGTGCTGGTCGTCCTGGACCAGCCCGACGGGGAGATGACCGACCATGATCGCCAGGTGATCGCCGCCGGACGCATCCTCGCCGATGCCGGGGGAGGCGCCGTGGCGGCGCTCTCCGCCGGCATCGAAAGGGAGGCCGACCTGGGTGCCGCCGGTATCGATCGGGCCATGAAGGTTGACTTCGAACCATTCGCCGGCTATTGCCCGGAGCAGCGCGCCGCCCTGGTGCTCGCCGCGGTGGACAGTCTGAAGCCGCGACACGTGCTGTTTGCCGAGAGTCCTTCCGGCGGTGCCGATCTGGCGCGCCGCGTCGCGGCAGCCACCGGCGAACGGCTGTTTCCGGGTGTCCGGACACTGACCCCGGCCCAGGCGGGCCGGCGTGCCCGCGGCGGCTCGTCGGAGTTGAGCCGTGCCCCGGCGCGGCTGATGAGCATCTCTCCCGACGCCTTTCCGCCGCTGGAGGACGTCCGCCACGAGGCGCGGCCGATACCGGCACCGGTCCCGGCCCTGCCGGCATCGCCGGGCATCCGCTCCGCGCGCCTGCTGGAAACCGACCCCGACCGGCTGTCGCTGGCAGAGGCGGATTTCATCGTCAGCGCCGGAAACGGCTTGGCCGATTGGGAAGCGTTCGCCGAACTGGCGGAGGTACTGGGGGCCACCCGCGGCGGCAGCCGCGTCGTCTGCGACGCCGGGCATCTGCCCCGGGACCGCCAGATCGGCGCGTCCGGAACGCTGGTGACGGCGCGCTGCTATTTCGCGCTGGGGGTCGCGGGAGCGCCCCAGCATCTGCAAGGCATCACGGAGGTCAAGCACGTCATCGCCGTAAATACAGACCTTCACGCCGAGATGATCAAGCGCGCCGACCTCGCCATCGTGGCCGACGCCCAGGCCGTCATGCCGGCCCTGATCCGGCATGCGCGGGAACGCCGCCGCGAGCGGGGTGGACATGGTTGAGGTGGCCGTCCTGCTCTCCGTCGGCCGCCACCCGGCTTCGGGCCGCCCCAGGCGGGCGCCGCTCGACGCCCAAGCGCTGGAACTGGCCCTGCAACTGGTCGAAAGCGGCCATGCCGCCCGCGTCCACGCGCTCCATGCCGGGGACCCGGCGAATCCGGCGCTCCGCGACTATCTGGGCATGGGTCTGGACCGGCTGGAGGTGCTGGATCTGCCGCCCGGCGTCGATCCGGTTCCGGCACTGGTCGCCCGATTGCGGGAACTGGCGCCGACCCTCGTCCTGGCCGGGGCGGTCGCCGAGGGTGGCGAAGACAGCGGCATGGTGCCTTATCTTATGGCACGGTCGCTGGAACGTCCGATTGTTCCGGACGTTGTCGCGCTGGAACTTTCCGGTGACGGAGCCGATCTGACGCAGGCTCTGCCGCGGGGACGGCGCAGGCTGGTCGGTGCCGGGCTGCCTTTGGTCGCGACTTTGCATGGGTCGGCACCGGCGGCGCGCCAGAGCGCGTTCGCCCGCGCCCGACGGGGTAGCATCGACACCCTCCCCGCGGACGGCGTCGGCGACGCTTTCCTCGAGGACTGCGCCGCCCGGCCGTGGCGTGCCCGGCCGAGGCTGATGGGGGCCCGGCGGGGCGGCACGGCGCTCGACCGCCTGAAGGCGGCGACCGAGACCAGGGCCGGCCAGGGCAGGCTGATGGTCCAGCCGTCGCCTGAAGACGCGGCGTCCGCGATTTACGAATGCCTGATCGAACAGGGAATGATTCGTTGAATGAAGTAAGTATGCGCGTACAGTTGCAGGTAACCGATGTAAAAACAGGGAAGAGGACTACGAGATGAAAGCAGCGTTCGAGGGCATAACGAGCAAAGACTCCGTTCAATCGGCTCCGCTGCGCTCATTTCCGGCGGCCACCGGGACTGCATCGGCGCCTGCGGCCGTACCCAGACCGACCGGCACCAAGTCCAAGGACGTCGCGGGCGACGTGCGGCTCGACGTCGCCAACGTCTACAAGATCTTCGCCGACGACCCGAAGCCGGCCCTCGACATGCTGAACGCGGGCGCCACCAAGGATGAGGTGTTCAAGAAGCTGGGCGTCACGGTGGGCGTCAAGGACGCCAGCTTCCAGGTCCGCAGCGGCGAGATCTTCGTGATCATGGGCCTGTCCGGATCGGGCAAGTCGACCATGATCCGGCTGCTCAACCGCCTGATCGAGCCGAGCGCCGGCAAGATCGTATTCGACGGGCGCGATCTCGTGCAGATGTCCAAGAAGGAGCTGATCGGCGTCCGCCGCAAGGACATGAGCATGGTGTTCCAGTCCTTCGCGCTGATGCCCCACCTGACCGCGCTCGACAACGCCGCCTTCGGGCTGGAGATCGCCGGCGTGCCCAGGCAAAAGCGGCACGAGGCCGCCCTGGAGGCGCTGGAGCAGGTCGGCCTGGGCCAGTACCACGCGCGCTATCCGCGCGAGATGTCGGGCGGAATGCAGCAGCGCGTGGGCCTTGCCCGGGCGCTCGCCAACAATCCGACCATCATGCTGATGGACGAGGCGTTCTCGGCCCTCGACCCGCTGATCCGGACCGAGATGCAGGACGAGCTGCTGCGCCTCCAGCGCGAGCACAAGCGGACCATCATCTTCATCTCCCACGATCTGGACGAGGCCATGCGGATCGGCGACCGCATCGCCATCATGGAGGGCGGCAGCATCGTCCAGGTCGGCACCCCGTTCGAGATCCTGCGCAACCCGGCCGACGACTATGTCCGGTCCTTCTTCCGCAACGTGGACGTGTCGCGCGTGCTGCGCGCCGGCGACGTCGCCCATTTCCAGGAATCGACCGCCGTCGTCCGAACGCCGGGCGTCCTCCAGCCGGCGCTGGACAAGCTGGCCGGGGGCAACCAGGAATACGGCTATGTCCACGACCAGGACCAGCGTTACCAGGGCACCGTGTCGCGCAGCTCGCTGGAGCGCGCGCTGGCGGCGGAGGACCAGCCCCGCTTCGTCCACGCCTTCCTGCCCGACGTCGATCCGATTTCGGCCGAGGCGCCGCTCCACGAGGTGATGCGCACCGTCGCATCCACCGAGTGCCCGGTCCCCGTCGTGGACGGAGAGAACAAGCTGGTCGGCTCGATCTCGCCCTCGTCCCTGCTGAAGACCCTGGACCGGGAGGGCTGAACCGATGGACTTCCAGATCCCGCTCGACATCTGGGTCGAAGACCTCGTCAACTACATCCTCGACAATTTCCAGCCGTTCCTGGACGGCATCGCCGCCGTGGTGGACGGTTTCGGCGCCTCGATCGACGGGGCGCTGCTGGCCCTGCCGGTCTGGCTGATGGTCGTCCTGCTGACCGCCTTCTCCGGCTGGCGGGTCAGCCTGCGCTTCGGGCTGTTCACGCTGGTGGCCCTCCTGCTGATCGTCTCCATGGGCCTGTGGACCGAGACGATCTCGACCCTGGGCCTAGTCCTGGCGGCCACCATGCTCAGCCTGATCCTGGGCGTGCCGCTGGGCGTCTGGATGGCGCGGAGCAAGCTGGTCGAGAGCATCTCCAAGACGACGCTCGACTTCATGCAGACCATGCCGGCCTTCGTCTACCTGATCCCGGCGGTCATGTTCTTCGGCCTGGGCCGGGTCCCCGGCATCATCGCCACCGTCATTTTCGCGATGCCCCCGGCGGTGCGCCTGACCGCGCTGGGCATCCAGCAGGTCCCGGTCGAGATCGTCGAGGCGGCCCGCGCCTTCGGCTGCACCGACCGTCAATTGCTGTTCCGGGTGCAGCTTCCCAACGCCCGGCCGTCGATCATGGCGGGCATCAACCAGACCATGATGCTGGCGCTGTCGATGGTCGTGATCGCCTCGATGATCGGCGCCGGCGGCCTGGGCAACGTGGTGCTCCAGGGCATCCAGCGGCTCGACATCGGGCTGGGCTTCAAGAGCGGCCTGGCCGTCGTGCTGCTCGCCATCATCCTGGACCGCATCACCCAGAGTTTCGGGGCCAAGGCGGCGGCACCCTCCAAGGGCCGCTTCGTGGTGCCCGCGTTCCTGCAACGGCTGATGCCGTCGCCGGCCCGTTCGAACCCGACGCATTAGGCGCCGGGCAATAATCAGAATGATGATACAGGAGGCTAACAGAACATGGGAATTTTTTCCAGGACTTTGAGCATTGCCGCGGCTTCGACCGCCGCCGCCGTGATGGTGGCGGCGCTGGCCGGCCCCGCGCAGGCCGCCGAGAAGAAGATCAATATCGGGTGGACGGCCTGGTCCGACGCCGAGGCGGTGACCACGCTGGCGAAGAAGATCATGGAAGACCGGATGGGCTACACGGTCCAGCTGACCATGGCCGACATCGGCATCCAGTACCAGGGAATCGCCACCGGCAACCTCGATGCCATGCTGATGTCGTGGCAGCCGCTGACCCACAAGCCCTACCTGGACAAGGTCCGCCAGGACGTGGTCGACCTCGGTCCCATGTATACCCGCGCCAAGCTGGGCTGGGTGGTTCCGGCCTATATTCCGGAATCCGAGCTGAAGAGCATCGAGGATCTGAAGAAGCCCGAGGTCAAGCAGAAGCTCGGAAGCAAGATCCAGGGCATCGATCCCGGGGCCGGACTGATGCAGGCGTCCGAGACGGCGCTGAAGGACTACGGCCTGACGGACTATCAGCTGATCTCGGCCAGCGACGCCGCGATGCTCGCCGGCGTCGAGCGGGCCGAGCGCCGCAAGGAGTGGATCGTCGCCACGAGCTGGAGCCCGCACTGGATGTTCGCCAAGCACGAGCTTCGCTATCTGGACGATCCCAAGGGATCGCTGGGCGGACTGGAGAGCGTCAACAAGCTGGTCCGCAAGGGCTTCTACCAGGACCAGCCGGAGGCCTACGAGTTCCTGGGCCGCATGGTGCTGCCGCTGGCCGACGTCGAGGCGATCATGTTCGAGGCGCAGGGCAGCAGCTACGAGCAGGCGGTGGACAACTACATCAAGAACAATCCGGAGCGGATCGAGTATTGGGTCACCGGCCAGATGAAGGCGGGCTGAGCGGCCGCCGACATCGATCTTGAGTTCGAAACACCTACGCAGAAAAGATCACGCGGGTCAGTTCGGAGGCCGCGGTGCGGCTCTCCAGCGGCCGGCCTTCCAGGGTGGCCAGCGGCCTGACGCCCAGGCTGTTGGTCACGGCGATCGCCGTGGCGTTCATTAGCTCCTCGACCGTGACGGGGCGCTCGGCCACGGAGAGGCGCTCGATCGAGAGGCCGCGGGCGATGCCGGGCAGCGCTCCCTCGCCGACAGGCGGGGTCACCAGCACGCCGTCGATCACGGCGAAGACGTTCCCGACCGTGGCCTCGGCCAATCGGCCGCGTGTGTTCAGAATCATGGCGTCGTCGGCGCCGCGGTCGGCCGCCTCGCGCCGGGCCAGGATGCCGTCGAGATAGTTCAGGCTCTTGAGCCGGGAGAGCGGCGACAGCTCGTTCCGGCAGGTAGAGCGGGCGATCACCGCATGGGCCGGCGTCGGGGGCGGGGAGGCCGGTGCCGCCGTCGCCAGCAGCGTCGGCCGGGGCGCGTCCGGCGGAAGCAGGCCGCGCGGCGCCGGTCCCCGCGTCAGGGTCAGCCGCACCGCAGCCTCCGCCGTTCCCGTTTCCGCCAGCAGGGAGGCGATCCCGGCGGCGATCTCCGGCGCATCCATCGGTAGCGGGATGCCCAGATCAGCCGCACCGCCGGCCAGCCGCGCCAGGTGGCGATCCAGGTGGCAGGGCCGACCGTCCGCCACGCGGATCGTCTCGAACAGCCCGTCTCCCAGCGTGAAGCCCCGGTCGGCCGGGTCGATCCGCGCCTCCCCCGCCGGGACCAGGGCGCCGTTCAGCCAGACCTTCATCGGACCCTCCAATCCGGCCTCCATTTTGGATCTGCCGCCCGCAGCAGCGGCGTGATCTTCACCAGCATCTCCTCGTACTCCCGCGCCGGGTCGCTGTCGGAGACGATGCCGCCGCCGGCATGGGCGGCGATGCGGTCCGGCGTCACCATCAGGGTGCGGATCAGGATGCTGCTGTCCATGGCGCCGTCGAAGCCGATCCAGGCCAGCGCGCCGCAATAGGGACCGCGCCGGCAGGCCTCCAGCTCGTCGATGATCTCCATGGCGCGGATCTTCGGAGCGCCGGTTACCGATCCGCCGGGGAAGGTCGCGCGCAGCAGCCCGACCGGGCCGACGCCGGGGCGAAGATCCGCCTCCACCACCGAGACCAGGTGATGGACGCTGGCGAAGCTCTCCAGGGCGCACAGGCTGGGCACCGTGACGCTGCCGGTCCGGGCGACCCGGCCCAGGTCGTTGCGCATCAGGTCCACGATCATCAGGTTCTCCGCGCGGTCCTTGGCGCTGGCGGCGAGGTCGCGGGCGTTTCGGGCGTCCTCTTCCGCCGTGGCGCCGCGCGGCAGGGTGCCCTTGATCGGCCGGGTCTCGACATGGCCATCGGCCGACAGCTTCAGGAACCGTTCCGGCGACACGCTTGCCAGCGCCAGCCTCGGGCCGCAGGCGGCATAGGCCGCGAACGGCGCGGGGCTCAAGGCGCGCAGGCGCCGGTAGAGGTCGAACCCGCCCAGTTCCGCCGGCCGGCCGGCGGTGAAGCGGCCGGTGAAGTTCGCCTGGAAGATGTCGCCGGCCCGGATGTATTCCAGCACCCGGCCGACCCGCCGCTCGTACTCCGCCCGCTCCAGCTCCGCCCGCCACGGCCCGGCCGCAGGGGGCGGCTCCGCCGGGGGCGGCGGTGCGGCTTCCAGCCGTGCGGCCACCGAGTCCAGCTTTCCGGTCCCGCCGATCGAGGTGATCCAGCAGCGCCGCTCCCGGTGGTCGAAGGCGACGACCACGTCGTAGAGGCCGACCGCCATGTCCGGGATGCCGAGATCGTCACCGTGGCGGCACGGCAGGCGCTCCAGGTGACGGCCCAGGCCGTAGCCGAGGAAACCGGCCGCCCCGCCGCACCAGGGCGCCGGCCCCGCGCCTGGGGCTACCGGGCTCCGCCCCAGCTCGGCCTCCAGCACGGCGAAGGGATCGCCTGTTGCCGGCAGCCCGTCCACATCGACGCCGCCCGGGCCGGCCAGGATCGTGTGGAAAGGCTCGACCGCCAGGTAGCTCCACCGGCTCCGGGCATCGCCGTCGGCGGCACTGTCGAACAGCACCGCGAAGGGGTCCGACGCCCAGGGGGCGAAGGCCGGGACGGGGTCGCGCCAGGGGATCTCTCGGATGATCATGGTCTCGTCGGGCGATGTCGCGCTTTGAGAGAAAAATGACGCATTTGCGGAGGCTCGGCCAGTCCGTCCGTCGCACCATCGGCTTCGGGCGGGACGAGCGCCCGATTGCCGCGGGAGAGCCTTTGCATGTCGACGATGGTTGCATCCTCTTTGGAAAGCCTGCTCCGGCGGCGCAAGCCGGGCTATAGCCTGGAAGCGCCGTTCTATACCAGCGGCGAGATCTTCGAAGCGGACCTCGACATCATCTTCCGGCGCCACTGGATCTATGTGGGCGTCGAGCCCGACGTTCCGGAGCCGGGCGACTGCATGGTGGTGGACATCGGCGCCGCCTCGGTCATCATCGCCCGCGACGACGACATGGGCCTGCGGGCCTTCCACAATGTCTGCCGGCACCGGGGCGCCCGGCTGGTGCTGGACGAGAAGACGACGGTCGGCAACATCGTCTGCCGCTACCACCAGTGGACCTACGGCCTGGACGGCTCGCTGCTGTTCGCCGAGCACATGGGGCCGGGCTTCGACACCGCGTGCCACGGCCTGAAGAAGGTCCACCTGCGCAACGTCGCCGGCCTGATCTTCATCTGCCTGGCCGCCGAGCCGCCCGCCGACATCGAGGACATGGCGCGCGACCTGGAGCCCTATATCGCACCCCACGACATCGCCAACGCCAAGGTGGTGCAGCAGATCGACCTGGTCGAGGAGGGCAACTGGAAGCTCACGATGGAGAACAACCGTGAATGCTACCACTGCTCGGTCAACCACCCCGAACTGACCATCCCGCTCTTCGCCTACGGCTTCGGCTATTCGCCGGACGAGGTCGACGATGTCGGCCGCGAGCAGATCGCCCGCTACGACGGGCTGGTGCGCGACCTGGAGACCCGGTGCGAGGCGCGGGGCATCGGCGCGCGGGAGATCGACCATCTGGACGACCGGGTGACCGGCTACCGCGCCCAGCGCCTGCCGATCGACCAGCACGGCGAGTCCCAGACGATGAACACGCAAGTTGCCTGCAAGAAGCTTCTGGGCGGGTTGAACGACGCCAAGCTCGGCGGGCTGTCGGTCTGGACCCAGCCGAACTCCTGGCACCACTTCATGAGCGACCACATCGTGACCTTCTCGGTGCTGCCGCTGGGGCCGGAGCGCACGCTGCTGCGCACCAAGTGGCTGGTCCACAAGGACGCGGTCGAGGGCGTGGACTACGACCTGCGCAACCTGACCTCCGTCTGGGCCGCGACCAACAACCAGGACGGCGAGCTGGTCGGCTACGCCCAGTCGGGCGCCCGCAGCCCGGCCTACGAGCCCGGCCCCTACTCGGTCCATACCGAGATGCTGGTCGAGAAATTCACCAACTGGTATGTCGGCCGCATGTCGGCCCACGCCCTGGCCCCCGAATTCGCCGACTGCGGCGCACGCTGAGCGGAAGGCAGGAAACCGGTGATGCTGATGACCGATGCGCCCACCGTGGGAAGGTCCGTGGAGGACACCCTGGCTTCCCAGGTCACCCGGGAGCTGCCGGGCTGGGACTCGGAGATCGACGATGTCCTGGTCTGCCGGCAGGTCCGCGACGAGACCCACGACGTCAAGACCTTCGTCTTCTCCGCGCGGGAGCCGCGCCTGTTCCGCTACAAGCCCGGCCAGTTCATCACCCTGGACCTGCCGATCGGCGGCCAGGTGATCAACCGCTGCTACACGATCTCCTCCGCGCCGACCCGCGGCCACCTGATCTCGATCACGGTCAAGCGGGTGCCGGGCGGGGCGGTCTCCAACTGGCTGCACGACACCCTGAAGCCGGGGATGGAGCTGCGCGCGGTCGGCCCGCTGGGCGACTTCACCACGATCGACCATCCGGCGCCGAAATTCCTGTTCCTGTCCGGCGGCAGCGGCATCACCCCGCTGATGTCGATGGCGCGCACATATCACGACCTCGCCCAGGACCGGGACATCGTGTTCGTCCACAGCGCCCGCAGCCCGGCCGACATCATCTTCCGGAGCGAGCTGGACCTGATGGCCCGCAACCTGCCCCGGTTCTCGACCGCCTATGTCTGCGAGACGACGGACACCGAGCGCGCCTGGAGCGGATTCCGGGGCCGGCTGACCCTGCCGATGCTGCGGCTGATCGCACCGGACCTGGAGGAACGCACCGTCTTCACCTGCGGCCCCGCGCCCTACATGGCGGCGGTGCGGTCGATGCTGGCCGAAGCCGGCTTCGACATGCGGCGCTACCATGAGGAGAGCTTCGACTTCGCGGCCCTGGCCGAGGCCCAGCCCGACGCGGCGGCGGCTTCGGCGGTGGTGCCGGTGCCGCCGCCGGCAGCGGTCGCGCGCACCTTCCGGGTGGAGTTCGCCAAGACCGGCCGGGTGATCGAATGCGATGCCGGGACGTCCATCCTGAGCGCCGCGCGGATGGCGGGCATGCGCCTGCCGTCGTCCTGCACCAAGGGACTGTGCGGCACCTGCAAGAGCAAGCTGGTCGCCGGCAGCGTGGACATGAAGCACGGCGGCGGCATCCGCCAGCGGGAGATCGACGCGGGGCAGGTGCTGCTGTGCTGCTCCAAGCCGACCAGCGACGTGGTGGTGGACCGGTAGGCGGGGTGCTGGTCGGGGGAGCGGGTGCTGACCCCCGGGAGTAAGGCCGGAAACGTCATCATCTGTCGTCATGCGCCGCGGCTCCGTCGGGGAGCTCGGGGCGCGGGCGTGGGTCCGACTTCCTCCCGCGCCGGCGGGGGGGGCGCAGCACCGGCAAGGGCAGCCGGCCGCCGGCTGCGTGGACATGAAGCACGATGTCGGAATCCGCCGGCGCGATTGTCGACACCCCTGGGGTAAGGCCGTGAATGTCATGATCCGTCATCACTCGCCGTAGCCTCCTGCGAGCATCCGGGCCCGGCTCCTCCATCGGCCGCCGTCCGTCGCCGAACCCGGCACGTTGCCGCATCCGTCTTCCGGTTTTCTCGCGGATGCGTATGGGAAGGCCGGGCAGGTCCGGATCGCTGGCATGCCCGGCCGGAAGCTTCCGGGCGGCGGGCCTGTGCCTGGATGGCGGCGTCGGGCATGGCGGGCAGGGGAATCGCTTGAAGGCGCTCAGGCAGTTCCAATTATGAGGGAGTGGAGGTAACCGGTTGACCAGGAAGCTTTTTTTCGACGGACCTTGAGGCTGTTTTTATCTGTGGCGGATTTCAGCAGGTTGACGGCAATACGCTTGATCAGGCCCATGTTCCTAGCGCCATAGCCTTTGCGGACGCGGGCATGGTCGTCGCGGAAGACGACATCGAGCACCCAATGCAGCGAATTCTCGATTTGCCAATGGGAGCGGACTACGGCGGCGAACTCAGCAGCGCTCATCGGTCGGGAGCACAGGAAGCAGCGCCGGGTGACGGTGGTCTTGCCGTCGCGCTCGACCTCGGCCTCGACCATGCCGACCGCGCCCAATCCCGGCCAGGCGTGGCGCCGGTTGAGTGTGCTGACGTCGTGCAGGATGAAGTGCCGGCGCACCTCGTTCCGCCCGTGATCGGCGTCTTCGGTCCGCACCATGTCGAGGCCGAAGCCGTCCTCGGCCCGCCCCTCGGCGATGGCGCGCTGGATCGAGCCATACAGGGATTTCTGGTTGCCTTTGATCGCCAGCACGTAATCGGCCTCGGCTTCAACGATCTGCTCGGCGATGGCGCGCTGGCAGCCCATGGCGTCGATCGTCACCAGGGCGCCCTTGAGCACCAGTTGGTCGAGCAGGCGCGGGATCGCGGTGATCTCGTTGGACTTGCCGGTCACCGCTTCCTGGGCCAGCACCAGACGCTGGCCACACGCCCAGGCCGAGACCAGATGCAGCGGTCCGGCACCCCGCCGGCTGCCGCTGCGCCGCATGGTCTTGCCATCGATCGCGATCGTCTCCGGCACGGCGATCTCCTCGGCTCCCGCCGCACCGCGCAAGCTGTTGATCCAGCTGACGAAACAATCCTCGAACAGGGCCGGATCAAGCGCCCGGACGACGTCGTTGAGGGTGTCGTGGCTGGCGATGCCGCGCGCAAACGGCTCAAAGCTGCGCAGAAAGCTCAGGTGCTCGCGTCCCCAGAGCGCCATCTCGACAAAGTCGTCGCACCCGCTCAGCGTTCCGCATAGCACGACCAGAAGGATCTCCGGCAGAGGATACAAAACCTTGCCACTCTGCCGCGGGTCCTCCAGCGCACTGAAGTGCGCCAGCAACCCGGTCCCCGCCGCCGTAACCGCCATCGAAACCTCCTCCTCAAGGAGATTCCTTTGAATCACATCCCGACAATCCAGGGAATCCTACAATGACAGCCCTTCAAGCGATTGCCCTGGCATGGCGGGGCTCTTCGGGAGAGATGGATGATAGGCTTTTACGCCTATTACCATGAGATTTCCATCCCGTTCATCGGGGTGGGGTTTCTTCCCGCTTGAAACCGTCAGGTTGATTGCCGCCCGGCCATTCGCCGGTGCCGGGGCGATCCAATCAGGCGGGCAAGGATCTGGTTGCCCCCGTCCTATCCGCTCTGAACCCTTTCCCCGGCTTATGGAGAGCCCCGGGATTGTCATGGAAACTTTGAAGGCATCCGTATTTTCTCAACCTAAAGCTTCGCCTTCGTGCCATCCCTGAGATACAACTCACAGACATTCCGGCCCGGGACGTGGACAATCCGGGTTCGTGGCCTCGGCAACTCGCGTCCGCGCCGGATGCCGGGGCTTCTGTTCGTCTGGCACGTTGGGGTTTGGCTCTGAATGAAGTCGCGTTTTTCGCGTAAGTGGTTCCTTTTCCTCGTCACCGGTCTGTTCCTTCTCGGCGGCGGCGCCTATGCAGGTTATCTCAAGATGCGCGGCATTCCGGGCTGGTTGAGCTACGAGGCCGCCGAATCCGAGCCGACGCGGCGGGACGAGGCGCTCCGGTCGGCGTTTCTCGATCCCGCGGCTGGGGTGGAGGAGCGGTACGAGGCTTTGTTCACCTACTTCATGGAAGGGTACATGACGTACCGCTCGCCCAGGGGCGAACGGGTCCAGTACCCCGGTGCGCCGAGCGGGGCGGGGTATGCGATCAACGGCCTCGAAGGGTTCGCCAGGACCGCGGTCCTCGCGGCGGCCTGGATCCATTCCGGCCGCGATCCGGTGGTCCGGCTCGGCGGCGGCATCGGCGAGGTGGATCTGGTCGAGGTCCTGCGGGCCGGGGTGCTGGCCGGGACGGACAGGGACGGCGACGCCTATTGGGGTGACCTGCGGGACTACAACCAGCGCACCGTCGAGGCCGCCGATGTCGCCCGCATCCTGTGGGTGACCCGGGATCGCATCTGGGACCGCCTGAGTCCTGCCGAGCGGGACCGGATCGGCGCCTGGCTGTCCCCGGCCCTGACGGTGAGGGTCCGAGACAACAACTGGCACTTCTTCCCCCTGATGGTCGGCATCGTGCTGAAGGACCTGGGTGTCGCGGGCGCCGAGGTTCCGTTGCACCACTACAAGGCCATACTGGGCCACTACCGCGGCCACGGCTGGTTCTTCGACAACCCGGAGGGCATCGACTTCTACAACGCCTGGGGCATCAGCTACGAGCTGGCCTGGATCCGGATGGTCGATCCCGACTTCGACGCCGACTTCAACGCCGATGTCCTCCAGGCATCCACCTCGAACATCCTCCACCTGATCAGCCCCAAGGGTGTTCCGATCATGGGGCGCAGCGTCTGCTACCGCACGGCGATCCCTGCCGCCGTCGTGGCCGAGGCTGCCGCGGCACCCGAGAACGTGGCGCCGGGGCAGGCGCGGCGCGCCCTGGACGCGGTGTGGCGGCATTTCGTGGAGCGGGGCGCCCTCCGGGGCGGGCAACTGACCCAGGGCTATTACGGCCAGGACCTCCGGTTCGTCGAGGCCTATACCGGCACGGGAAGCTGTCACTGGGGCCTAAGGTCGCTCGTCATGGCCTTTCTCCAGCCGCCCGGATCGCCCTTCTGGACCGATCCCGAGCAGCCCCTGCCGGTGGAGGTCGCCGACTACGACCTTGATCTGGAAAAGATCGGCTGGAAGGTTTCCGGGCGCCGGGCGACCGGCGACATCACGATCGAGATCCCCGCCAACCCGGACGTGGAGCATCCGGTCGGCAGCCACACGCTGCTGCGCCGGACCATGGAGACCCTGACGAGGCGGCTGTACCGGCCCTACAACCATGCGGTCAAGTACGACGGCCGGTTCTACTCGACCGCCGAGCCTTTTCCGACGCGGCAGTGAGGCGGAAAGGGCGGTGAGGCGGCTACGGCGTGGCACCTTATGCCGATAGGTGCCAATGCGTATCGGTGGCATATCCCCACATAATCAGGCTGTTTCCGACCTTGATCACGAGAATGATCAACCTTGACGCAATAGCCCGCGATCTTTGGCGTTCGCGAAAGGGGAGCCGTCCGAAACCTCCCGCAGTGTTTTTGCCAGGATGCGGACATGAAGAAACGGGCACTGGGCAACACTCTTCGTTCCGTCCGGCTGGTGGATCCTTCGCCGAACGGCCGGAGGGATGGAGAGTCGCCCGCCTCCATGCCTTCCCAATCCGACCAGCCTTCAGCCGGGCGTGCGGCCCGGGGCCTTTCCGCCGTACAGGCCAAAGGGCTGATCCGACTTGTCCGGCAGTCTATAGCAGAGGCCGATCGCAAGGGCTGGGTGATGGTCTGATCGCCGTCGATGGCTCGGCGATATCATCGCTAGAGCAGTACCCGACCAGATCGATCCGGCCGGGGCAGCCGGGCCGATGCGTTAGGCCGTGGCCTAACGCATCGCGGCGAATGGAACGGCAGGCTGCATGGACCGGAACGGTTCAACTTGGTCGGAAACCGCTCCAATGGCGACCTGCTTCTCGACGAGATGAAGATCGGCACGACCATGGTGCGACGACTGGCACGGGGATCGGCCCACCCCTTCATCGGGTATCAGTTTCATAAGCCGAACGACTGTTTTGCTCTCATCAAGCTGGTTTATGCCGGCACGGAAGAATTCGACGGTTTCTGACGGAAAGCAATCCGTCAGCGCTTTTCCGCCTCCTCCAGGATCCACTTCCTGAAGACCTCGCGGCTTTCGCCGGCCGGTCCCGGAACCGGCGCGCCCACTCCCGCCTCGACGATGAAGTAGCCTCGGTCGGCGCGCTCGTACGGCTCGCCGGCGGCGACAAGCTGACCGCCCTTCACCAGCGCATCGACCAGCGGCGACCAGCCCAGCGCCACGCCCTGGCCTATCAGCGCCGCCTGGAGGACCAGGGGATAGTTGTTGAAGGTCAGGTCGAGGCCGGCCGGCCGGCGGCCGGTCACCTTGTGGATTTCGAACCAGTCGCGCCAGGACAGCCACGGCGCGGATTCGGCGCTTTCCAAGTGGAGGAGCGGCACGGAGGCCAGTTTCTCCGGGCCGGCGGAAGGGCTTGATCCGGCCAGGAAGCCCGGGCTGCAGATCGGGGCCACGATCTCCGGGAACAGGCGGCGCGCGGTGCAGCCGGGCCAGGTGCCGGTGCCGAAGCTCACGGCCACGTCGATCGATTCCCGCCGGATGTCGATCATGTCCTGCGAGGTCACGATGCGGACATCCAGGTCGGGCATCCGCTCCCGCAGTTCCGCCAGGCGGGGCATCAGCCACCAGGCCGCGAAGCCGAAGTCGGTCGCGACGTTCAGGACCCGGCGGCCCCGTCCGACCCGGATCGCGGCCAGCACGGCGCCGATCTCGTCCAGCCCCCGGCGCACCACCTCGAACAGGCGCCCGCCTTCGGGGGTCAGGGCCACGCCTCGGTGAAGCCGGCGGAACAGCGGCACGCCCAGGTCCGCTTCGAGCCAGGCAACCTGATGGCTGACCGCCGACTGTGTCACGCCCAGTTCGCGGGCCGCCGCGCTGAAGTTCAGATGGCGGCCGGCGGCCTCGAAAAAGGCCAGCGGCTGGAGCGGCGGGCGGCGGATCGACATGAGCGCTCCTCATACCATCATGATCAACAAGCGGCTTCACGTCGGCCGCATTCGCCTGGAATTCTAATGAATGCGACGGTGCGGATCATCAGGCCCATGGGAATCGCCGAATGGCATCGCCGGATGGAACGTTTCGCGCGGCCGGGGCCTTACCCCGGTAAGCAGGCACAGCGGAGAAAGGTGGAGTGAATGTCAGGGCGAACTGCGGGCCGGCCGAACATACTGATCCTCATGGCCGATCAGCTGACACCGGGAGTGCTGGCCGCCTATGGCGGCGGGCCGGCGAAGACGCCGAACATCGACGCGCTGGCGGCCGGCGGGGTCACCTTCGAGTCCGCCTATTGCAACAGCCCCCTGTGCGCGCCGTCCCGCTACGTCTTCATGTCGGGCCGGCTGCCCTCGGCCATCGGCGCCTACGACAATTCGGCGGAGTTCCCGTCCGACGTCCCGACCTTCGCCCATTACCTGCGCCATGCCGGATACCAGACCATCCTGTCCGGCAAGATGCATTTCTGCGGGCCGGACCAGCTCCACGGGTTCGAGCAGCGGCTGACCACCGACATCTATCCCGCGGATTTCGGCTGGACTCCGGACTGGAGCGACTTCGACCACAGGCCGTCCTGGTACCACAACATGGGCTCGGTCATCGATGCCGGGCTTTGCGTGCGGACCAACCAGCTGGATTTCGACGAGGAGGTGGTGTTCGAGGCCAGGCGCAAGCTGTTCGACATCGCCCGCGGGCGCGACGACCGGCCGTTCTGCCTTGTCGTGTCGATGACCCATCCCCACGATCCCTACGCGATCACCGAGGAATACTGGAACCGGTACCGCGACGACGAGATCGATCCGCCGCGCGTCACCATCCCGCCCGACCGGCTCGACCCCCATTCCCGCCGGCTGCGGCATGTCTATGACATGGACAACGCCGAGATCACGGAGCGGAATGTCCGCGACGCGCGGCGGGCCTATTGCGGGTCCGTCTCCTTCATCGACGACCAGATCGGGCTGGTGATGCGGTCCCTGCGCGACAGCGGCCAGGCCGAAAACACCATCGTCGTGCTGCTGTCCGACCATGGCGAGATGCTGGGCGAGCGCGGGCTCTGGTACAAGATGAGCTTCTTCGAGCCGTCCAGCCGCATCCCGCTGATCGTCCACGCACCCGGGCGCTTCCAGGCCCGGCGCGTTGGTTCCTCCGTTTCCTCCGTCGACCTGCTGCCGACCCTGGCGGAGATCGCCCATGACGGCGCCGCCCCGTCCTATGCGACGCCGATCGAGGGGCGGAGCCTGCTGCCCCACCTTCAGGGAACCGGCGGCCACGACGAGGCGATCGGCGAATATCTCGCGGAGGGCGCCGTGGCGCCGATCGTCATGATCCGGCGCGGGACGGAGAAGTTCGTCCATTCGCCGGCCGATCCCGACCAGCTCTACGACCTGTCCGGGGACCCGGACGAGCTGGTCAACCTGGCGGAGCGGCCGGAGGCGGCCGGGACCGTGGCGGCCTACCGCGCCGAGGTCGCCCGGCGCTGGGACCTGCCCGCCCTTCACGCCCGGGTGCTGGAGAGCCAGCGGCGCCGGCACCTGGTCTACGACGCCCTGTGCCATGGCGAACGCCGCTCGTGGGACCATCATCCGCCGAACGACGCCTCGCGGAAATACATGCGCAACCACATCGACCTCGACGAGTTGGAGGCGATGGCCCGCTTTCCGGCGGTTCAACGCCGATAAGCCGCCGATCTTGGAACAGATGCGAAAGGACCGACGATGAAGGCAATGAGCGTGGCGGCAGGCGTGGCGCTTGCCGGGTTCGTGGCGGCGCTGCCGGTGGCCCAGGCCAGGGCGGCGGACCCGGCCTCCTGCAAGCTGGTCCGCATGTCCGATCCGGGCTGGACCGACATCACCGCGACCAATGCGGTCGCCGGCATCCTGCTGAAGGCGCTGGGCTACGAGCAGAAGGTCGAGACGGTGGCGGTGCCGATCACCTTCCAGGGCCTCAAGACCGGCCAGATCGACGTCTTCCTCGGCAACTGGATGCCCGCCCAAAGCCACCTCGCCGGCCCCCTGCTGGAGAACAAGGAGGCCGACCTTCTGCGCGCCAACCTGGAGAACGCCAAGTTTACGCTGGCGGTGCCCGACTATGTCGCGGAGGCCGGGGTCCGCAGCTTCGCCGACCTGGACAAGTTCGCCGACAAGTTCGAAAGCAAGATCTACGGCATCGATCCCGGCGCCCCCGCCAACCAGAACATCGACCGGATGATCGGGGCCGACGCCTTCGGCCTGGGCGACTGGTCGCTGGTGCCGTCGAGCGAGCAGGGCATGCTGGCCCAGGTCAACCGCAAGGCGCGGCGGGACGACTGGATCGTGTTCCTCGCCTGGGAACCCCATCCGATGAACGAGAAGTTCGACATCACCTATCTCAGCGGTGGCGACGAGTATTTCGGCGCGAACTATGGCGGCACCACGATCAACACGCTGGCGCGCCGCGGCTATGCCCAGGACTGCCCGAACGCGGGCAAGCTGTTCAGCCAGCTCGTCTTCAGCACCGACATGGAGAACGCGATCATGCAGGGCATCGAGGAGAAGCGGCAGGACCCGGCGGCGGCGGCGGCCGAAGTCCTGAAGGCCGGCCCCGAACCGATCGCCGCCTGGCTGGATGGCGTCACCACCCTGGGCGGCGAACCGGCGCTCCCGGCGGTCAGGCAGGCGCTGAAACTGGACTGACCGGCGACCGGGCCTGTTCTGGAAGCAGCCGGCCCACCGTCAGGATCACCTCCTCCGGCAGGAACGGCTTCCGGAGCGTCGCCCGGGCGCCGAACTGCTCGGCATGGCGCAGGAAATCGCAGCTGCCGAGCCGTCCGCCGCCCGAGATCGCCATGATCGGCAGGTCCGGGAGCGATCGCTGGAGTTCCCGGATCGTCTCGATCCCCTCCTTGGTCGGCATCAGGATGTCGCAGATCACCAGGTCGGGCCGGCAGCGGGCGACCTCGCCGAGCCCTTCCTCGCCGTTGGCGGCTTCGGCGACGCGGTAGCCGGCCCGGGTCAGGATGCGGGACAGGGTCAGGCGGACCAGCTTCTCGTCGTCGATCACGACGATCGTCTTCGTCAGGGCGGGGTTGGGAATTGGGTCCATTCGCAAACCTGTGGCTGTTCGTCAGATGAAGTCGCAGGGGACGGGTTCGAGGCCGGCCGCCTCGAAGGCGGGCAGGTGGACGTCGAACACCGTGCCTTCGCCGGGCCGGCTCCGGCATTCGATGCGGCCGCCATGACCGGTCACGATGCCGTGGACGACGGCCAGGCCCAGGCCGGTGCCCTCGCCGACCGGCTTGGTCGTGAAGAAGGGTTCGAAGACGCGCGCCCGGACCGTCTCGTCCATGCCCATCCCGGTGTCGGCGACGGTCAGTCGGACCTCGCCGTCCGCGGCGGCGATGGTCACGGTCACGGTTCCGGCGCGGTCGCCGATCGCCTGCGCGGCGTTGGTCACCAGATTGACGACCACCTGATGGAGCTGCGACGGGTCGGCCATGACCAGCGCTCCGGAAGCGCAGCGGAAGTCCACCGCGACGGCGGGAGGCAGCGTGTGGCGCAGCAGTTCCCAGGCGGAGGTGAGCAGGGTCCCGACATCGACCGGCCGGCGTTCCGGCGTTTCCTTGCGGCTGAAGGCGAGGATCTGGCGCACCAGGTCGCGGGCCCGGGCGGCGCCGTGGACCACCACCTCCAGGTCGGCGCGCTCCCCGCTGCCGGGGGGCAGGCTTTCCAGCACGCCTTCGGTCAGTCCAAGCACGGGCACCAGCGCGTTGTTCAGATCGTGGGCGATGCCGCCGGCCAGGGTGCCCAGCGCCTCCATCTTCATCGCCTGCTGCAGTTGCCGCTCAAGCTCCAGCCGCTTGGCCTCGGCCCGGCGCTGCTCGGTGACGTCCTGCAGGGTGCCGATGATCGCGACGGTCCGGCCGCCGGACAGGACGGGCTCGCACTTGCAGCGGCAGCGCCGCATTCCGCCGTCCGGCCGGGTGATGTCGAACTCGATGCCGGCGGGCGTCGAGCCGGCGACCGCCTGGTCCAGGAAACGCCGCAGGTCGCCGCGGATCTCCTCGCCGACCAGTTCGAAGATGTTGGCGAGGGTCGGACGGTACGCCATCGGCTGCCCGAAGATCCGGTGCATCATGGGCGACCAGAGAATCCGGCCGGACGCCAGGTCCAGCTCCCAGCTTCCCATGCGCGACACGGACTGAGCCCGCGTCAGGTGCTGCTCGTTGCGGCAGAGCCGCTCCCCCGCCGCGCGCAGCGCCTCGGTCGCCCGGTCGCGGCGGTGCATCTGGCCCAGCAGCGCGATGGTCAGCCCGACGACGCCCAGTCCCGCCGCCAGTCCGACCAGGGCGTGGCTGCGGGCGCCCAGGCGCCAGTCGGCCAGCGCCTCCTCGACCGAGACGCCGACCACCGCGCCGAGCGACAGGCCGTCGATGGCCCGGATGCCCATGATCCGGTCGATGCCGTCGAGCGGCGTTTCCGCGTGGAAGGTTCCGGCTCCGGCGGCGGGCGGAGCGTCGCCGAACAGCAGTGCGGTGGGCACGCCGGCATCGGTGTCCGGCCTGCTGCCGGCCGGAAGTTCGAGGGTCACCACGTGATCGCCGGAATAGAGCGCCACCAGCCCCAGCTCTCCGATCCTGAGGGTCCGGTAGAATGCCTGGAAGTGCCGGAAATCGATCACGGCGACGAGCACGCCGGCGAAGGCCCCGTCGAACGTCCCCACCCGCTGGCTGATCGGCAGGACAAGGTTCTGCGAAACCAGGCTCGGCACCGCCGATCCCATCAGCAGCCCGGTCTCCCCGCCGGCGTGCCTGCGGAAATAGTCGCGGGACGAGATGTCGATCGAGGAGGGCGGTTCCGCCCGCGTCGAGGCGACCAGCCGCCCGTCGGTCCCGATGAAGGACAGGGCGCCGAAATAGGGCAGGCTGTTCGCGTTCTCCCGCAGCACCCGGCGCACCCGGTCCGGCTGCAGCGTGTCGGCCCGCGTGCTCATGCGCAGGTGGAAGGCGGTGGCGGCCAGCACGGCACCGACGGCCGAGGCGGTCTCCCGCGTGTGCGCCTCCAGCACCCGGGACAGCCGGTCGGCGGTCGCGGTGGCGCTGGCCAGGGCCGCGGCCCGGTCCTGCCGCAACTGGAGCAGCAGCATGAGGCCGAGCAGGCTGATGATCCCGAGGCCGAAGGCCTGGGCGGCCCGGCGCTTGCGGGTGGACCGGCGCAATCCTCCGGACCTGTCGCGCGGTCCCATGCGGAAGAATTCCCTGCCTGACGATAAGATGTCCCTATGGACAGAAAGGATTGTATGCTCAGTAAGTATTAATATTTTATGCGCGGCCCGGTATCCTGGAGCTGCCGGTACGGAGCAACCGGGCATCTATGTTGTTCAGCAAGCCGGGGGTTCCCGACATGCGGGACGCCAAGCCATGGACCAGACACGATGAAGCTGCCAGCCGCCGTTCTTCTCCTGCTCGCCTTGACGGCGGGATCTCCCGTCCTTTCCCGTGCCGCCGAACCGGCGGCGCAGGACCGCCAATTCGTCGAGCAGGCGTCGCGCGCCGGCCTGGCTCGGGTGGAAACCGCGGAACAGGCCCTGGCCAAGGCACACGACGGGCGGGTGCGGACCCTGGCCGAACGGATCGTCGAGGACCAGCGGCCGATCAACCAGGAGCTCACCGTGTTCGCGGGCGACGCCGGGATCGTGCCGCTGTCCGCCGAAGCCTCGCCGGCCTCCGTGCCGGGCGATCTGCTGGAGCTTGCGGGAGCCGCGTTCGACCGGGCCTACCTGGAGGCCGAGACGGCGACCCAGAGGATGCTGATCGACCTGTTCGACCGGCAGTCGAGGGAGGGTGCCGATCCGGCGCTCCGCACCTTTGCGGCGAACCACCTGCTGTCGCTGCGCGACCATCTGGAGATCGCCCGCTCGCTCGGCGACGAGCTGCCGCCGACGGCCGCCAAGGAGTAGGCGGCATGTCCTCCGTCCGATGGCTCGCGCTGTTGCCGGTCCCGCTGTTCCTGCTGTCGGCCTGCGCCACAGCGGAAGGGGCGGGGTCGTCGCTCGGCTGCGGCCGCCCGCCGCCGGCCTCGCCTCCGCAGAGCGTCGTGGTGGACGGGCGCGAGCGCGCGCTGATCGCCGATATCCCGGCCGGCTACGAGCCCGGCCGGCCGCACCGGCTGGTCGTGGCCTTCCACGGGCGGACCAACGACAATGCCCAGGTCAGGAGCTATTACGGTCTGGACAAGGCGGCCCGCGAGCCGACCCTGTTCGTCTATCCCCAAGCCCTGCGGCAGGCCGACGGCACCTTCAGCTGGTCCGATCCCGGCGATGGCTCGGGAAGCCTGCGCGACTACGGCCTGTTCGACGCCGTCGTCGCCCGCTTCGCGGAAAGCTACTGCGTCGACCCCGACCGCATCTTCGTGGTCGGACATTCGCTGGGGGCGTCGTTCGTCAACAGCCTGGCCTGCGCCCGCGGCGACCGGATCCGCGGCGTCGGCAGCGTCGCCGGGGGCATCGTGCCGTCCCGCTGCCGGGGCAGCGTCGCGGCGCTGATGCTGCACAACCCGGCGGACGAGCTGGTGCCGATCTCGGAAGGCGAGCGGGCCCGCGATACCCTGGTGGCCCAGAACGGCCAGGACGAGACCTCGCCCGAGCCGGCCGGGGCCGGCGCCTTCCGGTGCGACCGATTCGCCGACCGCGACCCGGCCAACCCGGTGCTGTGGTGCCCGCACGACCGGGACCACAATGCCCGCGGGCGTTATTACCCGCACCAGTGGCCGCCGGGGACCGGCGAGGCGATCATGGATTTCTTCCAGGGACTCCGGTGAGCGTCAGGTGAGGAGCAGCACCATCACCTGGGGCGCCAGGATGCGCAGGCACATCACCAAGGGGTAGACGGTGGCGTAGGCCAGGGCGGGGGCCTCGCTCCGGGCCATGGCGCCGGCGAAGGCCAGCGCCGGCGGGTCGGTCATGGATCCTGCCAGCAGGCCGCACAGGCTCAGATAGTTCAGGCGCATCGCCAGATGGGCGAACAGCGCCACGGTCATCAGCGGGACGATGGTGATCAGCGCGCCGCAGGCCATCCAGGCCAGCCCGTCGCCGTGGACCAGGGTATCGACGAAGCGGTCCCCCGACCGGAAACCCACCACCGCCAGGAACAGCACGATGCCCAGCTCGCGCAGCGCCGTGTTGGCGACCGGCGGCATGAACCAGACCAGCGGCCCGACATGGCCCACGCGGGCCAGCAGGATCGCCGCGATCAGCGGCCCGCCGGCGAGCCCCAGCTTCAGCGGCGCGGGCAGTCCCGGCACCACCAGGGGCACGCTGCCCAGCAGGAGCCCCAGCAGGATGCCGAGGAACATCGGCACCAGATGGACCTGCTGGAGCCGCCGTTCGGAATTGCCCAGCACGCCCGCGACCTGCCGGATATGCTCCGGCGTGCCGATGACGTTGACGATGTCGCCGAACTGGAGCCTGAAGGCGGCATCCGGTACCAGCTCGACCCCCGACCGGACCACGCGGGAGATGCGGACGTCGTAGGTGTCCTGGACGTTCAGCGCCGCTATCGACCTGCCCAGCACCTGGGCGTTGGTCACCACCATCCGCGCCCAGGCGAGGTCGGTTCCCTTCGTGGTGAGCTTCAGGTCGCTCTCCGGCCCCAGCACCGACTGCATCCTGAGCAGGCCCGGCCTCGGCCCGACCAGATGCAGCACGTCGCCGGCCTGGAGCCGGGTGCCGTCATGGGGCACCCGCAGCCTGCCGTCCCGCATCATGCGCGAGACGATCACGCCGCAACCGGCCAGTTCGGGCAGGTCTCCGATCGCCCGGCCGCCCAGCACCTCGTTGCGGACCGCCACGTTCATGGTCTCCAGCGCCGCCACCTCGGAGCGCCGCCGCTCCTCGAACGCACGGGCGGCTTCGGCCGGATCGACGCGGAACAGGGCCTTCACCGCCAGCATGGTGATCAGGATGCCGGCGATGCCGAACGGGTAGGCCATGGCGTAGCCGAGGCTCGGCAGCGCCAGCATCTCCGGCGCGGCGCCGACCTCCTTCAGCACCTGCTGGGCGGCGCCCAGCGACGGCGTGTTGGTCACGGCCCCGGAGAACAGGCCCAACACGACCGGCAGCGGCAGCCCGCCCGCCAGATGGACCGCGACCGCCGTCGCGGCGCCGAGCACGACCATCGCCGCCGCCATCAGGTTGAGCGCCAGGCCGGACCGCTTCAGCGCGGAGAAGAAGCCCGGTCCGACTTGGATGCCGATGCTGTAGACGAACAGGATCAGCCCGAACTCCCGCACGAAGTCGAGCATGGCGTGGTCAAGCGCCAGACCCGCCAGCTTGGCGGCGTGCCCGACAGCGATCCCGGCGAACAGGACGCCGCCGATGCCGAGCCCGACGCCGCCCAACTTGATCTCGCCCAGGGCCAGACCCAGCACGGTGACGAGGCACAGCATCAGCATGACCTGGGCGACGGCCGGCAGATCGCCGATCAGACCGGTCAGAAGTTCCATGGGGCGAGGATATCCCGATCGGGCAGGGGAGGAGGTGATGGCCGCGATGCTACGCCGGGACGGTCATCCCTGCCCAGTGCCCTTGCTGCGGTGCAGCAATTTGTCCCGCCGCCGCGGTGTCCCGGACCGGAACCCGGTCAGGAGGGCCGGGTTGCCCGCAGCACCGGAGCGCCGCCCCCGCCGCCTTGCCGCCGTCGAAGCTGGGCTCCCGCCGCAGGGCCGCCGGATCGGCCGGGCCGGCGGCGGCGCGCTTGCGCGACGGCCGCCGCCCGCTCAGCCAGAAGGTCAGGCCGGCGATGCCGAAGGTGCCTGCCAGGATGCCGATCACGCCGGTCCGCACCCATTCGGGCACGATGATCCCGCTGCCCGCCGGGTCCGGCGCCTCGCGCATGCCTTCCGGCGGGGCCTGCCCGACGGAGTCGACGGCGGTGCGCGGCGCCGCCTGGGGAACCGGTTCGCCGGGCGCCGCGGCGCGCCTCGCCGGAGCGGGGGCGGTGTAGGTGGAGTTTCCGGCGGTCTCGGCCTCGCTGGAGGATCGGCCGACCACGCCCAGGGCCTGCACGCCCTCGGGCGCGCCGTGGGATTCGACCTGGGTCCTCGGCGCCGCCACCGGCTTGGGCGCCTCGCCGCGGGGGGCCTGGCTCGGCTGGGGACGGCCGTTCGGCCCCGCGAGGTTGCCCATGGTGGGTGCTGCGGCGGCCTGGCGTGCCGCCAGCATATGGCTGGTGGTCGCCTGGTCGAGCTGCCCCGTCTGCTTCAGTCCGGCCGATTTCTGGTAAGCGCGAAGGGCCGCGCGGGTCGGGTCGTTCATGTCGCCGTTGGGACGGCCCTTGAAGAAGCCTTTGTCCTTCAGGATCGTCTGCGCCCACTGAACGTCGGCGCTTTTCGGATCGGCCGCGCGGGCCGGACCGGCTCCGGGAGCCGATACCGACAGGCAGACCGCAACGCTCGATACCGCGAGCCAATGCCCCCGGAACCCCATTCCCAAACTCCCTGGCAGGTAACCCTATCTTTCATATCAGGCCATGCCCCGGCCGCGCCGCATCTTTTTCGCGCCAGCCGCCGGGAAGTTCGGGTGTGATACGCTGGGGCAACAATCAGTAGGGGGTATCGGACGGGCGGCGCTGGATCCTGCACCCGCGCCGGGGTATTTCCGCTTTCTGGACGCCCTGAAGAGCGACCCCGGGGAGCGCGCCCGGGAAACCGACAAGCCTGCCGAAGCGTAGAATATCGAATTTCAGTATCGTTGCAGTCATGTTTCAGAATGGCTGTTTTTTCGTAAAGAAAGACTTGCTCCCGTCCGACTTCCGGGTGTCGCCGATATGGCACAGGAAAAAAAACTGACCCGACTAGACATTTGCTCTTCTGGTCAAGGGTTGACCTATCCCGAATACTCCGCTCCAGGGTCCATGCATTTCGGAGCGGTTCCATGTTGTCCAGATCGAAGGTCTTGAGCGCGGCATTGCTTGCCGGAGCGGCACTGTCGGTGATGCAGCCGCAGGCCGCCGGGGCGCAGCTTACGGTGAAGCTCGGCGGCTTCACGACCTTCCGCGCCGCCACCTTCGACAGCGACGCCCCCGGGGCCACGAGCCGGGAGTTCCAGAACGAGGTCGAGATCCACGTCGCCGCCGACGGAAAGGCCGACAACGGCCTGCTCTACGGCGCGCGGATCGAGCTGGAGAACGAGGGTGCCGGCGGCGGCATCGTCACCGACGAGGCCTCGGTCTATCTCGGCGGCGCCTGGGGGCGGCTGGAACTCGGCGACCAGGACGGCGCCGCCGACCAGTTGTTCGTCTTCGCGCCGACCGTGGGCAACGGCCAGATCGACGAGGACTGGTTCGACTTCGCCGGCCCGGATATCGATACCGACGACCTGCTGCTGCCGACCGACACCTCCGACTCGACCAAGATCACCTACATGACCCCGAAGATCGGCGGGCTGCGGGCCGGCGTCTCCTATACGCCCCAGTTCGACAGCGAGGGGCAGAACGTCGTCGCCCTGGATCCGACGGACCCCGACACGGACAACCTGTACAAGGACCTGATCGAGGCCGGCATCGGCTACGAGCGGGAGGTCGCCGGCTTCTCGCTGGAGATCGGCGCCGGCTATGTCCACGGCGACGCCAACGACGGGACGGAGGCGGAGGATTTCGATGCCTGGGGCGTCGGCGCGCAGGTCGGCTACCAGGGCTTCAAGGTCGGCGGCGCCTACAACGACAACGGCGACAGCCTGATCGAGACCGACGACCCCGACGCCAAGTCCTGGAACGTCGGCGTCAGCTACGAGGCGGATGCCTGGGGCGTGGCGGCGCAGTACCAGAAGGTCGACCTGCCCGGCCGCGACATCGACATCTACGGCCTGGGCGCCGCCTACCAGGTCGCCTCGGGCCTGACCGTCGGTCCCGACCTGATCTTCTTCGACGACGACGACCCGGAAGTCGGCGACGGCTACGTGGCCCTGATCGCGGTCAACCTGGAATTCTGACGCGGGCGGGCGCGGTTCACCGTCGCCGCGCCTCCTGGAGGCCCTTGCGCGCCAGCTCGTCGGCGCGTTCGTTCTCCGGGTGGCCGGCGTGGCCGCGGACCCAGTGGAACTCGATGTCGTGGCCGGCTTTGGCGGCGTCCAGGCGCTGCCACAGCTCGACGTTCTTGACCGGCTTCCTGTCGGCGGTCTGCCAGCCGCGCGACTTCCAGCCGTGGATCCACTTGGTGATCCCGTCCTTGACGTACTGGCTGTCGGTATGGAGCCGGACCTTGACCGGGCGCTTCAGCGCTTCCAGCGCCTGGATCGCCGCCATCAGCTCCATGCGGTTGTTGGTCGTGTTCGGCTCGCCGCCGCACATCTCCTTCTCGACGGCGCCGTAGCGCAGGATGGCGCCCCAGCCGCCCGGCCCCGGATTGCCGCTGCAGGCACCGTCGGTATAGATGTCGACGACCTTGGGACCGTCCGAGTCGGTGCTCATGCCGGTCATTCCAGTCCCCCCTTAGTCGAGCCCGTAGTCGCCGGGGCCGCGCACCTGCTGGTGGAAGCGCAGCTTGTTCCAGTACTCCAGGGGGTTCTTCGGCTTGACGAAGGCCCCCGCCGGATGGTTCAGCAGGTCGTACAGGCGGGTCAGCAGGAAGCGCAGCGCGCTGCCGCGGGCCAGCAGCGGCAGCGCGGCCAGCTCCGCGTCGGACAGCGGCCGGACCTTGCGGTAGCTCGACAGCAGCAGCCGCGCCTTGGTCGCGTTGAACGCGCCGTCGGGCTCGAAGCACCAGGCGTTCAGGCAGATCGCCACATCGTAGGCCAGCAGGTCGGTGCAGGCGAAATAGAAGTCGATCAGCCCCGACAGATCGCGCCCGCGGAAGAACACGTTGTCGGGAACAGGTCGGCGTGGATCACGCCGGAGGGCAGGGCGTCCGGCCCCTCGGCCGAGGGCCAGCGCGCTTCCAGAAGGTCCAGCTCCGCCGCCAGCGCTTCGGCAAGGCCCGGCTTGACCTCGTGGGCGCGGTCCGCGCAGGACTCGAACAGCGGCCGCCAGCCGGAGACCGACAGGTTGTTGGCCCGGCCCATCGCGAAATCCGCCCCGGCCAGATGCATGCCGGCCATGGCCTCGCCCAGCGCCGCGCAATGATACGGGTCGATCCGCCGCGGCCACATGCCGTTCAGGAAGGTCACCAGCACGGCGGGCCGGCCGCACAGCTCCCGGAGCGCCTCCCCGTCATGGCCGTGCAGCGGCACCGGGCAGCCGACCCCCTTGGCCGCCAGATGCTCCATCAGGCCCAGGAAGAACGGCAGGTCGGCGCGGTTCACCCGCTTCTCGTAGAGGGTCAGGATGTAGGGCCCGCTCTCCGTCACCAGCAGATAGTTGGAGTTCTCCACCCCTTCGGCGATGCCCTTGCACGACAGCACCGCGCCCAGCGGGTACTGGGCGGTGAAGGCGTTCAGGTCCTCGTCGGAAACTTCGGTGTAGACGGCCATGGCGGTTGGGCAACTAACCCTTTTCCGATCGGGGGTCAAGCGCCGCTTGGGGCGGGGTCCCCGAGCCCGCCGCCTGCGACATCGCCGTCCTTGAGCCGGCGTTGGCGCCGCCATACGAAAGTGTGGACGGACGTCCGACCGAAGTGGTGCCCCGATGAACGACGAGAGCGACGACGAGAGCGACGACGGGATGGGCGGCCAGCAGGAGGGCAGCCGGCGGCTGATCCGGCGTCACGACCAGTTCGCCAAGCAGCTGCTGGACCAGCCCGGCATCGCCGACGCGTTCCTGCGCGAGCGGCTGCCGGCGGCGGTCGCCGCCTGCCTGTCCGACGCCCCGGCGGTCGACCGGTCCGAGAGCTTCGTCGACGCCGCGCTCCGAGAACGTCGCGGCGACCGGCTCTACGCCCTGAGCACCTGGAACGGCGATCCGCTGCAGGTGATGGTCCTGTGCGAGCACAAGAGCAATCCCGACCAGGGCACCTTCCCGCAGGTCCTGGGTTATCTCGGCGGCACCGCCGTGCGCGGAGCGGTGCGCCGGGTGCTGCCCGACGGCACCGTGCTGATGGTACCCGTTCCGGTCTATGCCGTGGTGCTGTACCATGGCACCCGGACTTGGTCGCTGCCGACCCGGCTGCGCGACGCCTACGGCATGCCGGCCGGGCTGGTGGACGCCGGGCTGCTGGATTTCGGCTATGTCCTGGTCGACCTGGGGGCGATCGCCGACGAGGATCTTTCCCGGCATCCCGACCTTCAGGCCGGACTGCTGGTGCTGAAATACGCCGGCCGCGACGCCGACCCGCAGGAGACGCTGGAGCGACTGCTGTCGGCCGCGGCGGGGGCCGGCTTGACGGTGATCGTATCGGTGGTCAGGTATCTGTTCGGGGCGGCCGAAGACCTGGACCGCAAGCGGTTGAAGGCCATGCTGGGCCGTGTCGTGCCGAGGGAGGACGAGAAAGTGGTATCGATAGCGCTCCGCGAATATCTTGACGAGGCACGCGCCGAAGCGCGCGCCGAAGCACGCGCCGAAGCCCTGGTCCAAGGCCGGGCCGAAGCCAGGGCGGAAATGCTGCTCAGGCAGATCGGACGTCGATTCGGGCCGCTTCCCGAGGAAGCGGTCCGGCGGGTGCGCGAGGCGTCGCCCGTGGAGCTGGATCGCTGGGTGGACGATATTTTCGACGCGCCGTCGCTCAAGGCGATGCTGGGCGATTGCAAGTAGGTCCGCGGCGGGCATACGCACGAAAACGGCTCATCCACGACCGTCACGAAAGAAATTCATGCTGGAGTCACGCGGACGCAACGCTTTTGTCTAAAAGTGCGTCCGCGCTACTACCAGGGAATGATTGTGCCAGACCTTCGGCCAGACTTCCGGACCGCCGCCTCCGACGATACCCTTGATCCGGTCGCCCGCGGGCGCGACCTCAGCGCCGCGGACATGCTGGTTCCGCTGACGCCGATGCATTTCCAGACCGCCTGCGAGGTGGTCGTACAGCATCTCGTCGACCATGCGGAATGGCCGGCCCTGGCGGTGGTGGACGACGATGGCCGGGTCGTGGGGCTGGTCAGCCGGACCGACCTGCTGTCCATCCTGGCCAAGCCCTTCATGCGCGACCTCTACCAGCGCCGGCCGATCGAGTCGCTGATGCACCGGACGCCGCTGGTGGTCGATGCCGGGGCCAGCCTGGACGAGATCGGCCTGCGCATCGCGAACGAGGCGCCCGACGCGCTGGTCAACGGCTTCGTCATCGCCGACGCGGGCCGCTACGCCGGCATCGGCACGGCGATAGAATACATGAAGCGGCAGGTCGAGCAGGCGCAGCGCCGCGGGCGCGACCTCGACGTGGCGCTTCGCGCGGCGGACGTCGCACTGCGTACGGCGGAGGAGGCGAACAAGGCCAAGAGCTCCTTCCTGGCCAACATGAGCCACGAGATCCGCACTCCGCTGAACGGCATCCTCGGCAACCTGGAGCTGCTGAAGCTGACCGATGTCGACCCGCATGCTGCTGATGGCGCCCAAGCCCGACTCGAGGCTGAACCGCCGGATCTACGCCGCCGGATTCGCGGCGTCGCTGCCCAAGCCGTTGCGCCGCGACCAGCTGCGCCACGGCATCGCCGCCGCGGCCGGCCAGTTCGCCCAGACCCTGGTCGAGGATTCCTCGGCCAAGGACCTGCGCGCGCTTTCGGGCAGCCTGGGCGACAGGGCCGCCAGCCTGCGCATCCTGGTGATCGACGATACCCAGATGAACCAGATGGTGGCCCGCCGCCAGCTCCGCCAGCTCGGCCTCGATTGCGACCTTGCGGACAACGGCGCCGCCGGGTTCGAGCTTGCCCGCGCCAACACCTATTCGCTGATCCTGACCGACTGCCACATGCCGGAGATGGACGGCTACGAGTTCACCCGCGCGCTGCGCGCCTGGGAGGCCGGTCAGGGGGAGGGGAGCCGGCGGACCCCCGTGGTCGCCATGACCGCCAACGCGCTTCACGGCGACGCCGCGCTTCACGCGCGCCCTGGTCGGCAGTCTGCTGGGATATCTCGGCGCCAAGGGCGTCTATCGGGCGGAGAACGGGGCCGACGCGCTGTGGATGCTGGAGGGCGGCAGGATGGAGTTCGACGCGGTCATCGCCGACCTGAACATGCCGCGGATCAACGGGCTGGAAATGCTGAAGGCGATCCGCTCGGGGGCCAACGGCTGCCGCCGCGACCTGCCGGTGATCATGCTGACCGGCCATTCCGACCTGGAACTGGTCAGCCGCGCCATGGCGCTGGACATCAACGGCTTCATCGTCAAGCCGGTATCCCAGGGCGCGCTCGCCTCCCGGCTGGCCCGGGTCTTCGGCGAGGAGATCCGCACGGTCCGCCCCGAAAGCGAATACGCCAAGGTGGACATGCGGCTTGGCTTCGACGAGCCGCCGCCGGAAAAGGCCGGGCTCCCGGAAAAGGCCGGATTGCCGACCCGCCCGCTGCCGGTTCCTCCCGAGGCGCCGGACGGCGGCATGGTCAGGATAGCGCTGACCGACGTGCCCCCGGGAAGCGTGCTGGCCAAGGACGTGATCATCCCGTCCGGCCTGGTCATCGTCAGCAAGGGAACGCTGCTCAGCAAGAGGCTGGTCCAGCGGCTGAAGGACCTGGCGGATCTCAATATCGTGATAGAACATATCTGGATCCGGGAGTAATCCGGCACGATAGCACCGATCGCGGCGTTCATCGTGTAACTGTCATTTGCCTTCGCGATGCACAAAAAGGCACGGAGAAATGTCACAGGCGGGCGATTACTTTGTGGCAGCCCTATGGGTGGGGTATTTCCCGCGTGGGAATTGTGAAATTGCCACCATTGTTTACCGTTTGCGTTTACCTCCGGAGATACGAAGCATGATTCTCGTCAACGAAGACACGGGTGTCGAACTCGACATCACCGACCAGATCGCCGGATTGCTGGAGATCGGGCGGTCGGCGGATTTCGACACGGACGAGAACTGCGACTTCATCATGGGGCTGGGCCGGCGGATCACCCTGGCGACCGGACCCAACGTTCCCGCCGGCGTCCTGTCCCGCCTGATCGGGCAGATGCCCCTGGAATACGCGGCCTATGTCGGCGACCTCTGGGCCGAGGCGGCGGAGTTTCCCAACGGCCGCCCGCCCGAACCCGGTTTCCGGTTCAGTCTTGCCGGGATCGGCCAGTCCTTCGGGCTGTCTCGCCTGTTCGGCCGCGGCGCCGAGAAGGAAGCCGGTCCCTGAGCCCCGCGGCGGGATCCCGCGGGGCTTCGCTCCGCAACGCTATTCCGCTGCCGTCGTCAGCACCCTCGGCAGCTTGAACACGACGTCCTCGCGGGTCAGCGTCACCTCCTCGATGGTGACGTCGAACCGTTCGCGGGCGCCCTGGATGACTTCCTGGATCAGGACGTCGGGAGCGGAGGCGCCGGCGGTAACGCCCAGCGTCCGCACGTCTTCCAGCCCGCTCCAGTCGATATCCGTCGCGCGCTGGACCAGCATGGCGCGCTCGCAGCCGTGGGTCCGGGCGACCTCGACGAGGCGCATCGAGTTGGAGGAGTTGGGCGCCCCCACCACCAGCACCATGTCGGCGCGGGGCGCTATCGCCTTGACCGCCTGCTGCCTGTTGGTCGTGGCGTAGCAGATGTCTTCCTTGCGAGGCTTCTCGATGGCCGGGAAACGGGCCTGAAGCGCCGCCACGATGGCGGCGGTATCGTCCACCGACAGGGTCGTCTGGGTCACGAAGGCCAGGTTGTCCGGGTCCTCGACCTCGATCCTCGGGACGTCGCCGACGCTCTCGACCAGCACGACGCTGCCTTCGGGAAGCTGGCCCATGGTGCCGACCACCTCCGGATGCCCGGCATGGCCGATCAGGATCACCTGCCGGCCCTGCTCGTGGTGGCGTTCGGCCTCGATATGGACCTTGCTGACCAGCGGACAGGTGGCGTCCAGATAGAACATCCTGCGCCGCTCGGCCTCGGCCGGAACCGCCTTGGGCACGCCGTGGGCGGAGAAGACGACCGGAACGTCGTCCGGGATCTCGTCCAGCTCGTCGACGAAGACGGCGCCCTTGGCCTCCAGTCCCTCGACGACGAACCGGTTATGGACGATCTCGTGACGCACATAGACCGGTGCGCCGTATTTTTCCAACGCGACTTCGACGATCTGGATCGCGCGGTCAACCCCGGCGCAGAAGCCCCGCGGGCTGGCCAGCAGGATGGTCAGAGGCCTGGACATAGTTCAACCTTGCACTTGGTACCCCCGGCGGGGCGTCCCGCCGCGGGAGGAATGGTGTGGCCGGCTTGTGCGGCGCCGATACCTTGCTCTACAGTCGCACCGCACGAACCTACAAGCGAGTCATCAAGTGGCGATGTTTTTCGGACCCGACCGTAATATAGGAACGCTTGGCAGGAAAGCCCGCGGCGCATTGCTGGCAGCCATCATACCCCTGATGGCTGCCTGCTCCGGCGCCGGCGGGCAGCCTCCCGAGGCGGCGGGAGCGAACGCCGTCCCGCTGGCCTGCCCCCGCGTGACGATTCCGGAGGAGACCCGCGAGGTGACCCGCTTCCGGGCCGGCGGCGGCCGTGACATGACGGACGTCACGTCGCGCGCCGCGGTGCTGGACTATACCGGCGGGTGCGAATATGACCGCGACGGCGTGACCGTCAACCTCAATCTGGTCCTGGCAGCCGAGCGCGGACCGGGGACCCGGGATGCCCAGGGAGCGTACCGCTACTTCGTCGCGATCACCGACCCGGGCGGGCGGATCGTCGCGAAGCGCGAGTTCGACACCACGATCGACTTCTCGCCCAACGTGGGCCGCGGTGGCTCCATCGAGGAGCTTCAGCAGCAGATCCCCCTGCCCGAAGGCGCCAGCGCCGCCAGTTACGGCGTGGTCGTGGGTTTCCAGCTCGACCCGGCCGAGCTGGAGTTCAACCGGAACCCGCAACGGAATTTCTGACAAGGGGGTTTTTCACAAAGCAGTTTCCGGAGGGTGCGTCCGCTGGTCGCGGGGTTCCCGGCGGCCGGGGTTTCGGCGTGGCGGGAAAGCGGCGGCGTGTTACAAATCCAGGCATCGGTTTTTCGACGACGCGGGCTTGCCCTGGAGACCGCCGGCAGCCCGATCCGGAAACCGGCCGGTGAGTGCCGGCCGGTGAGTTGAAGGCCAGCACAGGGGCGCCACGCCTGCCATGACGGAACTCAGTCTCGGCTTCGGCCTTGCCTTCACCGACCTGTACGAACGTGCCGGGCTCGTCAAACTCGACTGGCATTTCATCGACCATCTGAGGCAGGCGGACACGGCCCTGGCCGACCGGTTGCTGGCCGCCCGCGCCGGACCCGCGGCGCTGGATGCCGCGGCGGAAAGCGCCGTCCTGATCGAGCTGGCACCCCATCTGGACGATTTCGTCGGCCGGCTGTTCGGCATCGGCGGAGCGCTGCGCGACCTCGCGGCGCGGCACCACGAGCTGGCGCCGCTCTATGCCGCCAAGCGCCTGTTCGTCCAGCGCCGGGCCGCCAAGGCGTACCGGCCGGAGGAGGCCGCCGGGTTGGACGGCGACGCGCTGACGGCGGCGCTCGAAGCGCATCTGGGCATCCAGTTCGACGAGCTGACCTTCGCCAGGACGGTCCTCGCCTGGGGCGAGGACGAGGCCGGCCACGCAGCCGAGCTGGACCTGGCGGCCCGCTACGCCGCCTGGGCGCTCCACTCCCGGCCCGGCCGGGCCCGCCACGGCCACGGCGTGCTGTTCCAGGTGCCGCGCAGGACCGACCCCGGCCATCTGGTGCCGCTGGAGACGGTGGAGACCGCCGGCGTCTCCATGATGCGGCTGCCCGAGTCCCGGCTACGGTTGCGCCAGGGCTTCGGCCTGACCGATCCGGGCACCGACCTGATCGGCGCGCTGGACGAGGCGAATTATTGTATCTGGTGCCATCACCAGGGCAAGGACAGCTGCTCCAAGGGCCTGCGCGACCGCAAGACCGGCCAGTACCAGAAAAGCCCGTTCGGCGTGACCCTGGCCGGCTGCCCGCTGGAAGAAAAGATCTCGGAGATGCACGCGGTCAAGGCCCAAGGCCATGCCGTGGGGGCGCTCGCCATGATCGTGGCGGACAACCCGATGTGCGCCGCGACCGGGCACCGCATCTGCAACGACTGCATGAAGGCCTGCATCTACCAGAAGCAGGAACCGGTGGACATCCCGCAGGCGGAGACGCGCACGCTGAAGGACGTGCTCGAACTGCCCTGGGGGTTCGAGGTCTACAGCCTGCTGACCCGCTGGAATCCGCTGGACATCCGGCGCCCGCTGGCGCTGCCCGACAGCGGCTACAAGGTGCTGGTGGTGGGGCTGGGGCCGGCGGGGTTCACCCTGGCGCACCATCTGCTGAACGACGGCCACACGGTGGTCGCCATCGACGGGCTGAAGATCGAGCCGCTGCCGGCCGACCTCTCGGGCGTCCTGCCCATGGGCCGGCGGGTCCATTTCCGGCCGATCCGCCAGATCGAGGACCTCCGCGACCATCTGGACGAGCGGATCATGGCCGGCTTCGGCGGCGTCGCCGAGTACGGCATCACCGTCCGGTGGGACAAGAACTTCCTCAAGCTGATCCGCCTGCTGCTGGAGCGCCGCCGCCAGTTCGTGATGGTCGGCGGCGTGCGCTTCGGCGGCACCCTGACCATCGAGGACGCCTTCGACGCCGGGTTCGACCATATCGCCCTGTGCGCCGGCGCCGGGCGCCCGACGGTCATCCCCATGCGCAACGGGCTGGCGCGCGGCGTCCGGCAGGCGTCGGACTTCCTGATGGGGCTCCAGCTGACCGGAGCCGCCAAGGAGGAGTCGGTCGCCAATCTTGAGGTCCGCCTGCCCATCGTGGTGGTTGGCGGCGGCCTGACCGCGATCGACACGGCGACCGAATCGCTGGCCTATTACCCGGTCCAGGTCGAGAAGTTCCTGCGGCGGTACGAGATCCTGTCGGCCGAGCGGGGCGAGGAGGCGGTCCGCCGGGCCTGGTCGGAGGAGGAGCGCCTGACCGCGGACGAGTTCATCGCCCATGCCCGGGCGATCCGGGCGGAGCGCGAGCGGGCGCGCGGCGAGGGTCGCCCGCCGAAGCTCCAGCAGCTCCTGGGCGGATGGGGCGGCGCGACCATCGCCTACCGGCGCCGGCTGATCGACTCGCCCAGCTATACCTTGAACCACGAGGAGGTCGAGCACGGCCTGGCCGAGGGCATCCGCTTCGTCGAGGGCGTCAGCCCGCGCGCGGTCGAGGTGGACCGGTTCGGCCATGCCAGCGGCCTTCATCTCCGCCGAGAGGCGGTCGGACCGGACGGCGTGGTGGCGCCGGCCGCCGAGGACGTGCTGCTGCCCGCCCGCACCGTCCTGATCGCGGCGGGCACCCAGCCCAACACGGTGCTGGCGCGCGAGGAGCCGGAATGGGTCGAGCTGGACGGCCGCTATTTCCGCGCGCTGGACGAGGACGGCCATCCGGCCGTCCCGGAGAGATCCTGCAAGCCGGGTGCGGTCCATGTGCTGATGAGCCGCCATCCCGACGGCCGCTCGGTGTCTTTCTTCGGCGACCTGCACCCGTCCTTCGGCGGCAACGTGGTCAAGGCCATGGGCGGGGCGAAGCAGGGCTATCCCGTGGTTTCCCGCGTGCTGGCCCGCCGCGAGCCCACCGCGGTGCCGGCGGACGCCGTGATCGACATGGCGAACCACGACCTGCGGGCCACGGTCCACCATGTGATCCGGCTGACCCCCAACATCGTCGAGGTCGTCGTCAAGGCGCCGCGCGCCGCCGAGCGCTTCCAGCCCGGCCAGTTCTACCGGCTGCAGAACTTCGAGACGCTGGCCCACCAGGTGGACGGCACCACCCTTGCCATGGAGGGGCTGGCGCTGACCGGCGCGTCGGTCGACCGGAAGCACGGCCTGCTGTCCACCATCGTGCTTGAGATGGGCGGTTCGTCCGACCTGTGCGCGCTGCTCAAGGCGGGCGATCCGGTGGTCCTGATGGGGCCGACCGGCAGCGCCACCGAAATCCCGGAGGGGGAGACCGTCTGCCTGGTCGGCGGCGGCCTGGGCAACGCCGTCCTGTTCTCGATCGGGCAGGCGTGCCGGGCCAAGGGAAACCGGGTGGTCTACTTCGCCGGGTACAAGAAGCTGATCGACCGCTACAAGGTCGACCAGATCGAGGCGGCGGCCGACCTGGTGGTCTGGTGCTCCGACGAGGCGCCCGGGTTCGAGCCGACCCGGCCGGGCGACCGCCGCTTCGTCGGCAACATCGTCCGCGCGATGCAGGCCTATGCCGACGGCGAGCTGGGAGAGCCCGCCATTCCCCTGGACCAGGTGGACCGCATCGTCGCGATCGGCTCCGACCGGATGATGCAGGCGGTGGCGCTGGCCCGCCACACCGTCCTGGCGCCGCACCTGAAGCCCGGCCACGTGGCGATCGGCTCGATCAACAGCCCCATGCAGTGCATGATGAAGGAGATCTGCGCCCAGTGCCTCCAGGCCCACAAGGACCCTGCGACCGGCGCCGAGACGGTGGTCTTCTCCTGCTTCAACCAGGACCAGGACCTCGACCGCGTCGATTTCGCCGGACTCAACGAGCGCCTGCGCCAGAACGGCGTCCAGGAGAAGCTGACGGCCCAGTGGATCGACCGCTGCCTCAAGGCCCTGCAGGTCCGCCGGATGGCGGGTTGAGGCCGACCCGCGCCGGCCAGCGCTATTTTCCCGGCCCTGGTGTCACACGGTCAGCCGGTCGCGGTGCCGGGCCAGGACCTCCTCCGGGACCAGCCCGCGGCTGACCAGTTCGTCCACCGACCTGAAGGGCCGGTTCGCCAGGATGCGCTTGGCCCGCGCCTTCCCGATATGCTTCAGGCTCGTCAGATGTTTGGGGGGCGCCTGATTGATGTCGATCGCCCCGGTCGGCGCGGCCTCGGCCTGCCTGGCCTTGGGCCGGGACTGCTTCGGCTGCCTGGCATCCGCGTTTCCTTCGTCGCCGGCAAAGGCGTTGTAGGCGACGGCGGCACCGATGGCCCCCACCGCAACTGCGGCGACGGCTCCGGCGACGGTCTTCTTGTCCAGTTCCACTCTCGGATCTCCTGATGTTTCCCATCTTTCAACGGTGTCGGGACAGGCAGGGTTCCGCGCGGGGATTCAGCCTGACGCCTGCGCCTCAAGGATGCAGGTCAGCGCCTTCGCCGCCCCCTCGATGTCCGCCTTGAGTGCCGCGCGGGCCGCGGGGCCGTCGCCGCGCAGCAGCGCGTCGCGGATCGCGCGGTGCTCGGCGTTGGAGGCCCCCAGGCTGCCGGCGGAGTTCAGCAGGTCGAAATAGGGGCCGATCCGCAGCCACAGGGACTCGATGATCGACAGCATCGAGGCCGATCCGGCCGCCCGGTAGATCGTGAAATGGAACTCCCGGTTGGCCGGGACGTAGCGGCGGCCGTCCCGCTCGCCATGGGCGGCCTCCATCTCGGCCATCAGGGCGTCCAGCCGCTCCAGGTCGGCGGCGGAGATCGATCGCGCCGCCCATTCGGTGGCCACACCCTCGATCTCGATCCGGACCCGCTTCAGATCCTCCAGCCGCTCGACGCTCAGGGGCGGGATGCCGACCGAGCGGCCGGCCACGACGGTCAGCGCCTTCTCCGCGACCAGGCGGTGGAGCGCCTCGCGCACCGGCATGGCGCTGACGCCGAAGGCGTCGGCCAGGCTCTGGATCGTCACCGTCCGGCCCGGCTCGATCCCGCCGTTCAGGATCAGGTCCTTGAGCTGGCGGTAGACATGGTCCTGGACGGTCTCCCGGAGCACCGGGCGCAGGGGAAGGGTCTTGGACGTGACCGCCATCGGTGTTGCTTTCTTTTCCTCGGCGCCTCGAAGGGCCTTGCCTCGATCCATGATCTTTGATTTATGATCAAAAGAACCGGACGGTCAACCGTCGACGTGGCCGCACCCGCGGCCGCGAACCTGGGGAGGGAAAAACATGACGGACTTCCGCGCCAACGGAAGGAGGGCGCTGGTCACCGCCGGCGCTTCGGGCATCGGACTGGCGATCGCCCGCGCGCTGGTCGAGGCCGGGGCCAAGGTCCATGTCTGCGACGTGGACGAGGCGGCGCTGGCCCGCTGCCGCGAGGCCCTTCCGGACGTCGGGACCACGGTCGCCGACGTGTCGGACGATGCCGCGGTGGACCGCCTGTTCGACGAGATCAGGACCGGCCTGGGCGGACTGGACGTGCTGGTCAACAATGCCGGCATCGCCGGGCCGACCGCCGCGATCGAGGATATCGACCCGCAGGACTGGCGCCGCTGCATCGACATCGACCTGACCGGCCAATTCCTGTGCGCCCGGCGCGCCGTGCCGATGCTGAAGCAGGGCGGTTCCGGCGCCATCATCAACATGTCGTCGGTCGCGGGCCGGCTGGGATACGCTTTCCGCACGCCCTACGCCGCCGCCAAATGGGGCGTGATCGGACTGACCGAGAGCCTCGCCAAGGAGCTGGGGCCGTCCGGCATCACGGTCAACGCGATCCTGCCCGGCATCGTCGCCGGCCCGCGGATCGAGAAGGTGATCGGCGCGCGGGCGGACCAGGTGGGCGTCACCTATGGCGAGATGGAGCACGAGTACCTTCAGAAGGTCTCGCTGCGCCGGATGGTGACGGCAGAGGACATCGCCGCCACGGTCGTCTTCCTGGTGTCGCCGGCGGGGCGCAACGTTTCCGGCCAGTCGCTCAGCGTCTGCGGCAATGTCGAAAACCTCTGATCAAGAGCTGAGGACAAGCTGATGAACCAACGGGCATCCATCGTCGGGTCCGGCCTGATCGGCCGTTCCTGGGCCATCGCCTTCGCACGCGCCGGCTGGGACGTGGTGATGTGGGACCAGGCCGACGGGGCGGCCGAGGCCAGCCGCGCCACCACCCTGGCCCTGCTGGAGGACCTGGCGTCCGAGGACCTGCTGAACGGCCAGTCCGCGGCCGAGGTCGGCGGGCGGGTCGGCGTCGCCAAAACCTTGGCCGAGGCGCTCGACGGCACCTCCTGGGTGCAGGAGAACACGCCCGAGATCGTCGAGATCAAGCGCGAGGTGTGGGCGTCGATCGATCCGCTGGCACCCGCCGGGGCGGTCTGCGCCAGTTCGACCTCCGGCATCGTGCCGTCGGCCTTCACCGAGGCGCTGGAGGGGCGGGGCCGCTGCCTGGTCGCGCACCCGATCAATCCGCCCTACCTGATCCCGGCGGTCGAGCTGGTTCCGGCCCCCTGGACCACGCCCGAGGCGATGAAGCGCGCCGAGGAGATCATGCACGCGATCGGCCAGTCGCCCATCGTGATGTCGCGCGAGCTGGACGGCTTCGTCATGAACCGGCTCCAGGGCGCGCTGCTGGAGGAGGCGTTCCGGCTGGTCGCCGACGGCTATTGCACGGTCGAGGACGTCGATGTGGGATTGCGCGAAGGCCTGGCGCTGCGCTGGTCCTTCATCGGCCCGTTCGAGACGATCGACCTCAACGCGCCCGGCGGCGTCCGCGACTACGTCTCCCGCTACGGCGGGCTGTACGAGCGGCTCTACAAATCGATGCAGCGCCGCGCCGACTGGACCGGCGAGGTGCTCGACACGGTCGAGCGCCAGCGCCGCGAGCGCGTCCCGCAGGAGAAGCTGGGCGATCGCCAGCGCTGGCGCGACCGGCGCCTGATGGCGCTGAGCCGGCACAAGCGCAAGGCCGCATCGGACTTCGGAAACTGAGGAGGAAACGACAGACATGGCACAGTCCCGCAAGGTCATCATCACCTGCGCCGTCACCGGTGCGATCCATACCCCGTCCATGTCGCCGCACCTGCCGGTCACGCCGGAGGAGATCGCCGACGCCGCGATCGGTGCCGCGGAGGCCGGTGCAGCGATCGTCCACCTGCATGCCCGCAACCCGGAGACCGGCAAGCCGGACCAGAGTCCGGAGGCGTTCCAGCCCTTCCTGAAGGTGATCAAGCAGCGGACCGACTGCGTGATCAACCTGACCACCGGCGGCGCCCCCTACATGACGGTGGAGGAGCGGGTCCGCCCGGCGGCGACGCTCCACCCGGAGGTGGCGTCGCTCAACATGGGCTCGATGAATTTCGGCCTGTACCCGATGCTGAACCGCTTCAAGGATTTCAAGTTCGAGTGGGAGCGGCAGCACCTGGAGAACAGCCGCGACCTGGTGTTCAAGAACACCTTCAGCGACATCGAGTATGTCCTGAAGACCTGCACCGAGAACGGCACCCGGTTCGAGTTCGAGTGCTACGACGTCTCGCACCTCTACAACCTCGCCCATTTCCGCGACCGGGGGCTGGTCAAGGGGCCGCTGTTCGTCCAGACCGTGTTCGGCCTGCTCGGCGGCATAGGCCCGCATCCCGAGGACGTGCTTCACATGAAACGGACGGCGGACCGGCTGTTCGGCGACGATTACCGCTGGTCGGTCCTGGGGGCCGGGCGCAACCAGATGCCGATCGCCGCCATGGCCGCCGCCATGGGCGCCAATGTCCGGGTCGGGCTGGAGGACAGCCTGTGGGACGGTCCCGGCAAGCTGGCCGAGAGCAACGCCGTCCAGGTCCGCCGGGTCAGGGGCATCCTGGAGGGGTTGGGCCTGGAGGTCGCGACCGCCGCGGAGGCGCGCGAGATCCTGGCGCTCAAGGGCGGCGACCAGGTCGCGTTCTGACCCTGCGGGAACCCGCCTCGGCCGATCAGTCGGCCTTGGCGGTTTCCTTGCCCCCGGTTTCCTTTTCCCCGGCGGCGTTCTTCTTCTCGGCGGCGTTCTTCTTCTCGGCCAAGTCCTCGACCTTTTCGCGAACCTTGTCGTTGGGCTGCTTGTCCGGATCGGCCTCGATCCGGACCGGCGCGGTGCCGTCGTCGATCATGTCCAGCTTCTTCGCCGCCCCTTTCGACAGGTCGAGCACCCGTCCGTCCACATAGGGGCCGCGGTCGTTGATCTTGACGTCGACCGACTTGCCGCTCTCCTCGTGCGTCACCGTCGCCGTCGAACCCAGCGGCAGTTCCTTGGAGGCGGCGGTCATCTTGTTCTCGTTGAACGTCTCGCCGTTGGCGGTCTTGCGGCCGTTGAACTTGCCGCCGTAGAACGAGGCTTCGCCTTCGATCACGACCGAATCCCCGGCCGCGGGCTCGTCCTCGGCGACGGCAGGGGCGGTACCGATCAGCGGCCCGATCAACCCGAAAGCAACGAAAAACGAAACCACGGTCGTCCGCATGCCGAATTCTGCCTTTTCACAAGAGGTGGTATTTTCACAAGAGGTGGCAGGTAAACATCGTCCTTCACCGGCGGTTCCGACTTGATTTGGGGGTAGTCGGCGTTCCGCGTTCCCGGATGCGGATTCCTCTGGTCCGCAAAACCGGAATCATGGATGGTGCGCCGCGGGAACAATCACCCGGTCGCAGAGGAATGGCGCATGACGGAACCGATCGCTTTCGTCCTGGCGGTTATCGGCCTGCTGGCCACGCCCGGCCCGACCAACACGCTGCTCGCCGCGTCGGGCGCCACGGTCGGCTTCAGGCGTTCGCTGCCCCTGATCCTCGCCGAGGCGGCGGGATATCTCTGCTCGATTCTCGTGCTGGCGGCGGTGCTGGGACCCGCCACGCAGTCATGGCCGCTCTTCGATACGGCGCTGCGCGTCCTGTGCGGCACCTATCTCGCGTACCTGGCGTGGCGCCACTGGAACGCGGTGCTGGACGGCGTGGAGGTACAGCCCGTCCCCTTCGCGCGGGTGTACGTCACGACCCTGCTGAACCCCAAGGCGCTGGTGCTCGCCTTCACCGTCGTGCCGCACCTGGCAAGCGGCGCGTTCGCGGCTGCGGTCCCCTATCTGACGGGGCTGGTCGGCCTGATCGTCCTGCTCGCGGGCTGCTGGATCACCATCGGCGCCTGTCTGACCGCCGGAGCGGCCGGCCCCTCCCGGAGGCGCTGGGTGCAGCGGGTGAGCGCCGGCGTTCTGGGCCTGTTCGCCGTCATCATCTCGGGCTCGGCGTTCGCTGGATGAGAATCCACCCGAAACCGTGACGCATCTGCATCTTATCGGCTGAAACCGCTGATCCCTCCGATTTGCAGCGTTGGATGCGCCGCACTATATTCCATAATGAAAATAGGCCGTCCCGCGCGGCGGCCGCATTCCAGCCGAAGCCAGGGGAACCGGGAGTTGCTGTCCCAGAAAGCCAAGTACGCATTGCAGGCCTTGCTGGTGCTCGCCGAACTGGACGAGGGCCAGTCTCTGATGATCGGCGACATCGCCGAGCGGCAGCGGCTGCCCAAGCGCTTTCTCGAACAGATCCTGCTGGACCTCAAGCACCAGGGCGTGGTGCAGAGCTGGCGCGGCAAGAACGGCGGCTATGCGTTGCTGAAGCCGGCGGACAGGATTTCCTTCGGCGAGATCGTCCGCATCATCGACGGCCCGCTGGCGCCGCTGCCCTGTCTCAGCCGCATGGCCTATCGCCGCTGCGAGGAGTGCGTCGACGAGGAGCGGTGCGCCGTCCGCAAGGTCTTCGCCAAGGTGCATGACGCGACGACCGAAATCCTGGACGGGATGACCCTGGCCCGGGCGCTCCAGGGCGCCGGCGATGCCCGGGAACTGCTGCGCAGCGCCGGGTAGCCGGCCCGGCCCGGCGGAATCTCCATCATGACATGGGACCAGGCGGTGCTCCTGGCGGTGCTGGGGGCAACGCTCGGGGTGTTCATCCTCGACCGCTGGCGCTTCGACATCGTCGCCATGACGAGCCTGATGACCTGCGTCCTGGTCGGATTGATCCCGCCGGAGGCCGCCTTCGCCGGCTTCAGCAATCCGGCCGTGGTGACCGTCGCCATGGTCCTCGTGATCACCCGCACGCTGGGGCGGACCGGCGTGGTGGACGAGGTGGCGCGCCGCTGCACGGCGCTGGCCGGCGGCCCGGCCGGCCACGTAGCCGCGATCTGCGCCTTGGGTGCCGGCCTGTCGGCCTTCATGAACAATGTCGGGGCCCTGGCCCTGCTGATGCCGATCGCGCTGTCCACCGCCCGGCGGAACGGCTACCCGCCCGGCATGCTGCTGATGCCGCTGTCCTTCGCGACCCTGCTGGGCGGCATGAGCACGCTGATCGGGACGCCGCCCAACCTGCTGATCTCGGCTTTCCGGGCCGACGCCACCGGCTCCCGCTTCCTGATGTTCGATTTCCTGCCGGTGGGATTGACGGTCGGCGTCGCCGGGGTGGCGTACCTGGCGTTGGTGGGCTGGCGGCTGATCCCCCGCGACCGGGGTGTGGCGCGCGACGACATCGACCGTTTCCGGGTCAGCGACTACGTGACCGAAGCCCTGGTACGGCCCGGCTCGCCCTGGGCCGGACGCAAGGTCGAGCATCTGGAGGCTGAGCGCGGCGCCAGCGTGATCGGCATCATCCGCGACCGCCGCCGGGTATTCGCGCGGCCCGGAACCGTCAGCTTCCAGTCCGGCGACGTGGTGCTGCTGGAGACCGACACCGCCACCCTGCGGCAACTGGTCGAACTGGAGGGCTTCGCCCTGGTGGCTCAGGGGGGCGGCGGGCGGCAGCTGGTCCTGACCGAGGCGATAGTGGCGCCCAACGCCCTGATCCAGGGCAGCAGCGCCCTGTCCCTGGACCTGCGGGAGCGCTGGGGCGTCAACCTGGTCGCGGTATCCCGGCAGGGCCGCCGGTTCGAGGGGCGGCTGCGCGACGCCAGCCTGAGCGCCGGCGACATCCTGCTGCTGGACGGCGACCGCGACACCGTCGCCGAGGCCATGGCCGAACTGGGCTGCGTCCCGCTGGCCGACCGCAAGCTGGAGTTCGAGCCGCAGCGCACTCTCCTGGCCTTGCCGGTGTTCGGCGCCGCGGTGGCGGTCGCCGCCTTCGACCTCGCCTCGGCGGCGGTGGCCTTCGCCTGCGCCGTCATCCTGATGCTCGCCACTCGCATCATCCGCCCGACGACGCTGTACGAGAGCGTCGACTGGCCGGTGATCGTGCTGCTGGGAGCCATGATCCCGCTCGGCACGGCGGTCCAGACGACGGGCCTCGCCGACCGGATCGGCGACGCCGTGATCATGCTGGCGCCCCAGACCGGCGCCATGGGCATGCTCGCGGTGGTCCTGATCGCCACCATGGTGGTGACGCCCGTGCTGAACAACACCGCGACCGTGGTGATCATGGCCCCGGTGGTGATCAGCATCGCGCGTCAGCTCGGCGTGTCGCCCGACGCCTTCCTGATGGCGGTGGCGATCGGCGCATCGTGCGATTTCCTGACCCCCTTCGGGCACCACAACAACTCGATCATCCTGGGGCCGGGCGGCTACCGGTTCGGCGACTTCTGGCGCGTGGGACTGCCGCTGGACTTGATCGTCGTCGGACTGTCCCTGCTGATCATCCCCCGCGTCTGGCCGTTCTGACGGCGGCGCCCTGTACCCGGAGGCCAATCAGCCCGGAACGATCCTTTCCTCCTTCAGCCGTGCGAACAGGTCGAAAAAGCTGTCCGGCGTGCTCTGGTAGTCCAGGAAGCCGGCCTTGCGGCTCTTGGTCATGTCGGTGACCACTTCTATCGGCCGGCCCAGGTCGGCATCGGTATGCCACCACGACGCCAGCCGGGTCAGGTCGCCTTCGGCCAGCCCGTGGCGCCGGGCGATCCCGCTCCAGATCGGGCCGGCGTCCGCCATCGCCTGCTCGAGCGGCCGGGCGCTGCCCTGGTAGGGTGCCGCTTCGATTCCGAAACGGGCCGCGAGGCGCGGCCACAGCCAGTTCCAGCGGAAGACGTCGCCGTTGACCACGTTGAAGTCTTCGTTGCGGCCGGCCTCCGAGGTGGCGGCCCATTCCAGGTGGCGGGCGAGCAGGCGCGCGTCGGTGATGTCGGTCAGGCCGCTCCACTGCGTCGGCGAACCGGGGAACGCGAAGGGCAGGCCGGCTTCGCGGCAGAGGGTGGCGTAGACCGCCAGCGTCACGCCCATGTTCATGGCGTTGCCGACCGCATAGCCGATGATGGTGTGCGGCCGGTGGACGCTCCAGGTGAAACCCTGCCGCGCCGATGCGGCGAACAGCTCGTCCTCCTGGGCATAGTAGAAGTTCTCGACCGGCTGGCGCCCCTGCTCCTCGCGGAACGGGGTTTCCGGCACGGCGCCGGCGCCATAGGCCTCGAACGGCCCGAGATAGTGCTTCAGCCCGGTGACCAGGGCGACATGCTGCAGGCTGGGGGCGGACCCGACTGCGTCCAGCAGGTTGCGCACCATTCCGCCGTTGACGCGGCAGTTCTCGGCTTCCGTCGCCTGGCGCGACCAGGCGGCAATGAAGACGTGGCTGACGTCCAGGCCCTTGAGGGCCGCCGCGGTCTCCTCCGGCTTCGACAGGTCGGCGGCGACCGGCTTGATCTCCGGCCGGCGGAACGACGGCCGGCGCGCCAGCCCATGGACGGTCCAGCCCCGGTCCAGAAGCCTTTCGGCCAGGTTTCCGCCGACGATGCCGCCGGCACCGACGATGAGCGCCGATTTCGACATGGAATCCACTCCGATTGATTGTCCTTCAGGACGCTGCCCGCTGTCCGCAGGGGCGCCTCTCCATGGGGAACGAGCGAAAGCCGCCTTCGGGGACAGAGCTGTCTTCAGAAGATTGTGGAAAACCCTAAGATTGTACTATGAAAACCTGCTGTGTCGTGTCGGCGATGAATTAGTTTGACAGCTATCAAATGTGACAAATATGGTTGAGCATAAGATTGTGCGGATTTTCGGCTGAGTAGCCGGAAAATTTAATCAGTTCATAATGTACAATAGAGCGGAGTCAGGGAAATGGCGATCAACAGGCTTTTCGGATTGGGATGCACGTCGGTACGCGGGTTGATCGCAGTCGGCGTCGCCGCAGCCCTGTGCATGGTCGCCAGCCAGGCGTCGGCCGAGGTCTCGACCATCCGTTTCGCCCGGCAGCTCGGCCTGGGATATCTCCAGCTCTACGTGGCGCAGGACCTGAAGCTGGTGGAGAGGCACGCCAAGGAAGCCGGCCTCGGCGACGTGACCGCGACATACACGCCGCTGGGCAGCCCCTCCGCCGTCAACGACGCGCTGCTGTCCGGCAGCGCCGATCTGGCCGCGGCCGGCATCCCGCCGTTCCTGATCCTGTGGGACAAGACCCGCAGCAACATCGGCGTGCGGGCGCTGGCGACGTTGAATTCCCAGCCGGCCTACCTGAATACCAACCGCCCGGATGTGAAATCCCTCGCCGACTTCACGGCCAAGGACCGGATCGCGGTTCCGACGGTCAAGCTGTCGTACCAGGCGATCATCCTCCAGATGGCGGCCGAGCAGGCGTTCGGCGAGGGCCAGCACGCCAAGCTCGACACCATGACCGTGTCGCTGAGTCATCCGGAGGCGACGATCTCCCTGCTCTCGGGCCGGACCGAGGTGACGGGCAGTTTCACCAGCCCTCCGTTCCAATACCAGCAGCTCGAGAGCGACAAGGTCCACCGGGTGCTCAGCTCCTACGACGTGCTGGGCGGCCCCGGTTCCTTCAGCGCGCTGTGGGCCACCGGCCGCTTCGTCGAGGACAATCCGAAGACGGCCAAGGCGGTCCTGGCGGCCATGGACGAGGCGAGCACCTTCATCCGGGAGAACCCGGCCAGGGCGGCGGAGATCTATATCCGCCTCGACAATTCCAAGCTGTCGCCCGACTTCGTCCAGCGGATCATCACCGATCCGGAGATCCAGTACTCCACGACGCCGCAGAACATCCTGAAATACACCGATTTCATGTCCCGCGTCGGCACCCTGAAGAACAGGCCCGCGACTTGGCAGGAGCTGTTCTTCCCCGCCCTGCACGACCGTTCGGGAAGCTGAACCCGAGACATGACCCTGAGAGATAGACGGAGACATTGAAAGCTATGGGCCGGGTTCTCCCCTTCGCCTCGCAGGACGCCGACCCCGGCGTCCTTCTCGACGTCGACAACGTGACGCTCCAGTACAAGACGGAGTCGCGTCTCGTCACCGCGACCTACCAGGTCGACTTCCAGGTCCACCGGGGCGACCGCTTCGTGCTGCTGGGTCCGTCCGGCTGCGGCAAGAGCAGCCTGCTGAAGGCCGTAGCCGGCTTCATCAAGCCGGTCGAGGGCACCATCCGCCTGAACGGCGCGCCGGTCCGCGGCCCCGGCCCCGACCGCATGGTCGTCTTCCAGGAGTTCGACCAGCTCCTGCCGTGGAAGACGGTCTTTCAGAACGTGCTGTTCCCGCTGCGCGCCCGCGGCGTGCCGGCCCGCGAGGCGGAGGAACGGGCGCGCGACTACATCGCGAAGGTCGGGCTCGACCGTTTCCGGGATTCCTACCCGCACACCCTGTCGGGCGGCATGAAGCAGCGGGTCGCCATCGCCCGCGCCATGGCGACCGAGCCTGAAATCCTTCTGATGGACGAGCCGTTCGCCGCCCTGGACGCGCTGACCCGCCGCCGGATGCAGGAGGAACTGCTGCAGCTCTGGGACGACGTGCGGTTCACCGTGCTGTTCGTCACCCACTCCATCGAGGAGGCGATCATCGTCGGCAACCGCATCCTGGTGCTGTCGCCCCATCCCGGACAGGTCAAGGCCGAGCTGAACTCCCACGCCTTCGGCCACGAGAAGAGCGAGGGCTTCGCGGCGCTGGAGAACCGCATCCATACCATGCTGTTCGCCGAGCGGCAGCCGGCATCGCCCCGGGGAGCCCCGTCCGTGACCAGGGCGGTCCGGCCATGACCGCCCATCAGCAACGCCTGGTCCCCTCGGTCCGGCCGGAGTTCGAGCGCGGCGTGACCGACGCCGGGGTGATCGGCGACATCAGCCGGCCGCTGTCGGCCTGGGAAAGGGTGACCGGCAACACGCTGGCCCGGCGAGTCTTCATCCTGGTCCTGCTGGGCGCCGCGTGGCAGGGCTATGCCGTCTGGACCCAGAACCCGCTGATGTTCCCGACCCTGTCGGAGACGCTGGCGACGCTCTGGACCAGCCTGGTGGACGGGACCCTGATCGAGCGCTGCCTGACCTCGTTGCGCGTCCTGGTGGTGGGCTATGCCGCCGGCATCGCCGCGGCGTCCGTGCTGACCATGCTGGCGGTGACCACACGCTTCGGCAACGACCTGCTGAGCACGCTGACCTCCATGTTCAACCCGCTGCCGGCGATCGCCCTGCTGCCGCTGGCGCTGCTGTGGTTCGGCCTGGGAGAGGGCAGCCTGACCTTCGTGCTGGTCCACGCCGTGCTGTGGCCGATGGCGCTCAACACCCATTCCGGCTTCATGGGCGTCAGCGAGACCCTGCGCATGGCCGGGCAGAACTATGGCCTGAAGGGCCTGCGCTACGTCGCGCTGATCCTGGTGCCGGCGGCGCTGCCGTCGATCCTGACCGGACTGAAGATCGGCTGGGCCTTCGCCTGGCGCACCCTGATCGCCGCCGAGCTGGTGTTCGGCGTCAGCTCCGGGGCCGGCGGCATCGGCTGGTTCATCTACGAGAACCGCAACCAGTTGGAGATTCCGAGCGTCTTCGCCGGGCTGCTGATGGTGATCATCATCGGCCTGCTGGTCGAAAGCGTGGTCTTCCGAACCCTTGAAATCCATACCGTCAGAAAATGGGGAATGCAGCGATGAGCCCGAGCTCCACGCTTCTCGACGACATCGACGTGGTCCCGGTCTCGCCCGTGCTGGGCGCCGAGATCAGGGGCATCGACCTGTCCCGCGGCCTGGACGACCGCCAGTACGAGCGGGTCAACCAGGCGCTGCTCGACCACCGCGTGATCGTGTTCCGGAACCAGGACCTGTCCGACGACGCCCTGCTGTCGTTCAGCCGGCGCTTCGGCACCCTGGACAAGGCGCCGCCCAACGAGAACGGCAAGCAGTTCGTGCCCGGCTACGAGGAGATCTACGTGATCTCCAACGTGGTCGAGAACGGAGTCGCGATCGGGGCGCTGGGCGCCGGAGAGGCGTCCTGGCACACCGACATGTCGTTCCTGCCCGACCCGCCGCTGGGCAGCGTGCTCTATTCGCTGGAGGTCCCGCCGGCCGGGGGCGACACCTGGTTCCTGAACACGGTGCTGGCCTACCGGTCGCTTCCCGAGGACCTGCGCGCCCGGGTCGACGGCCTGTCGCTGAAGCATGACAGCACGACCAACAGCGGCGGCTTCATCCGCTACGGCTACGAGAAGCCGACCGACCTGGCGACCTCGCCCGGCACCGTCCATCCGCTGGTGATCACCCATCCGGAAAGCGGCGACCGCGCGCTGTACCTGGGGCGCCGGCTGAACGCCTTCGTCGTCGGGCTGCCGATCGAGGAGGGCGAGGCCCTGCTGGACGAGCTGTGGGCCCATGTGGCCAAGCCCGAGTTCACCTGGGCGCATTCCTGGCGGAAGGGCGACTTGGTGATGTGGGACAACCGGGTCACCATGCACCGCCGCGACAGCTTCGACAACCGGTACCGCCGCCTGATGCACCGCACCCAGATCCGGGCGCGGCACAAGGCTTGAGGTTTTGAAGCCTGATACCAAGTTCAGGAAATTTTGACCGGAGCCGCCCAGGCATAGCCGCATGTGGATCGGATCCGTCCTGGCTGGTTAAGGAGAGCATTCCAGGTTGTGCAGCAGACCTCGATGATGTGGTTGAGATCGGTGAACAGGCGGTGTGAGAGCAGGGTGTCTCGCATGACCTGCCACAGACGCTCGATGGCATTGAGCTCTGGGCTGTAGGGCGGCAACGGGACGAGGGTGATGTTGGTCGGCACCATGAGATCGTTTGCGCTGTGCCAGCCGGCTCCGTCGATCAGCACGGCGGCGTGCGCCGTGTCGCCGACTGCCTGGCTGATTTCGGTGAGCATGAGGTTCATCGCCTCGGTGCTGGCTCGGCTAACCACCAGGGCCACACCGGTATCCCGCTCCGGGCACACCGCGCCGAAGATGTAGGCGGACTTGAAGCGATGGTCACGCACCGCCCTCGGCCGCGTGCCAGTTGGTGCCCACAGATGGGTCAGCGAGCCTTTTTGGCCAACCCTGGCCTCGTCCTGGAACCAGACCTCCACCCGCTCGGCGTTGGGATGCTGATCCTGGATGCTCGCCACCGTCTGGGCAAAGTTTTTTTAAACGCCTCCTGGGCAGCCAGGTCGGTCCTGGGGTGGATCGGCCGGGGCTTCAGCCAGGAAAAGCCCATCCGACGCAGCACAGCGTGCATGCCGCCCTGACTGTAGTCAGCGCCGAAATGACGCCGGGACAGCTCGCGGATATGCGACAGGCGATACTCCACCACACCATCGCGCTCAATCTGCGGACCGTCGGCGATCAAGGCTGCCAACTCCGGGAGCAACTCCTCGGCCAGTAGGCAAGGCCGACCGGGTCGGGTACGGTCGCGTAGGCCTTCCACACCCGCTTCGTTGAAGCGGTGAACCCAGTCCCGCAGGGTCTGCCGATCCATTCCGCCGAGGCGAGCGGCCTGCTCACGGCTGACGCCATCGAGCACCGCCGCCAGCGCCAGGAGCCGACTGGCAACCCGACCGTCCCGCTCCAGGCGAACCTGCCGTCGCAAGTCGCCCGCCGCAATGTCTCGCCGGATCGCAACAGCCACCATCCTGTTCCTCCGTAAATCACCGCAGTGAAACCGAATCACAAACTGCCTGCTCCTGCAAGCCCCGGTAGCAACCTTTCACCAGCCCTAGCCAGCCTCTTCAAGAGTCAGAATCTTCTGAATGCGGTATGATATCCGGACGGCCGGGGGTTTCCCCGGCCGGTTTCAGTTGGCGTAGAAGATATCGAGCCCTTCCGACTCCGACGACAGCGATTCCAGCGCCTGCTCCGCGTCGGACAGGGCGTCCCACAGGTCGTGGGCCAGGGTCCGCCGGTCGCATCCGGCATCGGGGCTGTCCAGCAGCCGTCCCAGCTTGCGGTGTGACACCAGCGCCTTGTGGCGCATCCAGGCGACCCGCGCCCGTTCCGCGTCGCCGAGGCCCGCTTCCAGGTCGCGGAGGCTGATCTCGGCGTCTTCCGTGATGAAGGTCAGGCGGGCATGGGCGGACGGCATCCGGCCGGTCTGGCGCAATACCGTGCCGGGAAGCTGGAGCATGCCGAAGCCCGCCGGCCAGGCGCCGTCGTCGGTCAGGCTGAGGATCAGGTCGCAGGTTTGGCCCGTCGGGACCGGGGCGGGAACCACGGGAACTCCCATCAGTCCGCCGACCGCGTCGGCGACGGCGGGATGCCGCGCCAGACCGGCCAGGAACCTGGCGGAGGCGCCGCGCCGCGCCGCCGTGGCGATGCCTTCCCGGCTGAGCACCCGGAATGGGGCCGTGATCGAAGGCCGGTGCCGCCGTCCCGCAACCTCGCGGGAGGACAGGTCGAGCGACCAGGCCGGCGGCTCCAGGGCCAGATGGCGGTCGGGGTTGAAGTCAGGTTCCGCGCCCGGTTGACTGCTCCGGCGCGACGTCAGGGGAATGATCGTCGCATCCATCGGCATGCCTCCTCCGTCGTTAATCCGTTCTCAACTCCGACCATCATCCATGCTAATCACGACCAAATCAATAGAGATTACGTAGTCAACGATGCTGACCGCTCGCCACGCCCAGGGCCTGGTCCAGGTCGGCGATGATGTCGTCGATATGCTCGATGCCGATGGACAGGCGGACATAGCCTTCGCTGACGCCGGTCGCGAACTGCTCCTCGATGGACAATTGCGAGTGCGTGGTGCTGGCGGGGTGGATCGCCAAGCTGCGCGCGTCGCCGATGTTGGCGACGTGGTAGAGCAGCTTGAGGCTGTCGATGAAGTGCCGGCCCGCCTCGCGGCCGCCCTGCAGCTCGAAACCGACCAGGCCGCCGTATCCGCCCTTGAGGTAGGCGTCGGCGCACCTGCGCTCGTCCCCCTGCTGGAGGCCGGGGTAGATCACCTTGGTCACGGCGGGATGCTTGGAAAGATAGTCGGCGACTGAGGCCGCGTTCCGGCTGTGCTCCCGGATTCGGAGCGGCAGCGTCTCCAGCCCCTGGAGGATCTGGAAGGCGTTGAACGGGCTGAGCGCGCAGCCGAGGTCGCGCAGCAGGGTGGTGCGCGCCTTGATGATGTAGGCGACGGGGCCGATCCCCTTGACCGCCTCGACCCAGACGGCGCCGTGGTAGCTGGGGTCCGGCTGGTTCAGCAGCGGCTGGCGTTCCGGGTTGGCCGCCCAGTCGAAACCGCCGCTGTCCACGATCATGCCGCCGATCGAGGTGCCGTGGCCGCCGATATACTTGGTGGTCGAATAGACGATGATGGCGGCGCCGTGGTCGAACGGACGGGCCAGGATCGGGGCAGCGGTATTGTCCACGATCAGCGGTATGCCCAGCGGCCGGCCGATGTCGGCCACCTCGCGGATCGGGAACACGGTCAGCTTGGGGTTGGGCAGCGTCTCGGCATAGTAGGCGCGGGTGCGCTCGTCGGTGGCGCGGCGGAAATTCTCCGGGTCGGCCGGATCGACGAACCGGACCTCTATGCCCTGCTGCTTCAGGGTATTGGCGAACAGGTTCCAGGTCCCGCCGTACAGGTTGGTGGAGCTGACGATGTTGTCGCCCGCCCGGGCCAGGTTCTGCACCGCCAGGGCCGAGGCGGCCTGGCCCGAGCTGACCGCCAAGGCCGCCACTCCGCCTTCCAGGGCCGCGATGCGCTTCTCCAGCACGTCGGTCGTCGGATTCATGATCCGGGTGTAGATGTTGCCCAGTTCCTTCAGGGCGAACAGGTTGGCGGCGTGCTCGGTGTGCTCGAACTGGTACGACGTGGTCTGGTAGATCGGCACGGCGACGGCGCCGGTCGCCGGATCGGACCGGTATCCGGCATGCAGCACCAGGGTCTCGGGGTGCGGGGCGCCGGGGTTTGGTGAGTCGGGCTTTGGTGAGCCGGGGGTCTTGCCGGTGGCGCTCATGGCTTGCGGTTCCTCTCTTCTGGCCTGCCCGCGGGGTTCCGTGTCCCCGGTGGGTCATGGCCGCCAAGCTACAGGAACGCCGGCCGGCTGGGTATCGTCTTTGTGAATTGAACTTATTCCGCCAGAACGTTGTGTATTTTCACTGCCGGGATGGCCGGGGCGATGCCGGCCAGCTCCTCCCGGGCGTGGCGGATGATCTGCGAGGCGCCCCAGACCGCCAGCGTCGCCATGATGGCGGCCACGGCGATGTCGGGCCAGCCGGTGCCGGTGCCGAACACGCCCAGGGCCGCGGCCATCACGGCGAGGTTGGCGATGGCGTCGTTCCGCGAGCAGATCCAGACGGAGCGGCGGTTGCTGTCGCCCTCCCGGTGGAAATAGAGCAGCAGCGCGCAGGCGATGTTGGCCGCCAGCGCCAGCGCGCCGATGGCCCCCATGATCCCGGCTTCGGGGACGGTCTGGTTGAAGGCGTTCCAGGCGGTCTGGAGCGCCACCCACAGCCCGACCGCTCCCAGCGACACGCCTTTCAGCAGGGCGGCGCGGGCGCGCCACCGGAGCGCCATGCCGAGCACCAGCAGCGAGATCGCGTAGTTCGCCGCGTCGGCCAGGAAATCGACCGAATCGGCGAGAAGCGAGACCGAATCGGCCGCGGCGCTCGCCGCCAGCTCGGTCAGGAACATCCCGGCATTGATCGCCAGGGCCGTCCACAGGACGCGGCGATAGGTCTTGTCCACCGGAGGCTTGGTGGAGGAGCATCCGCCGTTGCAGCAACCGGCAGCCATGGCAATCCTCTTTATTAAGTATAACGACTTTTCCATCGGCTGTGACGATCGACATTGCGTCAGGATCGGAAGACCTTATTTTCCGTTCCTATGTCGGCCGTCGCGGCGCGGTCCCGTCATGATATCGCCGCGCTTGGGAGCAACGGGTCCATGAGTGAAGTACAGTTTGCAGTACCTGAATTCGCCGCGCCAGGGGATGAAGCGGCTTCCCGCCCCGCCCCGCGCGCCAGCGACATGGTCTGGGGCCTTCTGCGTGCCGACGCGGTCCGCATCTCCTCGGAGGAGGAGATCCTGCGCGGCTTCATCCATGGCGCCGTCCTGTTCCACGACGACTATGCCGGCGCGCTGGCGGCGCTGCTCGCCCACAAGCTGGGCGATCGCAACATGCCGGCCGAGCGGCTGGAGCGGCTGGCGCACGAGGCCCTGTCGGAAGACCCGGACATCGTGGATGCCGGCGCCGCCGACCTGATCGCGATTCTGGAGCGCGACCCGGCCGCCGACAGCTATCTGACGCCGTTCCTCTACTTCAAGGGCTTCCACGCGCTCCAGTGGCACCGGATCGGCCACTGGCTGTGGACCCACAATCGCCACAGCCTCGCCCATTTCCTGCAGAGCCGCGTGTCCGAGGTGTTCGCGATCGACATCCACCCGGCGGTTCCGGTCGGGCGCGGCGTCTTCATCGACCACGGCACCGGCCTGGTCGTCGGCGAGACGGCGGAGATCGGCAACAACGTCTCGATCCTCCAGGAGGTGACCCTGGGCGGCACCGGCAAGGAGCACGGCGACCGGCACCCCAAGGTGCGCGACGGCGTGCTGCTGTCGGCCGGCGCCAAGATCCTGGGCAACATCGTGATCGGCCGGGGCGCCAAGGTCGGCGCCGGCAGCGTGGTGCTGAAGGAAGTTCCCGAGTGCGCCACGGTGGTCGGCGTGCCGGCCAAGGTCGTCGGCTGGTGCAGCGGCCCGGCGGCGGCCCTGGCGATGGACCAGAGCCTTCCGGAACCCGACTACAGCATCTAGCGCTCCGGTGAGCAATGCGTAGGTCGGCCTTCGCCCGCCAGGGCGAACGCCGACACCGCTCATCAACGCGCCGGCCATGGTGTCGGCGTCGGCCTGCGGCCGAAGCCGACCTACCAGAATACCCATAGTCATCTTCCGTCCTGCTTCGGCGTCCAGCCCCGCAGGGTCAGCGCGTTGGCGACGACGCTGACGGAGCTGAGCGCCATGGCGCCGCCGGCGAGGATGGGGCTGAGATAGCCCAGCGCCGCCAGCGGGATGCCGACGACATTGTAGGCGAAGGCCCAGAACAGCCCCTGCTGGATCTTGGCGTAGGTCCGTCGGGACACGTCGAGGGAACCCGCCACCAGGGCGGGATCGCCGCGCATCAGCGTGACGCCGGCAGTGTGCATGGCGACGTCGGTGCCGGTCGCCATGGCGATCCCGACATCGGCCGAGGCCAGGGCCGGCGCGTCGTTGATGCCGTCGCCGACCATGGCGACGGTCTTCCCCTCCGCCTTCAGCCGGGCCACCACGTCGGCCTTGTCGCCGGGCAGCACCTCGGCGAAGACCCGGTCGATCCCCAGTTCCCGCGCCACGGCGCCGGCCGCGCCGGCGCTGTCGCCGGTGACCATCACGGCCTCGATCCCTTGGGCATGCAGCGCCGCGACGGCCTCCCGGGCGCCCGCCTTGACCGTGTCGCCGAACGCGACCAGCCCCAGGACGCGGGATTCCGGCGCCGCCTCGGCCAGCCAGGACACCGTGCGGCCCGACGCTTCCAGGGCGTCCGCCGCCTCCGCCAGCGATCCCGGCGCAATCCCGGTCTCGGCCAGCAGCCGGCGGGTGCCCAGCAGCAGGGAGCGGCCCTCGGCCCGGCCCGAGACGCCGCGCCCGGCGAGCGCCTTGAAGCCGGTCGCCGGCACTGGCGCCGCACTCTCGGCATCGGCCAAGTCGCGCACGGCGCGGGCCAGCGGATGCTCGCTGCCCTGCTGCAGCGAGGCCGCCAGCCGCAGCACGTCGCCGCGATCGACGCCCGACGCGGGAACCAGGTCGGTCACCCGCGGCTTGCCCTCGGTCAGGGTGCCGGTCTTGTCGAAGGCGACGACGGTGACAGCATGGGCCCGTTCCAGCGCCTCGGCGTCCTTGATCAGGATGCCGTGACGCGCGGCGGACCCGGTGCCGACCATGATCGCCGTCGGGGTGGCGAGACCGAGCGCGCAGGGGCAGGCGATCACCAGCACCGACACGGCGGTCAGGATCGCCGCCTCCAGGTCGCCGCCGAGCGCCCACCAGGCGGCGAAGGTCACGGCGGCGATCACCAGCACGACCGGCACGAAGACGGCGCTGACCCGGTCCACCGTCCGCTGGATCGGCGCCTTGGACGCCTGGGCGCCCTCGACCATGCGGACGATGCGGGCGAGCATGGTCTCCGATCCGACGGCCGTGGTCTCCACCGCCAGCATGCCGTCCACGTTGATCGACCCGCCCGTGACCGCCGAGCCCGGCGCCTTCTCCACCGGCAGGCTCTCGCCGGTCAGCATGCTTTCGTCGACCGAGCCTTCGCCCTCGCGTACCCTTCCGTCCACCGGGATGCGCTCGCCGGGGCGGACCACCACGATGTCGCCAACCCGGACCCGCTCGACCGCCACTTCCCGCTCGACGCCGTCGCGGCGCACGCGGGCGGTGTCGGGCCGCAGGTCCATCAGCGCCCGGATCGCCGCGGCGGTCTGGCCCTTGGCCCGGCTCTCCAGCCACTTGCCTAGCAGGATGAAGGTGATCAGCACGGCCGACGCCTCGTAATAGAGGTGCGGCGCGTGGCCGCCGTGGCCCGCCGGGTCCGGGGCGGCCAGATACTCGTCCAGCAGCAGATAGGTGCTGAGCCCCCAGGCGGCCGAGGTGCCGATGGCGACCAGCAGGTCCATGTTGCCGGCGCCCGCGCGCACCGCCTTGAAGGCCGCGACGTAGAACCGCCAGCCCAGCCAGAACTGCACGGGAGTCGCCAGCACGAACTGCAGCCAGCCCGGCGGCATCACGTCGAGCCCGGCCAGGTCGCCGACCATGCCGGCGACCAGCGGGAGCGACAGGGCCGAGGCGATCAGCACCCGCGTCAGGTCGTGCCTGGACCGCCCGCGCGCCTCGTCCGCCGCCCTCATGCCGGCGCCCGCCTCCTCGGCGACGATCGGGGCGGCCCGGAAACCGGTACGGTCCACCGCGGCCACCAGGGTATTTCCGTCGAGGCCGCTGCCGACCACGTGCGCCCGCTCGGTCGCCAGGTTGACCGACGCCTCGGTGACGCCCGGCACGCGGCGCAGCGCCTTCTCGACACGGCCCACGCACGAGGCGCAGGTCATGCCCTCGATCGACAGGTCGAATTCCGCCTGCCCGGCGTCGGGTGAATTGTCGGTTCGGATTGCGGCGTAAGCCATGGCTGACCTCTCGGATCTCCTGTAAGCCCATATGGATGGGCCTTCCAGTCGTGGGAAGGTCAAGGGCTATTTGCCGCGGCCGCGGCGCGATGGTGCGTCGGCATGCGGCGCTTCGACTCCATCTGCATTCGAGTTGTCTTTAATCTCTCGTAAAAAGTTCTTTGACACAGTAGGCGCGCAACACAAGAGGGGGTCATCGTGGGCTTTTCTTCGATCAGGCATATTCCCGTCTATGTCGTGACAGATATCACGAAACCCGTTGCTGCGTGCTCGATGGCGAAGGCGCGCATCCTGATCGAGAAGCATGCCGCGAAACTCCAGTCAATCAACGGGCGGTCCGGAGTTATTGTCAGTTCGGCCGACATACTCATGGCGCATCTCAGCCCTCTACTTCAGTTCCTCTCCCCCCAGGAGGCCACGGAGTCGGAAGCGGTCTCCGCCGACCTCCCTTCCGCTCCCTGCCATCGGCCCATGAACGACAGGGAAGTGGCGGAACATCTGGTCAGGGCGGCTAGCCTGACGGCCTCTGCTCAAGGAGGGCTGGACGACAAGGCGGTCGTGGAGATCCGCGACATCCGGCAGAGGCTGGCCGACGCCATCCCCGGCATGACCTTTCCGCGCCCGACCACCGGCCCGCTGGCGAGCAGGCTCAACCAACTGTTCCTGATCTTCAGCCAAGCCCAGGCCGACCGGAAGCTGGACGACATCGGCGTCATCAGGCAGGTGCAGGCTCTGACCTGGTAGGGACCTGCGGTTATCCGGTGATCCGGCCGCCTGCCGTCGGAAGCCGAAGCCATCCCGGAAACAGTCGGGATGATTCCGGCCTAACTTGAGGCGCCCTGCCTGGAGGCACCGCGACCTGCCTCGCGATTGATGTAGAACAAGCCGATCAGCGAGAGGCACATGCCGACGGCCATCGTCAGGGACAGGGGCTCACCGAACACGGCATGCGCCCAGATCATCGTTATTGGTGGGCTGAGATAGAGCGCTCCGCTCGCGCTCTCGGCCGAACCGAGGCGGAGACAGGCCCAGTACAGTCCATATCCCCCCAGCGTCGGGATCAGCACGAGCCACAGGAGGCTCAATCCGAATGCCGGACTCACGACGGGTGCGATGCCGCCCTCGAGCAGAGCCAGGATGCCGAAGACCGGCACGCTGACACAGACCTGGATGAAGAGCGTTGCCGAAATCGGCAAGGACAGGTCGGTTCCGCCGATCCTCTCCTGGATCAGCGTTGCGACAGCCAGCGACAGCATGCCCAGCACGGGCAAGCCATAAGCCCATACCGGTGCCGAACCCAGCCGGAAGCTTTCGCCGGCCACGGTCACGACGCCAAGGGCACCGATGCCGACGCCCACCCATTGCAGCCCGCCTGTTCGCCGTCCCGGCAGGAACATCGACATTCCCGCGACCGCCAGGGGTAGCAGGTCGGCGGCCAGCGCGGCCAGCCCCACCGGGACTCCGTACTCGATGGATTTTGCGATCGGCGCCAGATAGCCGCAGATGGCAAAGACACCGATCAGCGCCTGACGACCCATTGCTGCCCGCGGCGCCGCGCGGAGAGCCGGCAAGGCGAAGGGCAGCAGGAGCGGAACCGCCAGCGCGAAGCGCCAGAACGTGACCAGGAACGTCGGCGCATGCTCAGCCGCAAAGCGGTAGCCGATGAAACCCGCGCTCCAGGCGACGACCATGGCCGCCTGCAGCCCGAAAAGCACGAATGCCGAGGGAGCGGCGCGGCCCGCTGCGTTTTCCCCACGCCCTGCGGTACCTCCTGCGTTTACCGTGCCCATGACTGTCTTGCCCATGACCGTCTTGCCCATGACTTTGCTCCTTCCCGTCATGGACTTGACATTCGGGTGACAGGGTCGTTCAATCAAACGAAACTATATCAACCAGTAATGCGAAAATCTTAAACTATGCCGCCGCCCCTCGATATCGAGCTTCTTCGCACCTTCCACGCCATTGCCCGTTTCCGGCAGTTCCGTGCGGCTTCGCTCCATCTCAACCGCAGCCCCTCGGCCGTCAGCACGCATGTTCGCCGCCTCGAGGAGCTTGCCGGCCGGCGCCTGTTCGACCGCGACAACCAGGGGGTGACGCTGACCCCCGCCGGACGGAGCCTGCTGATCCAGACCGTCGAGTTCCTGCAGGCGCATGACCGGATCGTCGCGAGCTTCGACGCATCCGCAGCCACCGGGCGGTTGCGGTTCGGCGTCTCCGAGGAATATGCCCACAGGCTGCTGCGCGACGCGCTGCCTCTCTTCTCGGCGGAACATCCCGCTGTCGAACTCGAGGTCGAGACCGGTTCGAGCGGCGAGCTTGCGAACCGGCTGGAGCGCGGCAGCCTGGATCTCGTCGTCGTGGTGGAGCCCGCGGGCCAGTCACGCCAGCCCGGCGGCACAGCTTTCGGCACGACGCAACCGGTATGGGTCGCAGGCGCCGGACTCCATCTCCCCGCGGATATCCCGGTGCCCCTCGCTCTGCACGGCTCCGGCTGCCCTTACCGGGCCGCCGCGGTCGATGCCTTGGCGGCGATCGGCCGTTCGTGGCGAACGGTTGTGACAAGCTCAGGCTCGGCCGCCATCGAGGCGGCGATCGAGGGCGGCTTCGCCGTCGGCATCCTCGACCGCGCCCGCGTCACCGATGCCATGAGGATCCTCGGGCAGGACGATGGTTTGCCGGTCCTGCCTGTCCATGACCTGATCATCGCCCGGGCACCCGGGGCTGCCGGCAAAGCGCAGGATCTCCTCGCCGGGACGATCATCCGCCACTTCCGCCTTTGAAGGTCGGGCGGAAGGTGCTGCGCTCCCGATCTGTGCTACGACGGCGAGAGAGTATGTCGGTGGTGGAGATGGAAGCTCGGCCAACCAGCTGGTGGGTGCGCCGGTCCGCACCGTTCTCAGGGCCGATCACGGTGCCCGGTACAAAATCGAACAGGCTGTAAAAAGCTACTCCCATAACCCGAGCAACTGCTGCAATACCCGTTATAGCAATCAGTATCGCTAAGATAATAATAATGAATAATAAAATCATTGTTCAGCCTCTATCCGCATCTCCTTTGTATTGATGACGTTAAATGCAACCATGTGTTTGAGTTTGCAGCGCGATTAGAACACTTCCAACGGTCCCTAAACACGGAAAAAGGGCCTGCCACGTTCCCCGGTTCCCTTGGGTTCATGGCAGGCTTTTTCTGTGAGTGGTAGTTAGGTTAAACGCCAGTGCAGAACGCTGGCGCTGAAGGCGGTAGAGGCAAGGGGGAAACGTGTCACCCCGGTCCCCTGCTGGCCTCTTCCAGAACCCTTATAAATCAGTATGTTAAAAGGTGCTGGGGGTCATGGCGGAGGGAGCGGGATTCGAACCCGCGATACCATTTCTGGTATACACACTTTCCAGGCGTGCGCCTTCAACCACTCGGCCACCCCTCCATCAAGGCCGCGGAAAATACTCAACGGCGGGGGTGGATTCAAGTGCTTCGTTCACATCGGCTCCCGAGAAAGTGAAGAAGGGTCCGGTTGCGCCTCCCGGGGTGGCGGCGCATGTTCCGGCACGGCGTCAATAAGCGGTGAGGAACGGGTGGTCGTCCTGAGAGTGATCGGAGGGGTCCTGCTGCTGGCGGGGCTCGCGGCGTTGGGCTGGGATCTGTGGCAGTGGAGCGGGATGGCGGCAGCCGGCGGCGGCCTGCATCTCTCCGCCGCGGGCGAGCTGTGGTACCGGCTGCATCCCGGCAGCCTGAACCTGATGCAGGCGGTGGTGCAGCGCTATCTGGCGCCGGAGCTGTGGGATCCCGGGCTGCTGACCGTCCTGCTGTGGCCGGCGGCGCTGGTGCTGGCGGCTCCGGGACTGGTGCTGCTGGCGCTGGGGTCGATCAGGAGGTCCTGAGCCCGTCGAGCAACTCGCCGACGGTGCGGCACAACAGCGCGATGTCCTGGTCGCGGGACAGGCGGTGATCGCCGTCCTTCACCAGGGTGATCCTCACGTCGTCGCCGGCCAGCCGCTCCGCGATGCGCTGGCTGGTGCGCCAGGGCACGTCGGCGTCGCGCATGCCGTGGAGCAGGCGCACCGGGCAGGTCAGCGGGATGGTCCCGCGCAGCAGCAGGTGGTCCCGGCCGTCCTCGATCAGACGGCGGGTATAGGGATAGGGATCGCCGTAGTCGGAGGGCTTCAGCAAGGCGCCGGTCTCCATCAGCGTGGCGCGGTCGCCCTCGTCCAGGGTGGACCAGATCAGGTCCTCGGTGAAATCGGGCGCCGCGGCGATGCCGACCAGGCCCGCGACACGCTCCGGCCGGGCGAGCGCCGTCAGGAGCATCATCCAGCCGCCCATGGAGGAGCCGACGACGACCTGCGGCCCCTCCGTCAGCCGGTCGAACACGGCGAGCGCGTCACGCGACCACAGTCCGATCGAGCCTTCCTCGAACCGGCCGCTCGACGTGCCGTGGCCCTGGTAGTCGAACCGGACGAACGCCGTGCCGCGGCGGCTGCAGAGGCTTTCCAGGGCGACCGCCTTGGTGCCCGTCATGTCCGATTTGAATCCTCCCATGAAGATGACGCCGGGAGTGCTTCCTTCCGTGCGGCGATAGGCTATGGTGGCGCCTTCATGCGCCAGGGTATTTTCGGGCGAAGCGTTCAGATCGGTCATATCGAAAGAATCCATGAGCGGGGCACACGACTTTAACACGGCGGAGCCGCACGACAACTCCGGGCGGGAGGAAGCCGGGCGGGATGAGACCGGGAGGAATGAGGCGGGCCGCGCGCCGGGCCGGCCCGTCGTCCTCCAGGTCCTGCCGGCGCTCGTCACCGGCGGCGCGGAACGCGGCGCGATCGACGTGGCGGCGGCGCTGCACCAGGCCGGCGGCACGCCGCTGGTCGCATCGTCCGGCGGCCCCATGGCGCGCGAGTTGGAGCGCTGGCGGATCCCCCACTTCACGCTGCCGCTCGACAGCAAGAATCCCCTGACCCTGTGGCGCAACGTCGACCGGCTCAGCCGGATCATCCGCGAGCACAGGGTCGACATCGTCCACGCCCGCAGCCGGGCGCCGGCCTGGAGCGCCTTTGGCGCCGCGCGGCGGACCGGCGTGCCGTTCATGACGACCTTCCATGCCCCTTACAATTTCTCGGGCAAGTCGAAGCTGTTCTACAATTCGGTCATGGCGCGGGGCGATCGGGTGATCGCCATCTCGGAGTTCATCCGCGACCATATCCTGGCCAACTACCGGATCGACCCGGACCGCATCCGGGTGATCCACCGCGGCATCGACGCCGGCAGCTTCGCCCCCGACCGGGTCAGCCCCGAGCGGGTGATCCAGCTGGCCCGGGCGTGGCGGCTGCCCGACGGGCACCAGGTGATCATGCTGCCGGGCCGGCTGACCCGGTGGAAGGGCCAGACCGTGCTGATCGACGCGCTCGCCCGGCTGGGCCGCAAGGACGTGTGCTGCCTGATGGTCGGCTCCGACCAGGGCCGCGCCGGCTATCGCCAGGAGTTGGAGGAGCAGGTGCGCCGCCTGGGGCTGGAGGGCGTCGTCCGGCTGGTGGACCACTGCAACGACATGGCGGCCGCCTATATGCTGGCCGACGTGGTGGTCTCCGCGTCGAGCGATCCGGAGGCCTTCGGCCGTGTCATCGTCGAGGCCCAGGCCATGGGCCGGCCGGTGATCGTGACCAATCACGGTGCCGTACGCGAGACCGTGGTCGCGGGCGAGACCGCCTGGGTGGTTCCGCCCAACGACGCCGATGCCCTGGCGGAGGCGTTGGGCGAGGCGCTGGAGCTGGATGCGGACCAGCGGGCCGTGCTGGGCGAGCGCGCCATGGCTTATGTCAACAGCCGCTTCACCCGGGACCGCATGTGCCGGGACACTCTGGCGGTCTATGGCGAGCTGATGGCCGAACGGCCCGCGGCGGGCGGTGCGGGAGCGGGCGCGGGTTCCGGCGGGCCGCGCCAAGCTTGACTCGACCGGCAATGCGCATAGAGTGCGGCTTCTTCCTTGGGATGATTGTTTTTTGACGATGCAGACGGCTGAACAGATCCAGAAAGTCGCCGTCACCCTGCCGGACGGCAGCGTGCGCGACTACGATGCCTCGGTGACGGGCCGGCAGATTGCCGAATCCATCGGCAAGCGGCTGGCCAAGGACGCGCTTGCCGTCAAGGTCGATGGCACGATTCGCGACCTCACTACCCGCATCGATTCGGATGCCGCCGTCGAGATCGTCACCCGCGACCATCCGGATGTCCTCGGCCTGATCCGCCACGACGCCGCCCATGTGATGGCGGAAGCCGTCCAGACGCTGTATCCCGGAACGCAGGTCACGATCGGCCCGGCGATCGCCAACGGCTTCTACTACGACTTCGCGCGGGGGAGCCGTTCACGCCCGACGACCTGGAGAAGATCGAGGCGAAGATGCGCGAGATCGTCGCGCGCGACGCTCCCTTCACCTGCGAGGCGTGGGACCGGGACGAGGCGATCCGCTTCTTCGAGGAGCGGGGCGAGAAGTACAAGGCCGAGATCATCCGCGACCTTCCCGAGACGGAGACCATCACGGTCTACCGCCAGGGCGAGTGGCTGGACCTGTGCCGCGGACCGCATATGCCGTCCACCGGCCGGCTCGGCCAGGGCTTCAAGCTGATGAAGGTGGCGGGCGCCTACTGGCGCGGCGACCACCGCAACGAGATGCTCCAGCGGATCTACGGGACGGCTTGGCGCGACGAGAAGGAGCTGAAGGCACACCTGCACCAGCTGGAGGAGGCGGAGAAGCGCGACCACCGGCGGCTCGGCCGGGAGATGGACCTGTTCCACCTCCAGGAGGAGGCGGTCGGCAGCGTCTTCTGGCACGACAAGGGCTATACCCTGTGGCGTACGCTGGAGAACTATGTCCGGTCGCGGCTGCAACGGTCCGGCTATGTCGAGGTCAAGACGCCGCAGCTGATCGACCGGGCGCTCTGGGTGGCCTCGGGCCACTGGGAGAAGTTCCGGGAGGCGATGTTCACCGCCAACGCCGACGACGAGAAGGTGCTGGCACTGAAGCCGATGAACTGCCCGGCCCATGTCCAGATCTACAAGCAGGGGATCACCAGCTACCGCGACCTGCCGCTCCGCATGGCCGAGTTCGGCTCGTGCCACCGCAACGAGCCGTCGGGCAGCCTGCACGGCATCATGCGGGTGCGCGCCTTCACCCAGGACGACGCGCATATCTTCTGCACGCCGGAGCAGATCACGTCGGAGAGCATCGCGTTCTGCGACCTGCTGCTGAGCGTCTACAAGGACCTGGGCTTCACCGACGTGTCGGTGAAGTTCTCCGACCGTCCGGAAACCCGCGCCGGCACCGACGAGGTGTGGGACCGGGCCGAGGCCGCGCTGCGCGAGGCGATCGAGGCCGCGGGCCTGCCCTATACCATGAACCCCGGCGAGGGCGCCTTCTACGGCCCGAAGCTGGAGTTCGTGCTGCGCGACGCGATCGGCCGCGACTGGCAGTGCGGCACCCTCCAGGTCGATTTCGTCCTGCCGGAGCGGCTGGATGCGGAATATGTCGGCGAGGACGGCCAGCGGCACCGGCCGGTCATGCTCCACCGGGCCATCCTGGGCTCGATGGAACGCTTCATCGGCATGCTGATCGAGCACTATGCCGGCAAGTTCCCGCTCTGGCTGGCGCCGCTCCAGGCGGTGGTCGCGACCATCACCAACGAGGCGGACGGTTATGCCGCCGAGGTGGCGAACGAGCTTCGGCGGGCCGGAGTCAGGGTCGAGCTTGACACCCGGAACGAAAAGATCAACTTCAAGGTCCGCGAACACAGCCTCGCGAAGGTGCCGCTGATGGTGGTGGTGGGCAAGCGCGAGGCCGAGGAGCGGACTGTGGCATTACGCCGTCTGGGCGGCAAGGATCAGGAAGTTCTTGCTCTCGACGCCGCTGTCAATACAATTGTGGCCGAAGCGAGGTCGCCCCTTGGCAATCTCGCGCCGGAATCACCATTCTAATCCTGGAGTGATTCAGGTCGGGTCGTTCGCGGCCTGGGATGATTACAATTCCGGTCGCCTGGGTCCCGGCGGGTTCTGAGCCCCCGACCGGGACAGGATGGAAACACCAGGCGCCGGTTCCAACGAGGGAGACTATTCCATAGCCAGACCAAATGCCGACTCCACACCGTCCCGTGATGGGCCGCGGGTCAATCGGGAAATCAATGTCCGCTCCGTCCGCCTGGTGGATGCCGCCGGCGAAATGGTCGGAGTCGTTTCGATCCGCGACGCGCTGATCGCCGCGGAGGAAGCAGGGCTCGACCTCGTCGAGGTCTCCCCGAATGCGGATCCGCCGGTGTGCAAGATCCTCGACTATGGCAAGTTCAAGTACGAGGCGCAGAAACGGGCCAACGAGGCGCGCAAGAAGCAGAAGATCATCGAAGTTAAGGAAATCAAGATGCGTCCTAACATCGATGACAACGACTATGACGTCAAAATGCGCAGCGCCCGTCGGTTCCTTGAGGAAGGCGACAAGGTGAAGGTCACCATGCGCTTCCGCGGCCGTGAGATGGCTCACCAGGACCTTGGCATGAACGTGCTGGTCAAGGTGCGCGACGATCTCCAGGAAATGGCCAAGGTCGAGCAGATGCCCAAGCTGGAAGGTCGCCAGATGATCATGGTCCTGGCTCCCAAATGACGCGTTGACCGGATAGGGCCTGGGCAGATCAGCTCCCTCAGGCCGCAACGCAAGAAAGCCCGCCGTTCGGCGGGCTTTCACGTTTTCCGGGGTAGGGCCGGACGTTTTCAGCCGGTCAGTTGGGCTTGCCGTCGTTCATGTCGTCGCGCACTTCCCGGCTCTTGTCCTGGATGGCGTTGCCGACATTCTCCATCGCCTCGCCGGTCTGCTTGGTTGCGTTGCTGACGCTGTTGTCGATCGACTCCCCGGCACGCTCCGCCGGGCCCTCGTTGTCGCAAGCCGCGAGCATGGGAACGCCCAGGACCAGGAAGGCACCCAGGGCGACGCGTCGAAGACCCGAACCGGTCAGGGAAAACATAAAGCAACCTTTCAAATTGTCTGCGTTGCTTCATGAACACGTGGGGGGTGCAATTGTTCCGGGGGCCGGCCATCACCTATTCGGCGGACTGACGATCAAGCCGCTCCAGGATCGAAAGAGCCTGGGCGGTATCTCCTTCGGCTGCCATCGATCTGAAACGGCGTTCCGCGTCCCAGGCCGCCAGCGCCTGGACGCTCATCTCCTCGATCAAGCCGTTCACGCTGAGTCCACGGCTGCGGGCAAGCGCCTCCAGCCGTTCGGCGGTGTCGTCGGTCAATCGGATCGTCAGCGTGCTCATGGCAAAAGCTCCAGGCATTCGGCCGGCGTCATTACACGAAGATGCTCCTTAGACTAGAGTCACAGGACGTTATCGAAAGCCAGTCGATGGCGTCCGCCGCAGAGCTCTGCAAGCGTCGCCTTGGCCCCATTTCGGCCTCTGTGCGATCTGCATGCTCAAGCAGGCATGTTCACCAATTCCCTCCGCTGCTGTATAGCGTCTCTCCATGATCACGGATATCCAGGCCTGCTATTTCGCCCATGAATTGACCCGGCTGCGCGCCGCCGACGGCGTCGGCCGGCTGGCCCAGTCCCTTTTCGATGCCCATGTCGATCTCAACCCCCACCAGATCGATGCGGCGCTTTTCGCGCTGCGGTCTCCGGCCGCCAAAGGCGTCCTGCTGGCCGACGAGGTTGGTTTGGGCAAGACCATCGAAGCGGGCGTCCTCCTCTGCCAGTTCTGGGCGGAGAGGCGGCGCCGGCTGCTGGTGGTATGTCCGGCTTCCCTTCGCAAGCAATGGGCTTCCGAGTTGGAGGAGAAGTTCGGCCTGCCGACCCGGGTAATGGATGCCCGCTCCCATGCGAGGGCGCAGCAGGCGACGAACGCCGACCCACTGGGACATGCCGATGCGGTCATCATCGTCTCGTACAATTTCGCGGCCAAGATCCACGAATCGCTTTACCGAATTCCCTGGGACCTCGCAGTGATTGATGAGGCTCATAAACTGCGTAATGTCTACAAGAGCGGAAACGTCATCGGCCAGCGCATCAGGCAGGCCCTGACGATGCGCCGTAAAGTTCTGCTGACGGCGACTCCGCTTCAGAACTCCCTGATAGAGCTTTATGGGCTGAGCACGCTGATCGACGAACACCTGTTCGGCGACGCCGCCAGCTTCCGCTCACAATTCATGGGTAAGGACTCGGACCTGGAGATCCTGCGCGGCCGGCTGATGTCGTTTTGCAAGCGGACCCTGCGCTCGGAAGTCCAGGAATACATCAGGTTCACGGATCGTCAGGCCCTGACGATTCCCTTCATGCCGTCTGACGCCGAGCAGACCCTGTATGAGAGCGTCTCCCGCTTCCTGTTGCGCGAGACTTCCTTCGCCGTCCCCGCCGCGCAGAGGCAACTGACGACCTTGGTGCTTTACAAGCTTCTGGCGTCGTCGTCCCGTGCCATCGCGAGTACCCTTGATACCCTGCGGGAACGGCTGCGGGCGAGGCGCCCATCGGACCAGGACCTTCTGGACGTTCTCGCCGACAGCGAAGACATTGATCCGGACTATTTGGACCAAACCCCGGACCCGCCGGATGAGGATTCGCCGTCCGGCACGGCCGCTCCAGATGGGCGGCAGCTCGAGGCGGAAATCATGGTTCTGGACGAGTTGGCGTCGCTGGCCCGCTCGATCGACCGCGACAGCAAGGCGGATGCCCTTCTGAAGGCGCTGGAGATCGGGTTCCGTCAGATGGCGAAGTTAGGCGCCAAGCGCAAGGCGCTTATCTTCACGGAGTCGCGCCGCACCCAGGAGTTCCTCCGCGCCATCCTGAGCGAGGCTGGCTTCTCAGGCCGAGTCGTCATGTTCAACGGCAACAATGCCGATCCTGAATCCCAAGCCCTGCTCAGCGACTGGATGCGCCGCAACCGGGAGACCGGACGGGTGACCGGCTCGCACCCGGTGGACATGCGGATGGCGTTGGTCGAGGCGTTCCGCGACGAGGCGGAGATCATGATCGCTACCGAGGCGGCGGCGGAAGGCGTGAACCTTCAGTTCTGTTCCCTGGTCATCAACTATGACCTGCCCTGGAACCCCCAGCGGATCGAGCAGCGGATCGGCCGCTGCCACCGCTACGGCCAGCAGCACGATGTCGTGGTGATCAACTTCCTCAATCAGCGCAACGCCGCCGACCGGCGGGTGCTGGAGCTTCTGGAAGAGAAGTTCAAGCTGTTCAAGGGCGTGTTCGGCGCGTCGGACGAAGTGCTCGGCTCCATCGAGTCGGGCATCGATTTCGAAAAGCGCATCCTGCGCATCCATCAGGAGTGCCGGACCGAAGCGGAGATCGACTCGGCTTTCGCGAAGCTGCGGGCGGAGATGGACGAGGCGATCCGGGCGCGCGTCAGCGACACCCGGTTGAACCTGCTGGCCCATTTCGACGAGGATGTCCACAATCGATTGCGCCTGAGCCTGGACGACGCCCGGATCCATCTCGACCGCACCGCGCGGCTGTTCTGGAAGCTGACGCGCCACATGCTCGTGGGGCGGGCCGAGTTCGAGGACTCCCGCACCGTCTTCCGGCTGGCCGATTCGCCGGTGCCGGAAGCCCGGCCGGGCTCCTACCACCTGATGACCAGGGATCAGGGAGCGGAAGCATCCGGCATTCCCTTCCGGCTGAATCATCCTTTGGGAGCCTGGATCCTGGAGCAGGGGCGCGCCCTGCCCGTGACCGACGGGGCCAAGGTCACCTTTCACCTTTCCGACCATCCCGCGCGGATTTCCGTCCTTGAGCCCCTGATGCGCCGGAAGGGATGGCTGTCGCTGCACAAGCTGACGCTGGACAGCTTCGAGCGGGAGGAGTTCCTGGTCTTCGGCGCGATCGACGACAAGCAGCGTCCTTTGGACCAGGAAATGTGCGAGAAGCTGTTGCTGTGCGATGCCACATGGTCCGGGCAGGCTCCGCCCATGCATGAGGTCATCCGGCATATCTTCGAGGAGACGGAACGGAAAGCCCTGGACACCGTGGCGGAAGAGGCCGCTGCCCGCAACCGCAGGCATTTCGACGAACAGCGGTCCCGTCTTGAAGCCTGGGCCGACGACAAGCTGCACGCGGCGGAGAAGGAGTTGGCCGACGTGAAGAATCAGGTCAAGGCCCTGACCCGCCAAGCTCGCCAGACGACAGCCCCGACGGAGCAGATGGAGATCCAGAACCGTATTCAGGAGCTTGAGCGAAGCAAGCGCCGCTTACGGCAACGCATCTTCGACGTGGAGGATGAGATCATCGCCGAGCGCGACCGCCTGATCGCCGCGCTGGAAGTTCAGATACGTCGGCAGGTGACGGAGGAGCGGCTGTTCACGATCCAGTGGGAGATAAGGTGAATGAGATTGAGTCCAAACCTGATAGCTTGCATCAACGAAAGCCCGTTACCATATCTTATGCGGTAACTTAATCTATCGCGAGTGCGTACAGAACGTGTAGCTGAATTAATTGTAAGGCATGTTTCATTTCGATAATCCCGCTCCGGAAAGGTAAAATATGTCTAAGAGATTTGTGATCACCTTCCACAATCCAGTCGAGTATATTAGGGATAATGAAGTATTAAGCGAGGTGACTGAACTGGGATTAGAACAGATGTCCAGCAGCAATATGTCCATGGCAGAAGCCCTAAGAGGGATTGGCGAACCGAAACCGATGCCGAGTCCACCAAGGACAACTCTGAAGTTAGAGGCAAGTGACGGAGTGACTCTCGCTCAAGTTCAAACCTTCGTATGGATGTCTCTCGATCTTTCCAAAGGAAGTGCCATCATAACGCAGTTGGACGCCGACGACGATCAGCTTCCAAATGCTTATGCATGGCCGGCCGAGGATACCCCCGAGGCTCGTGAGTCGCCGGAATGGCTGACGCTGTTCCCATAGGCCAAGCCGTACGCTTCCCTGGATCGAAGAGCCATGCTATCCAGCGAGTCCGCCTTGCGCGGACCCGTTTCGGTTCAGCAGAGTACTAGTCCGACATGAGCCTCGCCGTCAGTGACGCCGCCCTTCGCCAGTCCAAGCGCCTGAAGCAGTTGCGGGACAAGCTGGACGAGCTGTTCCAGCTTGACCGGGGCGACCTGGATTTCGGCATCTATCGGATCATCAACCTCCGGCGCGAAGAGGTGCGCGGCTTTTTGGCGAATGACCTGCTGCCGCAGGTACGCGACGCGCTCAGCCAGTACCAGCCCGCCGACAAGGCGGAACTGCAACGCCAACTCGACCAAGCCATCGCCGGGGCCCTGGAGCACGGGATCGATCCGAACCAGTCGCCGCGCGTGAGGGACCTGCGGACGAAGCTGGCGGAGGCTCCCGATCTGGGCGCGCTGGAGGAGGCGGTCTACGGCCATCTGCACAGCTTCTTCAGCCGCTACTACAAGGACGGCGATTTCCTGTCGCTCCGCCGCTACAAGGAAGGGGTCTACGCCATCCCCTACGAGGGGGAGGAGGTGAAGCTCCACTGGGCGAATCACGATCAGTACTACGTCAAGTCGGCGGAAAATCTCCGGACCTATGCTTTCCGTACCGGGGACGGGCGGCGGGTTCGGTTCGAACTGGCTTTGGCGGGCACGGAACAAGACAACGTCAAGGCGCCGACCGGCAGGGAGCGGCGATTCCACCTGCACGTGGCCGCGCCGATCCAGGAAAGGGCGGACGAGGACGTCCCGACACTGACGATTCTGTTCGAGTACCGACCGGACGACCAGGACCGCAAGCAGGAAGAGCTTTCCGCCGACGCCATCGCCACGCTGCACGCGCGGGAGGATATCGAAGGCTGGCGGGCGGCCCTGTTCGCCCCGGCGCCGACGGAGGCCAATGCCGGCCGGACGCTGTTGGGCAAGCATCTGGCGGAATACACCGCACGCTGGACCTTTGACTATTTCATCCACAAGGACCTGGGAGGCTTCCTGCGCCGGGAGCTTGACTTCTACATCAAGAATGAAGTCCTTTACCTGGACGACATCGATCAGGCGACGGCCCCAGTGGCGGAACAGCAGCTCAGCGCCATCAGGGCCATCCGGCGGGTGGCGCACAAGATCATCGATTTCCTGATGCACATCGAAGACGCGCAGAAAGTCCTGTGGTTGAAAAAGAAGTTCGTCCTCGAAACTCAGTGGTGTATCACCCTGGACCGCATCTTCGCGGTCCGCGAAAATGCTAAAAGCGAAAAGGAACGCGCGGAGATCGACGGCCTGCTGGCAGACATCGCCGGCAACAACAACCAGCGGAAAGATTGGGTGAAGCTGTTCGCCATCGACAGGATTGCCGATGCTCCGGCGGGCACCGTGGCCTATGCCGTACCGCTAACGGTGGAGTTCCTGTGCGCTAACCCCTTTCTGGTGCTGGATACCAAATGGTTCCCGGAAGAGACCTTTCCGGGGTTCAAGGATCGACTGCTGGGGCTATTCGATGATCTGGACGAGCAGACCGACGGGCTACTGGTCCATGGGGAGAATTTCGGGGCGCTGAATTTGCTTCTGGAAAGATATAGAAATAAAATTCAATCAATATACGCTGATCCGCCGTATAACACTGATGCGGAGCCAATAAATTATAAGAATGGTTACAAATCATCTTCTTGGATTTCAATGCTTAGGGATAGAGTAGCTCTGTCAAAGTTAATGCTTTCCCAAGACGGTATTGCATGTATTACAATAGACGATTTCCAGTATAAGGAATTAGCTTTCCTGTGTTCCGAGATTTTCTCTAGTGGTCGAGTGGCTGCTACTGTACCTATTCGATCGAATCCATCTGGACGACCAACTCCAACCGGGTTTGGTCAAGCACACGAGTATGCGATTTTCCTACAGAACTCAGACTCTGCGCCTGTTGGCAAGTTAACTCGAAGTGTGGAGCAGTCGCGCCGCTACAAAGAGCAGGATGAAGATGGTAAAGCGTACATGTGGGAGTTGTTTAGGAAGAGAGGATCTGGATCTGAACGGCATGACCGGCCAACGTTGTTCTATCCCATTTATGCAAAAGGAGAATCCGTCAGAATTCCGGCTATGGAATGGAGTTCAGTTAAGCGCGAATGGAAGATTCTGGAGGAGCCAGATGCCGATGAAGTTGTAATTCTACCGATAGATGAAAATGGGGTGGAAAGGCGATGGAGGGGGAAACCAGCATCGGTTGTGGATGATCCAGATCGCTACTTAGCAAAGACCGGTCCAGGAGGAATTAATACTGTCTACTATAAGTATTCGCCTGGACAAGAGATTATACCTCCTACCCTTTGGATTGACGCAAAGTATTCTGCAACCGAGCATGGAACCGCGCCATTAAGAGAAATGTTTCGTGAGTACAACGTATTCTCCTATCCTAAATCTGTCTTTGCAGTGGAAGACTGCCTTCAAGTGTCAGGCATGAAAAATGATAATAGCTATTGCCTTGATTTTTTTGGTGGCTCCGGTACAACCGGACAGGTGATTATCAATATGAATCGCAAGGATGGCGGGTCAAGAAAGTTTGTTTTGGTCGAAGTTGAAAAACATTTCGATTATGTGCTCAAACCTCGGATATGCAAGGCAGTTTATTCTTCGAACTGGAAGGGGGGAGTTCCGCTGTCCAGCGATGGAATTTCACATATTATTAAATACATTCGCCTTGAATCTTATGAAGACACCCTAGACAACCTCGAAGTCCAACGTTCGCCGGAGCGCCAGGGCCTGTTCGACCGGCAGCCGGCAATGCGGGAAGGCTATATGCTGCGCTATTTGCTCGATACGCAGCGCGGCGATATCGCCGGTAGCCCGTCGCTGCTGAACATCGACGCATTCGCCGAGCCGTTTCGCCACACCCTGCGCATCACCCGCGACGACGAGACGCGGGAGCTGGCAGTCGATCTGCCGGAAACCTTCAACTATCTTCTCGGGCTGAAGGTGACCGCGCGCCAGCGCGTGCGCGGCGTACTCTCCATCTTCGGCACCTTGCCCGACGGCGGCAAGGTTCTGATTCTCTGGCGCTCGCTATCGGAGGTATCGAACGCTGACCTGGACGAGTGGTTCCGCAGATCGCACTACTCCACGCTCGACTTGGAGTTCCACACCATCTGGGTCAACGGCGACAACAACCTGGAAAACCTTCGGCGTCCCGGCATTGCGGAGGGAGGGCAGGAGGACAACGGCGCGCTTTGGAAAGTCCGCCTGATCGAACGGGATTTCAAACGCCTGATGTTCGACACGCGAAGCTTGTAGAAAGCCAAGTGGATGTACTTTTGTGATTGCGCCAACCCGCTTGAGCCAATCGAACGCGCTTCAGCTGGCTTTCTTCTCCTTTGTACTGGACGAGCATGGTGTCGAGGTAGAGCAGGGAACCGACCTGAACGACCTGACGGAAATCGCGGCATTGGAATAAGCCTTGAAGCAGGATCCCCGGATGGATGATCTTTATCTCGATCGTTCCAGCAACCTCGAACATTCGAACCGGTAGGTGTAATATAATGGTTGGGTCAACAAGCTCTTCTAGTCCATTAGGGGTAATTTCGAGCCTATTTCTGGAGAATTTCACCGTATTTGCAAGATTCGATGAGAAATTCTCACCGGGGATTAATGTCATTGCTGGTGAAAACAGTACCGGCAAAAGCCATCTGATCAAGCTCTGCTATGCTGCGACCAAGGCTATTTATCCCGACAGCCTTCCAGGGGTGCCTGAATGCAGTGTTTCCGAACATGATTTTCCCGACTTAATTGCTGATAAATTGCGTAGCGTTTTTCGCTGCGCGACGCTTGGCGCATTGGTAAGGGGTGGGGAGACGAAAGCGGTTGTCACCATCAGCTATGCAACTGGGAGAACGTTGAGCTTCTCTTTTACTCACAGCAGTAAAAAAGTAAGGATAAATCAATCCCCGGGCGTAGTTGAAGGTGCGCAACGCAGTCCCATTTGCATTCCGATTCTGGATGTATTCGGGATGTACCCGGACCTACAGCCGATCTACCGCGCTTACCCGATGTCGATGGACGCCTCTGCCGCCGATCTTGCCGAAACCAGTGTCCAGCGGGCTGATCCAAAGCAACTTGCCAGCGATCCATTTGCTGCAGAGGGTGTGGACAAAGTACTGGCGCAGTTAGCTCAAACAATGGGTGCCATTAATTTCAAAAGAGGTGAAATTCCGCAGATCGGTGGACGGCCGATCACGCTTGCCGCAGATGGCTATCGCAAGTTAGCTACCATATGGCATTTGTTAAGTAACGGACTGCTACATCCTGGTTGCAGCTTATTCTGGGATGAGCCGGATGCGCATCTAAATCCTAAGCTTCAGCAGTTGTTGGCCGACGCGGTAACTGCAGTGGCAGGTTTAGGCGTACAAATTGTTATGGCAAGCCATAGTCTATTCTTCATGAGACAGTTGCACCTTAGCACTGCTAGGCGCGATGAGATCATAGACCAAAGGTATTTATCGCTTTCTCCGAGTGAGAGTGGAGTGATAGCGCAGGCCGGAGGTAATCTTGATGAGATTCCTACTTTGGCCTCTCTTGATGCTGTATTGCAGCAAGACGAAGAAATGACTAAATTATTCTTTGAGGGTATGCAAAAATGAAAAAAATCATAGAAAAAGACTTGGAGGTTTCACTGCCTGATGAATGGCTTCCCGTCAAGATGGATGCTGAACAAAGCTTTTTCAAGAAACTCATCAATCGAATTCCAAATCAGAAAGTTGTCGATATAGTCGCTATCTATGAAACTGGCATTTTAATGATAGAGTTGTCAGATCTTCGGAAGGCACGAAACGACGATAAGCTGAAATTGAGATCTAACCAGATGGAAGCTCTAGAATTTGCTCACAAAGTATTCGATACGACGGCCTCCCTGTATGCAGCGCACCGCTTCTCGGATGATTCATGTGCCCATTTGACAAAGGTTGTCTTTGGTACGCCGGATAACATTCCCTTGGTTGCAATTCTCGTCTTTGTCGATCATCCTGACCGTGTTGGCAGCAATTTGTTTCAGAAAGTCCACAGCGATATGTCATTGCGGGCGACCCAACTCCTATCTGGTCTGAAGTTGAAGTGCATGGTGGTTCGGCCAGATCAGATTCCCACTACGGCAGGATGGTCGGTCTGCGACGCGGCCAGCGCCAGTAGTGCTCAATCGGAATTGCAGCCGTCCGAGAGTACCTGAAACATGCCTCCCCGCGCCAAAACCGCCCGCACGGCCTCAGCCGCCGCTTCCCTGGTGCCGTTTTCCCATAAGCTGGTGCTCAACCGGTTGATGCTGGAGATGTTGGGTTTCCGCCGCTTCCGTGACATTTCCGAACGGCTGGCATTGGCCGAGGAGGGGGCGACGGAAGACAATGTCTCCCGTCTGCACCACGCGCTGGTGGCCGCTCTGCCGGGCAAGGCCGTCTTGGATGCCGGAACCCTTCTGGCCTATGACCGCAACATCGTGCGCCACACGGCCGCGATCCACGGCCGGCGCGAGCGGCCCGTCACATGGAAGTATTTCCAGTATCTAGCCCTGCTGTTCACCGAAATCTATCTCGACAATTACTTGAAGAACCCCGATGGCTGGCTGACGGTGCTGAACCGCTATCTGGACGTTTTCAACCGGGGTGTCGGCGCAGGTGACCGCCTATCGCCCTGGACGGCCGACGATCTGCGGAAGCTAGCTTTCTGGAACGCCACCGGGTCCGGCAAGACCTTGTTGATGCATGTCAACATCCTTCAGTTCCGGCACTACCTCGACCGTCACAACAGGAGCCGCGATTTCAACCGGGTTATCCTGGTCACGCCGAACGAGGGCCTGTCGCGCCAGCACCTTCAGGAGTTCCGGCTGTCCCGCATGGAAGCGGACCTGTTCACGAAGGACGGCGCGAGCCTGTTCACCGGCAAGGCGATCGAGATCATCGAGATCGGTAAGTTGCGGGAAGACGGCAAGGAGAAAACGGTTTCGGTCGACGCCTTCGAGAGCAACAACCTGGTTCTAGTCGATGAGGGACATCAGGGCGCCGGCGGTGACCAGTGGCGGGAAATGCGTCGGCGCCTAGCGGCAGACGGCTTCACCTTCGAGTATTCCGCAACGTTCGGGCAGGCGGTGAAATCCGCTACGGGGACCCGCCAGAGGGACCTGACCGACGAGTACGGCAAGGCGATCCTATTCGACTATTCCTACCGGTTCTTCTACGAGGACGGTTACGGCAAGGATTTCCGAGTCCTCAACCTCGCCGATGACAGGAACGAGGAGACTCGGACGCTGTATCTGACAGCCTGCCTCCTCGCCTTCTACCAGCAGGCGAAGGTTTACGGCGAACAGCGTGTGGCGCTGAAGCCCTTCCTCATCGAACGCCCCTTGTGGATCTTCGTCGGCGGCAGCGTCAATGCCGTTCGGACGCAGCAGGGGCGCAAAGTTTCGGACGTCGTGGACATACTCCTGTTCCTTGCCCGCTTCGTCAGCGACCGCGACAAGGCAACCAATATCCGGCGAATCGGGCGGCTGATCTCCGGCAGTCCCGGCCTGCTCGATGCTACCGGGCGGGAGGTCTTCGCGAACGCCTTTCCGTTCCTCGCGGACCATCTGTTCACGCCGGAAGCGGTCTATCAGGATGTCTTGCGGGTCGTCTTCAACGCGGAACGCCAAGCCTCATTGCATGTCGAGGAACTTAAGGGCAGCGATGGGGAACTGGCGCTGAGGCTAGGGGATTACGATCCGTTCGGCGTCATCAATGTCGGCGATGCAGCGCAACTCGCCAAGCTCTGCCGGGAACATCCGGAACTGACGGTCGAGGACAGGCCCTTCACGGGTTCGCTTTTCCAAGGGCTCAACAATCAGGATACTACGGTCAACCTGTTGATCGGGTCCCGCAAGTTCACGGAGGGCTGGAGCAGTTGGCGGGTCAGCACCCTCGGGCTGATGAACTTCGCCAAAGGGGAAGGTCCGGGGGCCATCCAGTTGTTCGGCCGCGGCGTCCGGCTGAAGGGGTTCGACCATGGGCTGAAGCGGCATACCGCTCCGGGAATGGGGCTGCCGTACAACGCTTACCTGGGGACTCTGGAGACTCTGAACATCTTCGGCATCCGCGCCGACTACATGAAGCAGTTTCAGGAGTATCTGGCGGCGGAAGGGGTCGGGGAGGGGGAGGAGCCGTTCGAGATCCTGCTCCCCGTCGTTGCCAAACTCCCGGAAAAGCCGCTCAAGCTGATCGGTTTGCCGGCCGGCATCGATTTCAAGCGCGATCCCCGCGCCGCGCATCCTCGGCTGGGGCCGCCGCCGGCCGGCTTCCTGCCGCGCAACCGGGTTTCGCTCAACTGGTATCCGCGCCTTCAGGCGGAACGGAGTCGAGGGCTATCGGAGGTCGAACGGAACGGCGATCTCAGGACCGGCGTGCTGACCGGCGATCATCTGGCGCTGTTGGATGTCGAGGCACTGTACTTCGAGTTGCAGCAGTTCAAGGCCGAGCGATCCTGGTTCAACTTCGACATGGCGGCTGCCGACATCCTGCCGCTGTTGGAGAATCCCAACTGGTATACGCTCTATATCCCTCCGGACCGGCTTGCGTTCGATCAGATGGAGCGTGTTCACGAGTGGCAGGAAATCGCGGGAACGCTGCTGAAACTGTATTGCGAAAGGCTGTATGGCTTCCGGAAGGCGGAGTTCGAGGCTCCCTTCGTCGAGCTGCGCACATTGCAACCCGATGATCCCAACTTCCTTGTGGCTCATAAAATCATCGTGGATCGGACCGAAACCGCCCTGATCTCCATGCTGCGCCAGACCCGGGAAGCCATCGACCGGGGCGTCCTGCGGGACGTGGAGATGGGTGTATTGGGCACGGTGTGCTTCGACCGCCATCTCTATCAACCGCTGCTCTATGCCGGTGCCGTGGTGCAGGTGCAACCCGTTCCCCTGAACGAGGGTGAACGGGATTTCGTGACCGATCTACGGGAATACCATCGCACGCACCCGAAGGAATTCGCCGATGCCGAACTGTACCTTCTCAGGAACCGCAGTCGTGGTCGCGGTGTGTCGTTCCTGATCGCCGACAATTTCTATCCGGACTTCATTCTGTGGCTGGTGACCAGGAATACCCAGTACGTCAGCTTCATCGATCCCAAAGGCATTCGCAACCTTCGCGGGGAAACCGATCCGAAAATTCAATTGTACCAGCGGATCAAGGTTCTGGAGCGACACCTGGGTGACCCGTCCGTCGTGCTGAATTCGTTTATCCTTTCCACGACCGCGATCGAGGATGTGGACTGGTGGGCGGGCGGAACTGCACTAGCAGACCTGGAACAGAAGAACGTCATTTTCCAGAGCAAGGCGGATATCGGCTACATCGGAAAGCTGATCGAGAAGATCACCGTGCCGCAGCACGCACCGTAACCACTGCAATGCCCTTCGACAGAAAGAAGGCCGGGGAGTACGTTCCCCGGCCTTCTTTCTGTCCCTGGGACAGCGCCAGCCTTACGCCGCGGTCTTGATCGCGGCGTCGCGCACACCCGGCTCGACCTCGTCGGCGAACTGCTTGAAGTTCGCCTCGAAGCGCTTGGCGACTTCGTGGGCGGTCTCGTCGTAGGCGCGCTTGTCGCTCCAGGTGTTCTTCGGCTGAAGCACGTCGGCCGGCACGTCCGGGCAGGCTTCGGGGATGAACAGGCCGAAGTTGGGGTCGGGGCGGTGCGGCGCGTCGGCCAGGTTGCCTTCCAGCGCCGCGCGGATCAGCGAGCGGGTGTGGCCGATCGACATGCGCTTGCCCGTACCGTACGCGCCGCCCGACCAGCCGGTGTTGACCAGCCAGACGTTGGAGCCGTGCTTGGCGATCTTGTCGCCCAGCAGCTTGGCGTATACCGCGGGGTGGCGCGGCATGAAGGGGGCGCCGAAGCAGGTCGAGAAGGTGGCCTGCGGCTCGGTCACGCCCTTTTCCGTCCCGGCGACGCGCGCGGTGTAGCCGGACAGGAAATGGTACATCGCCTGGTCCGGCGTCAGCTTGCTGATCGGGGGCAGCACGCCGAAGGCGTCGGCGGTCAGCATCACGATGTTCTGCGGGATGCCGCCGATGCCCGTCTCGCTGACGTTCGAGATGAAGTCGAGCGGATAGGAGGCGCGGGTGTTCTCGGTGTAGCGGCCGTCGTCCAGGTCGAGCACCCGGGTCTCCGGGTCCATCACGACGTTCTCCAGGATCGTGCCGAACCGGCTGGTGGTGGCATGGATCTCCGGCTCGGCCTGGGCGCTCAGGCGGATCACCTTGGCGTAGCAGCCGCCCTCGAAGTTGAAGATCGAGGTCTCGGACCAGCCGTGCTCGTCGTCGCCGATCAGGGTGCGGCTGCCGTCGGCCGACAGGGTCGTCTTGCCGGTGCCGGACAGGCCGAAGAACACCGCGGTGTCGCCCTTGGGCCCGATATTGGCGGAGCAGTGCATCGGCAGGACGCCCTTGGCCGGCAGCAGGTAGTTCATGACGCTGAAGATGCCCTTCTTGATCTCGCCGGCATAGGAGGTGCCGCCGACCAGGATCAGGCGCTTCGCGAAATTGCACAGGATGAAGACGTCGGACCGGGTGCCGTCACGCTCCGGCACGGCCTTGAAGTCGGGCACCTGGAGCACGGTGAATTCCGGCGCGAAATGCATCCGGTCCTCCGCCGAGGGGCGGATGAACATGTTCTGGGCGAACAGGTTGTGCCAGGCGTGCTGGGTGACGATGCGGACCGGCAGGCGGTATTCCGGGTCGGCGCCGGCGTAGAGGTCCTGGACGAACACCTCGCGGCCCTGGAGATATGCCGCGACCCGGCCATGCAGCCGGTCGAACTGCTCCTCGGTGATCGGCTTGTTGACGTTGCCCCACCAGATGTCGCCGCTGGTCGAGTCTTCCTGCACGATGAACTTGTCGTTGGGCGAACGGCCCGTGTGCTGACCGGTGATTGCCACCAGCGGTCCACCCTTGGCGAGCGTCGCCTCGCCCCTCACCAGCGCCTGTTCATAGAGCCCGGCCGCGCTGTAGTTCCAGTGCGCCGCCTTGAGGCCGGACAGGCCCAGATAGTCAAGGCCGTTGCTGCTGATGGTCGGTCCGAATTGCTTCACGGTCATTCTCTCCACGTATTTTCTGTCCGGTTTGCCGGATTACAGTCGGCCTTGTCGTCAGGCCTGAGTTTCCCCTCGAGTCCGGCGTGCCTGCCGGACCAGATCGACGAGTTCCCTCCGGGCACTCTCCGCATCGAACACGGGGCTGCTGAAATCCAGCCGGGCGGTCCGCCCCGCCAGACGCAGGTCGCATCCGTCGGGATCGATGCCGGTAAGCTTCCAGCCGCCGCCTTCACGGCCCAGCAGCACGGTCGCGTACAGTTCGACCGCGTCGGCGTGGTCCTCGTTCATATGCTGTACGATATCCGCCTCCCGCAAAGCCAGTGTCTCGATATCTGGGAGACGAAAAAGCAGGTCGTCGCCCGGGATCCAGCGGATCCGGCCGAACCCCGCCACGAGATGGGCACTCTCGACCGCAACCCGGTAGATCGCGAAATCGCCGAATCCTGCGTACAAGGATGCGCTTTCGTGTCGCGCCAGGAAACGGACACGATGACGCGGGTCCCCGCTGCGCTCCGCCCGGCCCAGCACAGACACCCGGGAGCCGGCCAGCGGCTCTTCCAGGCCGGCCGTCCCGTCGAACAGCAGCCCGACGCGCGGGTCCACCTTGATGTTGGCGGTGTGGTCCGCCAGATCAGAGATGAGGAGCAGGGGAGAGGCGTCGTGGTCGAGCGCCGTGAGCACCAGCGACGGATAGGGCCAGCCGCCCGCGTCGCGCTGGGCGGTGGACAGGGTGGCGCGGTCTGCCGCGCGCATCACGCGGCGGGCCGTGACGGCGGGACCGGGACTGGTTCCGGTATTCGGGGCGGGGTCCGGGGCCGCGCCCGGTCCAGTGCCGTTGTTCATCGAAGCCACCCGCCTTTTTCCGGGCCGGTCCAACCCCTGTCGATGGGGTGAACCAGCCCTTTTTTGCGCCGCAATGGTGCCATATTGGCAAACCAGAGTGCCGGCGCGGAAGAGGGATTTTCCGCATCCCGACGGATGCTCCACTTCGAGGCGCAGAGGAGACTGACGTTGCCGCAAACTATCGCGCTGGTTGATGACGACCGCAACATCCTGACGTCGGTGTCGATCGCGCTGGAAGCCGAAGGCTTCGAGGTCCGGACATACACGGACGGCGACGAGGCCCTGCGGGGCCTGACCGCGAAGCCGGTCGACCTTGCCGTGCTCGACATCAAGATGCCCCGCATGGACGGCATGGAGCTGCTGTCGCGCCTGCGCCAGGTCAGCGGGCTGCCTGTCATCTTCCTGACCTCCAAGGACGACGAGGTCGACGAGGTGCTGGGCCTGCGCATGGGCGCCGACGACTACATCAAGAAGCCGTTCAGCCAGCGCCTGCTGATCGAGCGCATCCGGGCGCTGCTGCGCCGGGAGCAGATGCGGCGGGACAAGTCGGCGGGCGGCGAGCCCAGCGCGGTGATCGTGCGCGGCGACCTCGTGCTGGACCCCGCGCGCCACGCCTGCACCTGGAGGGGGCAGCCGATCGAGCTGACGGTCACGGAGTTCCTGCTGGTCAAGGCCCTGGCCGTGCGCCCGGGCCATGTCAAGAGCCGCGACCAGCTGATGGATGCCGCCTATGGCGAGCACATCTATGTGGACGACCGCACGATAGACAGCCACATCAAGCGGCTGCGCAAGAAGTTCAAGGCGATAGACGGCGACTTCGGCCAGATCGAGACCCTGTACGGCGTCGGCTACCGATATCGCGATGCCTGACGACGGCGTGGCCTCCCGGGTGCGGTCGGCGGCGCCGGTCGGGCCGCGATCCCGCTCCCCGTCCCGGGCCGACCCGGCGGAGGCCCGCCGGCGCGACGGAGCCGACCGGGCGCAGCCGCGCCGGTACCGGCGGACGCTGTCGCCGCTGACCCTGCGCATCCTGGCCGTCAACGTGCTGGCCCTCGCCATCCTGGTGGGCGGGCTGCTCTATCTCGGCCGTTACCAGGACCGGCTGATCGAGAGCGAGCTGGAGGCGCTGCGCACCGAGGCCCGGATCTTCGCCGGCGCCATCGGCGAGGCCGCGGTCACCCGCGGCGGCGACGAGACCAACGAGCTGTCGCACGAGCTGGCCCGCCAGATGGTCCGCCGGCTGGTCGAGACGACCGACACCAGGACCCGGCTGTTCGACCCGTCGGGCACCCTGATCGCCGACAGCCGCGTGCTGATCGGACCCGGCGGCGTCGTCCAGATCGAGGAGCTGCCGCCGCCGGTGCAGGGCGGCCCGGTGTCCCGCATCGCGATCGACCTGTACGACGGGATCGTCAACGCGCTGCCGTCGCGCGACAAGTTCCCGGTGTTCCGCGAGGGGCCGGTCCAGGTCGCGGACAAGTACGCCGACGTCGTCCGGGCGCTGGCCGGCGACGTCAGCGCCAGCGTCTGGACCACCCACGACCACGGCATGATGCTGACCGTCGCGGTCCCGGTGCAGCGCTTCAAGCAGGTGCTTGGCGCGGTCATGCTGTCGCGCGGCGGGGTCCAGATCGACGCGGCGATCCGTTCGGTCCGCCTCGACATCCTCAAGGTGTTCGCGGTGGCGCTGGCGGTGACGGTGCTGCTGTCCTTCTATCTCGCCGGGACCATCGCGCGGCCGATCCGCAAGCTGGCGGTGGCGGCCGACCATGTCCGGCGCGGTCACGGCCGGCACCACGAGATCCCGGATTTCAGCCGGCGCGGCGACGAGATCGGCGACCTGTCGGGCGCGCTCCGCGACATGACGGCGGCGCTGTGGCAGCGGATGGACGCGATCGAGAGCTTCGCCGCCGACGTCGCCCACGAAATCAAGAACCCGCTGACCAGCCTGCGCAGCGCGGTCGAGACGGTGGCGCGGGTGCGCGACCCGGATCAGCAGCGCCGGCTGATGTCGATCATCGAGGACGACATCCAGCGCATGGACCGGCTGATCAGCGACATCTCCAACGCGTCCCGGCTGGACGCCGAGCTGAGCCGGGCCGAGGCGGAGCCGGTGGATATCGGCCGCATGCTGCGCATGCTGGCGGACATCCACCAGACCACGGCGGCGGAGCGCCAGGCCCCCCGCGTCCAGCTGGAGCTTCCCCCGGCGGGCGACCTGACGGTGCCCGGACTGGAAGGCCGGCTGGTGCAGGTGTTCCAGAACGTGATCGCCAACGCCGTCTCCTTCTCGCCGCCGGGCGGCGCCGTGACGGTCCGGGCGGCCGTGGTCCGGGGAACCCCGGAGGGCGAACGGGTCGAGGTCACGGTGGAGGACGACGGCCCCGGCATCCCGGACGGCAAGCTGGACGCGATCTTCGACCGCTTCTACACCGAGCGCCCGGCGGGCGAGAAGTTCGGCACCCATTCCGGCCTGGGGCTCAGCATCTCCAAGCAGATCGTCGACGCCCACGGCGGCGAGATCTTCGCGCGCAACCGCCGCGACGGACGGGACGAGGTCCGCGGCGCGGTCTTCACGGTGCGCCTGCCGCGCGCTTGAGCCGCCCCCATCCGAACCTTGCCGCGGGAGACCGTTCGGGATTATCGTGTCGATGGTTGCAAAAGGCGGCGGCGATGAGCGGCATCATGGGAATCGCGCTTTCGGGCGCGGCGGTCGAAACCCGGCGGATCGACGCGAGCGCGTCGAACATCGCCAACGCGCGGACCACCGGCAGGCTTCCGGAAGCGGGATCGGCCGGGGGCCGGTCCCCCTATGTGGCGGTCGCGGCGACCCAGGGCGACGTCCGCGGTCTGGAAGGGCAGGGCGCCGGCGTCCGGGGCGGGGTGAAGCCGCTGTCCACCCCGCTGGTCGCCGAATACGACCCGTCGTCGCCGGACGCCGACGCCAAGGGCATGGTCGGTGTGCCCAACGTCGATGTCGGCGCGGAGTTCGGCCAGCAGATCCTGGGCGCGCGCGCCTACTCCGCCAACCTGTCGATGGTCCGCGCGACCGACGACATGACCCGCGACCTGCTCAGGATGCAGGCCTAGGGGTGACCAATTCCAGCGCGATTGGACGGGCCGGTCATTCTGTTTTGGTTCCCGATTCGGACCACGTTCTGCAATTGATCCCTACCTGTGCCTTTTTCGAGTCGCTTTTCCCGGAGTGATCCGCCCATGTCAGCGGCTTTCCAGCCCGTTCCGCTCGTCGGCATTCCCGCCTGCGTCCGTCCTCTGGGGCACCACCCGTTCCATATCGCCGGGGACAAATACATCCGCGCGGTCTCCGACGGTGCCGGGGCGCTGCCGATGGTGATCCCGGCGCTGGGCGGCTCGCTCGACCTGGAGGATCTGCTGGCGCGGCTCGACGGGCTGCTGGTCACCGGCAGTCCGTCTAACGTGGAACCGGCGCGTTACGGCGGACCGGCCAGCGTCGCCGGCACCCTGCACGACCCCGCGCGGGATGCCACCACCTTGCCGCTGATCCGTGCGGCGATCGCGGCGGCGGTGCCGGTGCTGGCGATCTGCCGCGGCATCCAGGAACTGAACGTCGCGCTGGGCGGCACGCTGCACCAGCGGGTCCAGGAACTGCCGGGCCGCCTCGACCACCGCGCCGACGATACCCGGCCCGTGGAGGAGCAGTACGCCAAGGTCCATCCGGTGCGCCTGACGCCCGGCGGGGTGCTGGCGGGCATCCTGGGGGATCGGGCGGGGACAGGGGAAATCCGCGTCAACTCGATCCATGCCCAGGCGATCGACCGCCTCGCCGAGGGGCTGCGCGTCGAGGCCGAGGCGCCCGACGGGATCATCGAGGCGGTCAGCGTGACCGGGGCCGCCGCCTTCGCGCTGGCGGTCCAGTGGCATCCGGAATGGCGCTTCCGGGAATGTCCGGACAGCACCGCCCTGTTCCGGGCCTTCGGCGCGGCCTGCGCGGACCGCGCCCGCGGCCGGAAGGCGGATCGTCCGCGGGCCTGAGCGGTCGCGGGCCTGAAGAATCAGCCGGTCCGGGCGATCCGGGTCAGCAGGTCGATCAGGACGGACTGCTCCGCCTTGCTGAGATCCTTGACCATCTCGCGCTCGTGTGCCCGGACCCGCGGGATCAGCTCCTCCACCAGGGCGGCGCCCTCGGCGCTGAGTTCCAGCGCGTAGGACCGCCGGTCGTTGGGCGAAGGCGCGCGGACGACCCAGCCGCGGCTTTCCAGGCGGTCGATCACGGCGACCATGGTCGAGCGGTCGATACCGACCGCTGTGCCCAGCTCGGACTGGCTGAGGCCCTGGTTCTCGCAGATCAGGATCAGGACGCCGAACTGTCCCGGCGTGATGTCGTGGGGGGCGACCGCGCCCTGGAAATTCTGGAACACGGCGATCTGGGCCTTGCGCAGGTTGTAGCCGACCAGATCGGGCAGCAGGCCGAGGGCAAGCTTCGGCTGGCGGGTATCCCGGGCGCGCGGACGCTTCAGGACTTGTGGTCTCGCGGTGTCAGGCAAGTTTGCTCCCTCGATGTGGCTCCCGGCGCGTCGAGGCGCCGGTGCGCGGAGCGGGGTGCCGAGTCGGTCCCCGCGTCAGTCGGATGAAACGCCTTCGGGCATGGTTTATCGCATATCCCTAAAGTAAGAGAATGGTGATCCCCTCGTAACGCACCTTGCGCGGGGGTGGCAACCGCTACCATGTCGCAGGGGCGGGTTCGGATTTTCACGCATGGCAGATATGCGTATATCGCATTGGTCCGGAGCGGCCGGTCCGCCACCTTGCTGGACGAAGTGAGGCCTCTTCCCCTGGAGGCAGTCGCCCGGCCACCGGTTTCCCCTGCCGCATCCGGGCTCCCGCAACGGAGCTTCAGCGCCCGGCCACCCCCTTGGCCGGGCGTTCCCGCGGGACGCCGGACCGTCAGCCCGCGGTCAGCCGGTCGACGAAACGGTCGATCTGGACCTGGACCGCGTTGAAGCTGTCTTCCAGGCTGCGGATTCCCTCGTGCAGCCGGTGGGCCGCCTGGCCGTTGCGCTGGGCCGACTGGGCGACACCTTCCATGTTGCTGCGGAGCCGCTGGGTGCCGCCCGCCGCCTGCTGGACGGCGCGGCTGATCTCCTCCGTCGCGGCGTTCTGCTGTTCGACCGCACCGGCGATCGAGGCGCTGATCTCGCTGATGCTGACGATCACGCCGGCGATGCCGTCGATCTCCCGGGCGGCGTCGCCGGTCGAAGCCTGGATCGCGCCGACCAGCCGCGAGATCTCGTCCGTCGCCTTGGCGGTCTGGCCGGCCAGGTTCTTCACCTCGGTCGCGACGACGGCGAAACCCTTGCCGGCCTCGCCGGCCCGCGCGGCCTCGATCGTGGCGTTCAGCGCCAGCAGGTTGGTCTGGCCCGCTATATTGGAGATCAGGGTCAGCACGTCGCCGATGCGGTTGGCGTCGTCCACCAGCTTCTTCATGCGCTCCACGGTGCCGACGACGCGCTCGTTGGCGCTGCCCGAGACATTGTGGGAAGCGTGGGCCTGGGTGGATATCTCGGAGATCGAGGCGGCGAGCTGCTCGACGGCGGCTGCGACCGTCTCGACGTTGGAAGTGACCTCGGTCGTGGCCGAGGCGGCTTCCTGGGTAAGGTTGGCATTGTCCCCGGCGCTGGACGCGACGTCGCCGACGGCGTGGCTCATCTCCCCGGCGGTCCGGTTGACGCTCGCCAGAAGCTGGCCGACATCGGTGTCGAAGCTCTCCGCGACCGAGGCGAGCGCCTGGCGGCGCTGGACCTCCGCCTCCGCGCGCAGGCGGATCTGCTCGGCTTCCAGCCGGGCCTTCTCGATCGCGTTCTCGCGGAAGGTCACGACGGCGGCGGCCATGCGGCCCAGCTCGTCCTTGCGGTGGGTCACCGGCACCTCGACCTCGGTCCGGCCGGAAGCCAGCGTCGTCATGACCGAGGTCATGTCGACGATCGGCAGGGTCAGGCCGCGGACGATCAGCACCAGCACGCCGCAGACCAGCAGGAGGGCCGCGGCGCAGACGCCCGCGATGCGGATCGTCTGGTCGCGGATGTCGTCGTAGATCCGCTGGGGGGACAGGCGGACCTCGACCGAGCCGATCGTCTCCTCGCGGGAGCCGCTGCCGCGCACGATGTCGGCCCGCCGGACGATGGCGCCGTCATCGTCGGCCGCCGCGGCGCCGTGGCTGACGAAGACCCGGCCGTCCTTGTCGGAGATGGCGCTGCCCAGGTAGTCGGGGTCCGATTCGAGGGCCGCCAGGGTCGCCTCGCCCGCGCCGACGTCCATGTTCCAGACCGCTTCGCCGGCACCGCCGACCAGCACCTTGGTGACCATCTGGGCGCGCTCGGACAGGGCGTTCTGCGCCTTGGTCATGTTCATGTAGGCGACGCCGACCGTGGTGCCGAGCGCGATGGCCGTCAGCAGGATGATGATCGGCACGATAACCCTGATCATCAAGCTGCGGTTGTAGAAGCTCAGCATGCCGTGAATCCCCTTGCTCGCTTTGCGCGTCCCGAGCGCCTAGATCGTACGCGAAAGAGCATAAACCTGAAATTGCCACTGAAATTTTAATATCATGATTGTTAATGTTCCGTGATGCGATTATCGGCGCACATCCGGATCGCGCGGCCGGAGCCCGCGGCTTTCCGCGGGATCGTCAAGGAACCGGGATCGCCGACCATCCCCCTGCGGGCAGGTCGAACCGGAGCACCTCGGCATTGCGCGCCGGCCCGCGCTGATCCGCCGCAAGCAGCAGGGAAAGAACGCGCGCCACTCCCTTGCTGCCGATCAGCAGCGGCAGGTTGTTCCGGCGGGCCAGGATGTCAGCCAGGGCGCCGCCGACCCGGTCGCGGAAATCCGATTCGGCTTCGCCTCCGGGAGGATCCTCCCCGGCGTCGAGCAGCGGCTGGGTGGCCGCGATGTCCAGCCCGTTCCAGTCGCCCAGCCGGCGCTCGACCAGCCCGTCGTGGAAGGTGACCGTGCAGGCGATGCCCGCGACCTCGCGGACGATCTCGGCGGTGCGGCGGGTCCGCCGGAGCGGGCTCGCGACGATGGCGTCGATCGAGCCGGCCGACGCCCGCAGCAGCTCGCCCGCCGCGCGGGCCTGGGCCTCGCCCAGCGTGGTCAGCGGGATGTCCACGTCCCCGCCGCAGCGCACCTTGCGCCGGTTGAATTCGGTTTCGCCGTGACGCATGAAGAGCAGGGCGCGCCCCGCCTCGACGATGTCGGCCATCTCGCTTCCCTTCGCAGCATTGATCGGGAGGTTGGGGTATCGACCGGCCGGCCACGCTGCGCCGCTCGGATCAGAACTGTTCGATGAAGCGGGCGGCGCGGCTCCATTCCTCGGCGAGGCGCGGGCCGTGGCCGGCGATCGCCGCCGCGTCCCCGGCGGCTCCCGCCCGCTCCAGGTCCTCGCACACGCCGGCGAGCGCCGCCGCGCCGACCATTCCGGAAGCGCCCTTCAGCTTGTGGGCGTGCCGCTTGACCACGTCGGCCGGCTCGCCGGACCGGATCGCCCCGGCCAGCGCGTCGTGGACCGGCGCGCTGGCCTGGACGTAGCGCGCCAGCAGCCCGCGGATCGCCTCGTGGTCGTCGCCCAGCAGTTCGCGGAAGCCCCGGGTATCGATCGGCGGCTCGGCAGCCGGCGGAGGATCGGGCGGCGCGGTCCCGCCGGCGGGTTCCGCGGCGTCATCGTCCGCGTCGGCATCTTCGTCGGCGCCATCGTCGGCGCCATCGTCGGCCAGGTCGTCCCCGTCCAAGCAGTCGCCGTCGGGTTCGCCGTCCGCTTCGGGCAGCCAGCGCGCCAGGGCGCGGCCCAGGCGCATGGTCTCGACCGGCTTGGTCAGGCAGTCGTCCGTGCCCCCGGCGATGCAGCGTTCCACGTCGCCGGCATGGGCGTTGGCGGTGATGCCGACGATCGGCAGCCTCGGGCCGCCCGCGGTCTCGCGGTTCCGGATCGCCATGGTCAGCTGCATGCCGTCCATCTCCGGCATGTCGCAGTCGGTCAGCAGCAGCACGTAGGGCCGCCGGTCCAGGGCCGCCAGCGCCTGGACCCCGTCGTTGACCGCGTCGGCCTCGCAGCCGAGCTGGGCGAGCTGGAGCACGATGACCTCGCGGTTGATCGGGTGGTCGTCGGCGACCAGGATCGGCCCGCCGGGCGCCAGCCTGACCTGCTCCTCCAGCATGCCGGCGTCGGGCTGGTCGGCGCTGTCCTCGGCCAGCCGTCCGGCCGCGACGGCGACCATCCGGTTGAGCCCGCCGCGCCGGAACGGCTTGGCGTCGGAGCCCAGCCTCACGCGCGGCACGGCCGGCAGGGCGGAGCCGGCCGCCACGCCCGAGTCGAGCAGGATCACGGCGGTGCGGTCCGGGGATCCCGCTCCCGCCGCCGCCATCCAGGCCGCGGCCGAGGCCGCGTCGGCGAATCCCGCGACCGAGGCGCCGTCGGCCTGGAGATAGCGCGCCGCGACCGCGCGCTCGTCCTCCTCCGGCACGATCACGACCACGCCGACCCCGTCGAGGTCCACGAGGCCCATGGCGTGCTCGGTCCAGGCGCCCTCGACCACCGGCAGCGACAGCTCGACCCTGAAGGCGCTGCCCTTGCCGGGGGCGCTGTCCACGCCGATGGTGCCGCCCATCAGCTGGGCCAGCAGCCGGCAGATCGACAGGCCGAGCCCGGTTCCGCCGAACCGCCGGGTGGTCGAGCTTTCCGCCTGGGTGAAGGGCTGGAACAGGCGGGCCGCCTGCTCCGGGGTCAGCCCGATGCCGGTGTCGATGACCCGGACCAGGACGTTCGCCCTGCCGTCGCGCACGCCGTCCAGGTCGATCCTCAGCGTGACCGAGCCGCCCGCGGTGAACTTGATGGCGTTGCCGACCAGGTTGAACAGGATCTGGCGCAGCCGCATCGGGTCGCCGATCAGCCAGCGCGGGATCGCCGGATCGATGAAGGTGACGAGGCGCAGCCCCTTCTGCCAGGCCGCCGGCGTCAGGGTCGCGGCGACGCCCTCGACCGTGTCGGTCAGGGTCATGGGGACCTGTTCCAGGTCCAGGCGGCCGGCCTCGACCTTGGAGAAGTCCAGGATGTCGTCGATGATGCTGAGCAGCGACACGCCGCTTTCGCGGATCACCGCGACCGAGCGCCGCTGGTCGCTGTCCAGCCGGCTGCGGCTCAGGATGTCGAGCATGCCCAGCACGCCGTTCATCGGCGTGCGGATCTCGTGGCTCATGGTGGCGAGGAAGGTCGACTTGGCGCGTGTCGCGGCCTCGGCCTCCTCCTTCGCCTGGCGCAGGGACGACTCGGCCTCCTTCAGGCCGGAGATCTCGAACAGCCACACGACGATCACGCCGCGGCCGTCGAGCACCGACGGCTCCCACGACATGATGGTCCAGCGGATCTCGCCGTCGGCCCGCCGGAACGCGGTCTCGACGCCGCGCACGCAGGCGTTGGCGTCGAACACCTCCAGGCAGGCGCCGTGCTGCGCCGGGTCCAGGTAGAGCCCTTCGAAGTCGGTCGTCAGCAGCTGGTCGCGGGTGCGGCCGAACAGGTCGCACAGGCTGGGGTTGGAGAAATGGATGCGGCCCTGCCGGTCGATGATGCAGACGCCGACCGGGCTGGTCTCCAGCAGGTGCAGCAGGCGCAGCTCGCTGTCGTGCAGCGCCTGGACCGCCTGCTTGCGTTCGCGGCCGATCGTGACCAGCGCCACGAAGTTGATCGCCGCCTCGACGAAGTTGACCTCGTCGTCGGCCCAGGTGCGCGGAGCCCCCCGGTGCTCGCAGCGCACGACGCCGACCTGGCGCTGCTCGACCTGGACGCAGATATGCATCAGCGACGTGACGCCCGACGGGCGGAGCACCGGGTCGAGCAGCTCGGCGACGCGGATGTCCGATTCGACGTCGGCCACCACCAGCGAGCGGTCGCGCATCAGCGCCCGGCGGTAGAGCGGATAGTCGTTCAGCGGCAGCGCGCCGCCGCCGGTCTCGTCGCCCGCCGCGGCGCGGCAGGCCTGGTGCTGGGCGACCCTGGTCAGCGCCGGGCCGTCGGCGGCCTCCTCCATGATCCAGATGCTGACGCTGTCGATCCGCAGCGTCATGGCGATCACGCCGGTGATGTTGGTCAGCGCGCGGTCGAAGTCGGACAGCCGCATCGCGTCGAGCTTCGCGATCTCCTGCAATGCCGTGGTCTGGCGCAGCAGGCGGATGCGGTTGTCGCGCAGATGCTGCTCGGTCCGCTCGCGCACCTGGATGTCCAGGACCAGCCGCTCCTCGGTCCGGCGCAGCTCGTCCAGCGTGCTTTCCAGCCGGGCGGCATAGGCCTGGACGTTCTCCAGCAGGCCGCGGTTCTGGCTGGTCGCGATGTCGTAGAAGCGGGCGAGCTGGAGCAGGATCACCTGCATGTCGAGCACGCAGTGGCGACCGTCCGGGAAGGCCACGACGACCGGCTCGTAGGACTGGCCGCCCGGCCGGAGCAGGGCGATCTGCGCCGCCATCTCCAGCCGGTCGTTGGAATCGAGCCGCAGCGCCTGCATCCGCTCCGTGCTGACCATCTGCGCGACCGGCCGGCCGGCGTAGAACTCGCGCCCCAGCGGCCGGGCCAGGCATTCGGTGAACCGGCCGCGCGGCACCATGCCGGCATGGCGCCCGCTCCGGCTGAGCAGGATGCCCGGCAGGGTGGGGTGGGCCGCGAACAACTCCTCGATCCGCTCGACCGGGGTGTCGCTCTCGACGGTCAGGTCGTGCCCGGGCAGGTTGCCCAGCACCGAGTCGATCTTGAGCCGAAGCCCCTCGACGCCCGGCACCTCGCCGGCGCCGTTCTCCCCCGGGACGGCGTCCGCCGCGCGCGGCGTCTGCTGGACGGCCGGCCGAGCCGTCATGGCGCTCACGCCCTCTGGGTCGGCTGGGCCGCGGGGACCGGCGCGCCGGCGAACAGGTGGCGCGGGGTCGCCGGCGGGTTGAGGCAGGTGAAATGATGCGCCGGGCCGCGCCCGAGCAGCCATTCGCGCACGAAATGGATCTGGTTGACGTCGCTGAGCGCCGGGGTATGCCCGGTGTTGGGCACGAACACGGCGGTCACGTCGGGCTTGGCGGTCATCTCCTCGACCGTCTCCGGCAGCAGCGCGTCCGACACCATCCCGCGCAGCACCAGCACCGGTAGTTCCAGGCGGGCCCAGTCCTCCCGCTGGTCCAGGCTGACCTGGGCCTCCTCGGCATAGGCCTGGAGCGCGCGCGGATCGTGGCGGTAGATCCGGCCGCCGTGCCCGTCGGACCACTTGGTCTGGAAGAAGGTGTTGTGCAGCAGTTCGTCCTCGGTGACCGGCCCCTCGTTCTTGGCCGAGGCGCCCAGGCGCCGGAACAGGTCGGCCGGCCGCCGGAAGACGTAGTGGCGGGCGACCGCCTCGGCCCGCCGCCGCCGCCGCTCGGCCGGCATGTAGGGGCCGATGTCGTTGAGCACCAGCCGCTCCACCAGGTCGGGCCGCCGGGCCGCCAGGGCCATGCTGACGCTGCCGCCGAGCGAGGAGCCGATGATGCTGGCGCGCGGGCAGTCCAGGTAATCGAGCAGCTGGACCATCGCCTCCACGTTGGTCTCGATCGTGTAGTCGCCCTGGCTCGGCATCCAGCCGCTCATGCCGCGTCCCGGCCAGTCCAGGCAGACCACGTGGAAATCCTCGCACAGCCCCAGCGCCAGGTAGTCCCAGCGCCGCGCCGTGTTGGCGATGCCGCCGACGCAGATCACCAGCGGGCCGTCCGGATCGCCCCAGTCGGTGAAGGCCAGCCGGATCGGGGTGTCCTTGACCTGATGGGCCGGCCAGTGCCCCTGCAGCCGCTTGGGATGGATGTAGTTGTAGAAGCACTGGTCGAACCGGCCGTCGAACGGCGCCGCGGTCCGTCCGGCCAGCAGCTCGTATTCGTCCCACGTCATCGCGTCGCCCCACGACAGCAGGGAGAAACCGCCGTCGTTGCCGGAGCCGTCGGGGATCACCGCGAGGTCGTCGGGGGTGAAACCTTCATGGATAGCCGAAGTCATACAGTCGTCTCCTGCTCTGATGCCTGGTCCGGACCGGCCGCGCGGCCCGCCGGCAGGGGAGTGGGAATCAGCGCATAGGCGGCCAGCAGCACCATCACCGAAAGCGCCGCCATGGCGCCGAGCGCCGTCAGCGCCGGACCGTAGCCGTAGCCCCCGACGAGCCAGGCCGCCGCCATCGGGCCGGCGAACAGGCCGACCCGCTCGCACACGCGGTAGATGCCGAGCACGGGGGTCCGGCCGAACCGGTCGATCTCCGCGCGGGCCACCCGGAACAGCACCGTCACCTGGGGCGACATCCCGATCGCCTGCGAGGTGCCGAGCAGCGTCACGGCCGCCACCGCGGCCGCCGTTCCGGACAGGGCCGCCAGGTCGCCCCCGGGTCCCCAGACGGGAATGATCATCATCGACGCGGCCGACAGGGCGATGCCGGCCGACGTGAACAGCATCGGACGGCCGGTGCTGTCGACCAGCCGCGACCAGGCCGTCGCGGTCAGCGCCAGGATCAGCGAATAGATCATGACGATGCGGGCCGTCTCCGTCGGCGACGCCGCGGCGTCGTGGAGGTACAGCGGCAGCACATAGAAAAGGAACGCCCCGTTCACGAGGCGAGACGGCACGGCGGCGAACGCGACCAGGGCGACCAGCAGGGGGTTGCGCAGCAGCGCCTGCGGTCGGAACGGCAGGCGCGGGGCCGACTCGCGGTGCGCCTCCAGGAACAGGGCCAGCACAAGGGCGCAGGCGGTGACCGCGGCGGCGGCGAAGAAGGCCTTGTCGAATCCGGCCGCGTCGGCGACGGCGCTGCCCGCGAGGGTGCCGCAGATCGTCCCGGCGAAGAAGGCGCTGAGATATTTCCCCGAGGCCTGGGTGCGCGCTTCCGGCCCCATGATCCGCAGGATGCCGTCCTGGACCAGGATCATGACGATGCCGTACCCGAACCCGCCGACCCCCCGCCACAGGGTGAGTTCATGGACGGTTCCGGCCAGGCCGGCCAGCGCGAGGCCGGTGCCCGACAGGGCCATGGCGGCCAGGATCAGCGTCCGGTGGGTACGGCCCCGTTCCCACAGGCCGGTGGTCAACTGGGCGGCCGCCACCATCAGCCAGAAGGCCGACACCGGCAGGCCGCTGGCGACTTCCGGCGACAGGCCCGGCCATGCCAGCGGCAGGTTGCGGGCATGCACGGGTAGAAAGGCATTGGAGAAGGCATCCGCGGCGATGAAAAGGAAGAAAGCGCCCCGGATCAGGCGGAGTTGCCGTCTATGCGCCCCTTGCACGGCGGCTGATGCGCCATGGCTCTCTCTTTCGGTGCTCTGATCGTCTTGCGGTAGAGAGGTATTCCGCAGAGAGCCCGTAAGATTTTGCGGAGTCATGAATCTCACAACTAAACAGGATTACATCCGTAAAATATTCTAACTTAAATTTATAGGATAGTTTTATGGCTTACAACCTATTTTTTCGTGATTCAGGTTTTGGATTTGCTCTTCTATGGTCATCAAGTTACGTTGTATGCGACTTATGGTAAACTTACATGCCTAAGTATGCATTGCAAAGGGTGCATGATGAAGGTGAGATACCTGCTTTCCGCGCTTCTGTGCGCAGTTCTTTCCTCGCCATTCGGCGCCACTTCGACGGCGGCTGCCGATAAGAGCGTTCTGCTCGTGCTCTGGAAGGGGATGACCGACTCGGAGAGGGCTTTCCAGGCCAGGCTCACGGAACTTGGCATCACGGCGACGTATCGCGAGGTCAACGCCAACCAGGATCGCGCTACTCTTGCGGCCGGCATGCAGGCGCTGGAACCGGACATCGCGAGCAAGTCCTTCGATGCCGTCTATACCTATGGGACCGTCGCCACACAGGTCGCCACTGGCGTGATACGGGACCGCGCGCCGATCGTCTTCGACATCGTGTTCGATCCGGTCGGGGCCAAGCTGGTGAGGTCGCTCGGTGAACCGGGCGGCACGGTTACCGGGGTGACCAACGGCGTACCGATCGCGGCGCAATTCGACGCCTTCACCAAACTGAAGCAGATCAGAACGCTGCTGGTGCTGTTCAACTCCCGCGAGCCTAATTCGAACATCGTCGAGAATGACGTCCGCACATGGGCCGAGAAGCATGGCGTCAATGTGACGTCCCGCCGAGTCACCCCGGGCAATGATTCCCTTAAGGAAGTCATGGCGGAAATAACTTCCGGCAAGGTCAAGCCGGACGCCGTCTTCGCCGGTGCCGACAACTACCTGGCATCGGTCGCCGGTGAAATCCAAGCTGCGGTCGGCGGCATGGTGCCCCTGTTCGGCGGGACCCAGACCTACGTGAAGGCGGGTTAGCTTGCCGCCTACACACCCGCGGTCAACGATATGGGATTCACAGCCGCGGAACTGATGGCGAAGGTGCTCAACGGCATCGATCCCGGCACCCTGCCGGTCGTGCTGCCCACGCCGAAATTTTTCATCTCCAAGCATGCTGCGGCAAAGCATGGCGTCGTCATGCCGCCCGATGCGGTTCTGGAGAATTGAGTCTGAGATCTGAATACCAGGCCGCGGGTCGGATCGAGAGCGGGGGGGCCTTGCCGGTCCTGGCATCCCGTGAGGAGTGACGGAGCGCACGGCCGTTCACCCCTGACGAGCGCACGCCCGAGGCACGGGACCGCGCGTCAGGTCTGGCAGATGCATAGGACCACGCAGCCATACGAAGGTTGTCGTAGAAATAATACTGCATTGCAACAAAAGAGTGTTCTGGCGACTTGAACCATTTTTTCCAAAACGAGGATTTTTGAATTGCTCCTAAATGGTAGTCAAGTTACCATGAATGCGACTTAAAGTAACACCAAATACATAGATATGTTAACGAGGGTTGTATCATGAAGGTTCGCTTCCTGTTTGCCGCCCTGATGGGCGCGCTCGTAGCACTGCCGCTCTCCGCCGTTCCCGCGGCGGCACAGGAGAAGAACATCCTGTTCGTACTGTGGAAGGGGTTCACCCCCTCTGAAGAGGCCTTCAAGGTCAGGCTTGCGGAACTGGGCATCAAGGCGAACTACCGCGAGATCAACGGCAACCAGGATCGCGGCGCGCTGGCTTCCGCCCTGCAGGCACTCGAGGCTGAAATCGGGGCCAAGGCCTTCCACGCGGCCTATTCCCATGGGACGCCCGCCACCCAGGTCACGACCAGCGTCGTCCGCGACCGCATCCCGGTCGTGTTCGACATCGTGGTCGATCCGGTGGGCGCCAAGCTCGTCAAGTCGCTTCAGGAGCCCGGCGGTACCGTGACCGGCGCCACGAACGGCGTGCCGATCGCGGACCAGTTCGACGCCTTGACCAAGCTGAAGCCGGTCCGGACCCTTCTGGTGCTGTTCAACTCCCGCGAGCCCAATTCCAACATCATCGAGAACGAGGTCCGCAGCTGGGCCGAGAAGCACGGCGTCAATGTCACGTCCCGCCGCGTCACCCCCGGCAACGAATCGCTCAAGGAAGTGCTGGCGGAAATCACGTCGGGCAAGCTCAAGGTGGATGCAGTCTATGCCGGTGCCGACAACTATGTCGGATCGGTCGCGGGCGAGATCCATGCCGCGATCGGCAACATGGTGCCGCTGTTTGGAGCCACCCAGACCTACACCAAGGCCGGCTGGCTCGCGGCCTACGGGGCATCCGCAACCGACATGGGCATCACCGCCGCCGAGCAGATGGCAAAGGTGCTCAACGGCGCCAACCCCGCCACCCTGCCGGTCCTGCTGCCGAAGCCGAAATTCTTCATGTCCAAGGCTGCGGCCGAAAAGCATGGCATCACGCTGCCGCCCGACGTCATCCTGGACAACTGACCGTCTCCCGTAGACCGGAACGGCTTGGCCCCATGGCCCGCCGGCATGCGAATGCCGGCGGGCCATGGGGTTTTGCTTTTCAGAGGCTTGAACACCGACTCCCTGAAGGACCCGGTCGTGGTGCCGTGGAAGCCCGGGGCCGGCCTTCGCCCCGCCGGAGCACCGGGGGAATGGCCGCGAGCCGAAGGCGGACCATTCCCCCCGGCGAGCAGCCGTTACTTCTTCGGCGGGCACGCCGTCGGCGGAGACTCGACCGGCCCGCTGACATGGCCCGACAGGTACTTCAGCGCATCGCCCAGCGTGCTCGCCCAGACCGGCCATTCATGGTCGCCCGCGACCACCCGGAAGACCGCCTTGCCCGGCTGGTGGCGGTGCAGGTCCCGGAACAGGACGGCCGCGTGGTAGGCGATCTCGAACCGGTCGATGTCGCCGCTGTTGATGTAAAAGGGGACCACCAGCGGTTGGGCGCGGTAGCCGTCGAACAGGGTGCGCCAGCTCAAGCTCTGCCATGTCTCCGGATCGAACTTGCCGTCCTTCTGGAAGGGCGGGTCCTTCATCGCCGACGAGGTGGAAGGCGGCAACGGTTCGTAGACCGCGGGGCTCAGCGCGCCGGCGGCGGCGAACCGGTCGGGATACTGGAAAGACAGGCGGGCCGCGGCGAGGCCGCCCGCCGACAGGCCCGCCACCAGGCGGCCGGAACGGTCGGCGATCGTGCGGAACCGGCGCTCGACCTCCGGCAGCAGTTCGGTCATCAGCACGGTCTGGGATTTCTCCGCGTTGGCGTCCACCCACCACATCTGCTTGTGGCCGGGCATCACGACCACCGTCGGGGGGACGGCTCCCCCGGCGATCAGCGCGTCCAGGGTCGATTCGGCCTTGCCCTTGACCAGCCAGTCATGTTCGTCGCCATTGGCGCCGTGCAGCAGGTACAGCACCGGATAGGACAGGCACGCGTCGGCGTAACCATCCGGCAGATAGACCGTGAAACGGTAATCGCGGCCGAGCGTCGGCGAGGCCAGGCTCTGTTCGAGCACGGTGCCCGCCAGCGCCGGCGCCGCGGCGAGCCATGCGGCGAGTGCGGCGCCGGCCCAGACGCCGCACGGCAATCCCATGGAGGTTGCCAGGGCGGCAAACCTCGGTCCAAATCGCTTCATTTCCGTTCCCCTCTCCGCGCAGTCCCGGCCCAACGCGATGCTCCGGGTAATCTTGCCGGGTTCAGCACCTTAGCCATGGTTGCATTGGCATGGTAGTGCTCAATATAAGGGGCAGAGGCGATAATCATTGCACCTATACGAAATATCACTTAGAATGCTGATTAACCTGGGTTGCAAGACGTCTCCCGCTCCGGACGCCTTGACGCAACACCGTCGATTTCCTTCGCGTCTTTTTCAGCAACCGGTGGCGTGCCGCCCCGATGGCGAAGCCAACGGAAAGGCCCCGATGCCGCCGGTGATCATGCATGATCGAGGTCTCCCCAATGGCTCAAGCCATCACCGCATCCCGGACCGAGCGCCTGCTCGTCGTCGAGGACGACGAGTTCAGCCAGCAACTGATCGAGCTATACCTGCGCAAGGCCGGGTTCACCGAACTGACGGTCGCCAACGACGGCCGCCAGGCGCTCGACCTGGCCAAGGCCAACACCTTCGACCTGATCCTGCTCGACCTCAACCTGCCGCGGATCGGCGGGACCGAGGTCGTGCGCCGCCTTAAGAAGGAAGGCCTGCTGGCCAACACTCCCGTCGTGGTGATCTCCGCGATCACCAACATGGAAGACACGATCCAGTGCATCGAGATGGGCGCCACCGACTATCTGGCGAAACCCTTCAACGTGATGCAGCTGCAGCAGCGGGTGGATGCCTGCCTGGAGCGGCGCCGGCTCCGTCAGGAGGTGGCGGTCGCCCGCGAGAGCCAGGCGCTCGACCGGCGGGCCGCGCGGGCGCTGCGGGCGGCCCTGGCGCGGCAGGGCTTCCCGCCACCCGGCCCCGGCTTCCCGGTGGACGCCGCGATCCTGGCGGAACCGGCGTCCGGCGCCGCCGGCGCGGAGCCCGGGCTGGGCGGGGACTTCCACGACATCCTGCCGGCACCCGGCGGCGGCACCTGTTTCCTGGTCGGCACCGTTGCCGGCTCCGGGGTCGCCGCCGTGCTGACCGCCGCGCGCGTCCGGGCGCTTGCCCGCGCCGCCGTGGAGAAGGGCGGGAACCCGGCGGAGGTGGTCGCCTCGGTCGGACGGGAACTCCACGGGGGTTTTCCGGTCGGCCTGTTCGTCGGCCTGTTCCCGGCCAAGGGCGGCGCCCTTCGCCACGCCAACGCGGGCATGCCGGCCCCGGTGGTGCTGAGCGGCATGCTGGGCGTCCTGCCGCTCGCCGGCCGCCGCGGCCCGCCGCTCGGCGGGGATGGCGGCGAGGAGGGAGCTTCGGGCGGCGAGATCTCGCTCCAGCCCGGCGACGGGCTGGTGGTCTATACCCGCGGGCTGGCGGATGCCGCCGACCCCGCGGGAGTCACGTTCGGCGAGCAGCGGCTGCGCGGCGTGCTGGAGAGCGTGCTGTCCGCACCGCCGGAAGCCGTCGCCGCCGGCTTGCGCGAGGATGCCGCCGCCTTCGCCGGCGCGGGCGGGCCCAAGGGCGACGTGACCATCGTCGCCCTGCGCCTGCGCGGCTGAGCCTACGCCCGCGTCAGGCGGTGCCCGCCCGGTCGTTCCGGTGCGACAGGAAGAAGCGCAGCATCTCCCGCGTCGCGTCCGGTCCGGTCGGGTCGGTGTAGGACCCGGACGGGCTGCCGCCGGCCCAGGCGTGCCCGGCCCCGGCGATCGTCCAATGCTCGCACAGCACGCGGCCGGAAGGGTCCGCATGGACGGTGCGGCTGAAGGCTCGCCCGCCCGGCGCCTGGCCCCGCTCGACCGTCGCGCGCAGCCCCGCCTTGCCCGCCGCGGGATGCGCCACGGCCTGGGCCGCGACCGCGTCGCCGTTGCTGGGATGGACGGTGCCGTCCCGGTCGCCGTGGAAGACGATGGCGGGCACCGTCCTGCCGCTGCTCCCGGTGTCCGCCCCCATCCCCGGCGCGGTCCCCGGCGCCCCCTGCCGCATGGCGGCGAAGGCGGAGGGCAGATCGCGGGCGGCGCCGCTGGGCAGGCCCGAATGCACCCCGATCGCGGTGTAGAGGTCGGGATATGCCGAACCCAGGATCGCGGCGGTCGCCCCGCCGGCGGACAGCCCGGCGACATAGACGCGTTCCGGATCGACCGGATGGTCGCGCATGACCTGCCGGGTGATCCCCGCGATCAGCGAGGGCTCGCCCCGGTCGCGGCCCTGGTCCTCCGGCTTGAACCAGTTCCAGCATTTCTGCGCGTTGGCGGAGGAAGGCTGCGCCGGGTAGGCCACTAGGAAGCCGAGCTCCTCCGCCGCCGCGTTCATGCGGGTCCCGGCCGCGAAATCGTCCGGCGACTGGGTGCAGCCGTGAAGCATGACGACCAGCGGCATGGGCCGGCCGGTGCGGTTGGCGGGCACGTAGAGCTTGTAGTCCCGCGTCCCGGCCGGGCCGGCATGGGATTTCGCCTCGAAGGAGGCGCCGTCCGGCAGCGGATCGGAGGCCGGCGGGGGGAACCCGCCGCCGATGTCGAAGCCGGCCGGCATGCCCCGGGCGGCGAGATCGCGCAGGGTCTCGCCCAGCCCGGGCAAGGGGCCGGAGCGCGGGCGCGGATGCAGCCTTCCCGCGAACTTCGCGGACGGCCCGGGAGCGGGCTGCGGCTTTTCCCCGTCGAGATGCACCGGCTCCACGTCGATCACGGTGGAGGACGAGGGTTCCGGCGTGGAGGCGGCGGGCGCCTCGCCGCCGGTGCCGTTCAGCAGTCGCTGGATCAGGGTCGTGGCCTCGGCAAGCTTGCCGGCGGCGGTCAGGCGGGTCGCCTCGGCGAAGTCGGGAGGCATGGCGGAGGAGAATCTGCTGTTCATGTCGGGTGCTTTCTGTTCCCGGAAGTCGGGCCGGGGAGGCGTTACTTGATGCGGTCGGCCAGGGCCGACTTGACGGCGGCGCTGGCATGCAGGGCGCCCAGGACGGTGAGCGAGGCGATGGTGGCGCGGGCCAGTTCGGGCGTGACGTCCTGGGCGATGGTCGCCAGTCCCAGGATGCGGACGTCGAGCATCTGCCCGGCATCCCGCGCCGCTTCGAGATCCGCGCGGGTGAAGTGCCGAAGGCCGAGATCCACGCTCTTGCGGGTCACCGCCTGCCGGACGACGTCGGCGTGGCGCTCGATCTGGTTGCGAATGGCGGTCCGGATGAAGTCGGTCCGGTTGGAGTAGAACCCCTCCTGCACCAGCAGATCGACGTGCCCCAGGTCCACGTAGCCCAGGTTGATCGTGATCTTCTCGCTGTCCGGCCCCTTCGGCCGGATGTCCTGAACATTGTTCGCCATCTCATCTCCATCCGTTCACCATCCAATGAGATGGTAATTCGGGTCTGCGACAGGGAATGTCAAGGGCCGGCGCTCGATGCGCCTCGCCGGGTGCGGATTATTCCGGCACGGCCGGGGCGCGATGCTGTATGGTGCCGCGCCACCCCGTCCCGTCCCGTTTCCGTTCCGAGCCCGCCTTGCGTATCGCCACCTGGAACATCAACTCCGTCCGGCTGCGGCTGGACCTCCTGCTGCGCCTGATCGACGAGAAGAACCCCGACGTCATCTGCCTTCAGGAAACCAAGACGGTCGACGAGACCTTTCCCCTGGCGCCCCTGGCGGAGCGCGGCTACGTCCATGCCCAGGTCCACGGCATGAAGGGCTACAACGGCGTCGCGATCCTGTCGCGCCGGCCGCTCGCCGGCGGATGCGTGCGGCACTGGTGCGAGCGCCAGGACTGCCGCCATGCCATCTCCGTGGTCGACGGGATCGAGATCCACAGCGTCTACATCCCCTCGGGCGGGGACGTTCCCGATCCGGCGGTCAACCCCAAGTTCGAGCACAAGCTGCGCTTCCTGGACGAGATGACGGCATGGTGGGCGGCCGAGCGGACGCCGGACCGGCCGATGGTCGTGGTCGGGGACTTCAACGTGGCGCCGCTGGAGCACGACGTCTGGTCGCACAAGCAGATGCTCGACGTCGTCTCCCACACTCCGGCGGAGGTCGAGCGGCTGAATGAGATGCAGCGGTCGGTCGGCTGGGTGGATGCGGTGCGCCGCTTCGTGCCGGACGACCGGAAGCTCTACACCTGGTGGAGCTATCGCGCGAAGGACTGGTCGGCCGCCGACCGCGGGCGCCGGCTGGACCATATCTGGGTTACCGAGCCGCTGGCCGGCAGCCTGCGGGGCCACGAGGTCCTGCGCGAGGCGCGCGGCTGGGAGCCGAAGCCGTCCGACCATGTCCCGGTGCTGATCGATCTGGACGTATAGGGAAGCCGGCGGCCGCTTCCGGAGCCGGAAAAGAAAACGGCCACCGCGGGGGGCTCATGCGGTGGCCGATAGATCCAGCCGGGGCCGGGCTGGAGACGCCCATTAATGAGGGCGCCTGCGTGAAGGGCTTTTCGTCGGTCTTGGTGACCGCGCTGTAGGGGCCCTCCGCATGGGACGGATATAGGGGCGGAAAGTGGCGAAATTTAGGTGCCGTGACAACGACTTGGGTCCCTGAAACCGGCGCTCGGGGAAAATCCTTTGCGCCAGAGGCGGTTACGGTGAGGCAACAGATCGTTCCGCAAGTGGATTAATTCCTTTTTTCCAGGAAGGAGGGTGCCGCCGTGGTAACGTCGCCGATCGTCCCGTAGCTGCCTCGGTTGACCAGCATGTCGCGCGCCAGCCGAAGCGCCCCGGTTTCGCAGGCCGCGCGCAGGTCCGGATCGGCGATGGTCTCCAGCTCCTCGATATGGGCCAGGCCCAGGATGCGACGGATCATCTTGGCGGCGGCGAAGCCCACCGAATCGGAGAACAGCCGCGCCATGTAGGCGGTCCGGACGCGTTCCAGCTCCGCCTGCCCGGCGGCGTCGGCGAACAGGCCGGCCGGATAGAGATCGCCGGTCGGTTGGTTCCGCCACAGCTCCAGGAAAGTCGCCTCGAAACGGGTCCAGACTTCCCGCACCTGGTCGAGGATCCAGGCCCGGTAACCGTCGCGCCGGTCGGAGTCGGTCTCGTGGCCGGCCTGGGCGAAGAAGGCCAGCAGCAGGTTGCCGATCACCGCCCCGACATCGAACCCCATGGGGCCGTAGAAGGCGAACTCCGGGTCGATCACCCGGGTGTCCGACTCGGTCACCATGATCGACCCGGTGTGCAGGTCGCCGTGGATCATCGCCTCGGCACAGGTCAGGAACTTTCCTTTCAGCTCCGAGACGGCGGCCTTGGCGGCCGTGTCGGCGCGGAATTCGGCGGCGATCCCGTCGAGCTGGGGGGAAGTCCAGCGGTTCAGCTCGGCGACCCGGTAGGGATCGGTGAAGATCAGGTCCTCGGTGATCCGGCACAGGGCGGTATTGCCGCAGAACACCGCCATCCGCCGCTTCTTCTCGGCGGCGGGCAGCGCCAGGTCGGAGGTGCCGAACAGCGTATGGGCCATGAAATGGGCGACGTCGCCGGCGAAGCGCGGGTAGCGGATGCCCGCCGCCAGGCCCTTCCGCATGATGACGTGCGGCCGTAGCAGCTCCATCACGGTCAGGGCCATTTCGTGATCGTAATGAAACAGTCCGGGCGTCTGCGCCGGCGCCGCGGCGCGCTGCGCCACCAGCGCCTCGTGCTCGAAGAAGGCGCGGCTCAGCGGCAGCGGCCAGCTCTCGCCGACCAGCCGGACATAGGGCAGGGCCTGCTTGACCGCGACCCCGCCGTCCGGGCCGGTGACGATGAACACCAGGTTCAGGTTGCCGTCGCCGACCTCGCGGACCCGCCAGTCCGCGGGGCCGCCGCCCAGGCGGGCAGTCACGGCGTCGATCCCCGCCAGGTATCGGGGCAGGCCGGCATCGTCCAGGGCGCGGTATCCGGGCGGGGTCTCCAGGGGGCGATTGGTCGGGGTGTCGGTGTCCAGCGTCACGGGGCCATCTCCTATCCGGCTTTTCTTGTTTTCGGGAAGAGTTTCCGGCGTCCGGTCAAGCTTGGCAACCGCAACCCGGCTTCGCGCTATGAGTGGTTGATGAATCCCCCGGTTTGGTCTTGCCTGCCTTGGAATTGATAAGCGAAGGAGCGTTGGCGATGCGGTTCTCTCCCCTGGTCGATCGGATTTCCGGCAAGGGCTCGGACGCCTGGAGCATCCACTGGCGCGCCCGCGAGCTGGCCCGGCAGGGGCGGGACGTCATCATGCTGACCGTCGGCGACCCCGACATGCCCCCGCCGGCCCGGGTGATCGACGCGGCGGTCGAGTCGCTGAAGGCGGGACGCACGACCTACTCGCCGATCGTGGGTTATCCCGAGGTCCGCGCCGCGATCGCCGTCCGCCATCAGGAGCGTACCGGGACGCCGACCGTGGCCGACGACGTGGTGGTCGTGCCCGGCGCCCAGGCCGGACTCTATTGCGCGATGCAGTGCTTGGCCGGGCCGGGCGACGAGGTGATCGTGCCGGAGCCGATGTACGCGACCTACGAGGCGGTCGCCGGTGCCGCGGGGGCGGCGATCGTCAACGTGGCGCTGCGTCCGGAGCGGGGCTTCCATCTCGACGCGGAAGACCTGGAGCGCGCCGTGACGCCGCGCACGCGGGTGCTGTGGCTCAACAGCCCGCACAACCCGACCGGCGCCGTGATGACCCGCGCCGAGGTCGAGGCCGCGGCCGATTTCTGCCGGCGCCACGACCTGTGGCTGCTGTCGGACGAGGTCTATGCCGACCTGGCCTATGCGGGACCCCATGTCAGCCCGCGCAGCCTTCCGGACATGGCGGAGCGCACCGTGGTGGTCTCCAGCCTGTCCAAGTCGCACGCGGTGCCGGGCTTCCGGTTCGGCTGGATCATCGGGCCGGCGGCGCTGGCCGGCCACCTGACGCGGCTGGTGCTGTGCATGCTCTACGGCGGGCCGCCCTTCATCCAGGACGGCGCGCTGGCGGCGCTCACGGCGGACTGCCCGGAGGTGGGCGAAATGGCCGCGGCGTACCGGCGCCGCGCCGGCATCATGGTTTCCCTGTTGGAAAACGTCCCCGGCCTGCGCGCGTCCCTGCCGGAGGGCGGCATGTTCGTCCTGCTGGACGTGCGTGGCACCGGCCGCACCTCCGACGCCTTCGCCCAGGGCCTGCTGGAGCGGCAGGGAGTGGCGGTCCTGCCGTGCGACGGCTTCGGCCCCAGCGCCGCCGGGCATCTTCGGATTTCGCTGGCCGCTCCCGACGGGCGGATCGAGGAAGCTGCCCGGCGCATCGCGGAGCATGCGGCCTCGGCCTGAAACCCTTGGCCGGGGCGGCGATGCTTCGCCCTGGAATTTTTTTTCTCCGGAGGTCGATTTTACCCTTTTGCGCGGAGGGGTTTCAGTGTATCAGATCGCTCCGCGCTAGCACGTGCCCCTGGCCCCCACGGTTCTTCCAAGTGGGGTTATGCAACGACGAACGTGTAACCCCCGACCGTCCCTTAAGCAAGGCGGCGTCTTGGAGGATACGATGTTTCATGTTGTTGTCGGTGGGCCGCACGCCCATCCGCCTCATATCACGCATCTCGGTCGATTGTGTGCAGACCCCACCGGGTCTGAGGGTTCAGTCTGCGCATCGGCGCCGACAGCGGCCTGACCGTACTCCACACACCCATCACATCACTCCTTTCTGGTTCTCGGGAGACTGAGATGAACGAGAAGATTGCTCGTTTTTTCGCGGAGCAGCAGCCTGCAACTCCGTGCCTGGTGGTCGACCTCGATATCGTGGACGAGAATTTCAGGTCGCTGACCGCCGCACTGCCCGACGCGAAGATCTACTACGCGGTCAAGGCGAACCCGGCGCCGGAGATCCTGTCGCTGCTGGTCGAGCGCGGCTCGTCCTTCGACACCGCGAGCGTGCCCGAGATCGAGATGGTGCTGGCCGCCGGCGCCACGGCGGAGCGGATTTCCTACGGCAACACGATCAAGAAGCAGCGCGACATCGCCAAGGCCTACGAGCTGGGCGTCCGCCTGTTCGCCTTCGACAGCATCGGCGAGCTGGACAAGATCGCGGAGTCGGCTCCCGGCAGCCGGGTATTCTGCCGCATCCTGACTTCGGGCGAGGGTGCCGAATGGCCGCTGTCGCGCAAGTTCGGTTGCGACCCCGCCATGGCGCGGGCACTTCTGATCGCCGCCGCGGGCAAGGGGCTGGTGCCCTACGGCGTGTCGTTCCACGTCGGCAGCCAGCAGAAGGACCCGACCCAGTGGGACACCGCGCTGCGCACCGTGGCCGAGATGTTCCATGACCTGGAAGCGCTCGGCATCACGCTCAGCATGGTCAATCTCGGCGGCGGTTTCGCGACCCGCTACCGCAGCGACGTGCCCGAGTCGGAGGCCTACGGCAACGCCATCCTGGACTCGCTCCGACGACATTTCGGCAACCGCATCCCCGAGACCATCGTCGAGCCGGGCCGCAGCATGGTCGGCAATGCCGGCGTGATCGAAAGCGAAGTCGTCCTGATCTCGACCAAGTCGGCCAACGACAACCGCCGCTGGGTCTACCTGGACATCGGCAAGTTCGGCGGCCTGGCCGAGACGATGGACGAGGCGATCCAGTACCCGATCGTCACGACCCGGTCCGGCGCCACCGACTCCGTGATCCTGGCCGGCCCGACCTGCGACAGCGCCGACGTGCTGTACGAGAGGGCCGACTACCAGCTCCCGCTCGACCTGGCGATCGGCGACCGCATCCGGATCCACGCGGCCGGCGCCTATACGACCACCTACGCCTCGGTCAACTTCAACGGCTTCGCGCCGCTGGCCCAGTACTACATCTGAAGGCTGTTCCGTTACGCCAGCAGGTCGTGGAACTCCGGGTGGCGCCGGATCCACGCCGCGGCGTAGCTGCAGATCGGCACGACCTTCATCCCCTCGCTCCGCGCGGTTTCCATGACGCCGCGCATCAGCCTCCCGGCCGCCCCCGTTCCCCGCAGGGACGGGGGCGCTTCCACATAGGGAATCTGCAGGGTGGAGCCGACCCGGCGGTAATTGGCGAAGACGGTCCTGCCGTCCACGTCCAGTTCGTACCGGCTCCTGGCCGGGTTGTCGGTCACCTGTTCCGTCATAACGTTCCTCTCATTCCAGCGCGCTCACCTGCTCCAGGTTTTCCAGCAGGGCGGCATTGAACTCCTCCGGCGCCTGGACCTGCGGCGAGTGGCCGAGATCCGGGAAGGTCACCAGCCGCGCGTCGCGGATACGCTCCGCGGCCCGGCGCCCCAGATCGGCATAGCGGCCCAGGCGGGCGGCGACGTCGGGCTCCGCGCGGTTCTTGCCGATCGCGGTGGTGTCGCGCTCGCCGATCATCAACAGGGTCGGCACCCGGATGTTCTGAAGCTCGTGCACCACGGGCTGCATGAACACCATGTCGGAGGTCAGCGCCTGGTTCCAGGCGACCAGGTCGCGGCCATCGCCCTGGTACATGCCGGCCAGCATCTCCACCCAGCGGTCATATCCGGGCCTCCAGTCGCCGGCATAGTAGGTGGTCCGCTGGTATTCCTTGATGCTGCCGAAATCGGTCTTCAGCTCCGACTGGTAGAGCTGGTCCACGGTGACCACCGGCACGCCTTCCGCCTTCCAGTCCTCCAGCCCGATCGGGTTGACCAGCACCAAGCCCGATGTGCGGTCCGGGTACATCAGGGCATAGCGCATGGCCAGCATGCCGCCCATGGAATGCCCCATGACGATGGGGCGACGGACGCCGGCCTGCTCCAGCAAGGCATGGGTATTGGCGGCGAGCTGATGGAAGCCGTACTGGTAGGCCCGCGGCTTGGTCGACTTGCAGAATCCCACCTGGTCGGGAACGACGACCCGGTAGCCCGCGAGGGTCAGCGGCTTGATCACGCTTTCCCACGTGGCGCCGCAGAAATTCTTGCCGTGGAGCAGGACGACCGTCCCGCCGTTCCCGGCATTGACCGGCGGGACGTCCATGTAGGCCATGGACAGCGGCTGGCCCTGCGAGGTGAACTCGAACCGCTTCACCTCGTAGGGATAGTCGAAGTCCGCCAGCATCGGATCGGCCGAGGCGGACCGTACCGGCGCCAGCGGCCCCCGGTCAGGATCATGCCCAAGGCCAGTGCAGTCAGTACCGTCCGCTTCATCGTCCCGCCTCAATCCGATCGCTGTGTAATCTCAGGAGCCCGACCCGGCCGAGCCCCCGACGAACGCCTCGCGCAGCCGGCCGGCGACATAGGCCTGGGCCTCCTTCGCCTTTTCCACGACCGGCGCCGCGCCGAAGAACTCGTGGGTAACGCCCTCGTAGCCGTTGGACGCCACCTCGACCCCGGCATTGCGCAGCCGTTGGGCCAGCAGCTCGCCTTCCGACCGCAGCGGATCGATCTCCGCCGTCACGATCGTGGTTGGCGGCAGCCCGGCAAGGTCCGGCGCATCGACGACATTGATCAGCGGATTGTTGCCGTCGCGCGGACTGCGCAGGTACTTGTCGAAGAACCAGCCCATCATGGCTTCGTTCAACGGTTTCGCGTTCGCCTGCTCCCGGTACGACTCCGTCTCCATGTCGTTGCCCGCGACCGGATAGATCAGGACTTGGTGAACCGGAGGCTGTAGGCCCTGTTCCCGGGCCATCCGGGACACGCCGATCGCCATGTTGCCGCCGGCGCTCTCGCCCGCCACGGCGATACGGTCCGGATCGCCGCCGAACTGGCGGGCGTTCACCTGGGTCCAGCGATAGGCCGCCAGGGCGTCCTCGTGGGCGGTCGGGAACTTCGATTCCGGCGCCTTGCGGTATTCGGCCGAGACGACGATAGCGCCGGCCTGGGTGGCGAGCGCCCGGGCCGAGGCGTCGTAGGCGTCCAGGTCGGCGATCACCCAACCGCCGCCATGGTAATAGACGATGACGGGCAGGGGGCTCCGGGCCGAACCGGGAACATAGATCCGCGCCGGCTGGGCGCCGCCCGGTCCCGGTATGGAGACGTCGCGCACGGACGCCACGGTCTCCGGGGCGGCGCTGCGGCCTTCGTCCCCCAGGACCTTCGCGACCGCGTCGGCCATGGTCGGCTGTCGCCGAGCCTCCTCGGCGGACAGGGTCTCGATCGGCTTCGGACCCAGCGCCTGGAACGCCAGAAGAACCGACCGCATGTCGGCGTCGGCCGCGGCCAGGGTCGGGGCGCCCTGGGCCGCGGCGGCCGGGTCGTTCGACACGGCGGTGCCGGCGTTGGAGAGCTGCTGGCAGGCGCCCAGCGCCAGGACCGCCGCGGCGCCCAGCAGCAGCGGGCTCTTGGACCTGTTCTTCATGGGTTTCAAACCTGTTTCACCTTGGGTTCGCGCTCCCAGAAGCGCAGCTTCCGGCAGTTCTGGACGAAGTCCTCGGCATCCGATGCGCCCTTCAGCTCCGTGAAGCCGCCGTCCATGTCGGCGGCGACGCAGGCCTTCTCCAGCAGCGGCATCGCCTCCTTGTTGTAGGCGATGAACTTCGCGTGGGCGAAGGCGTCGGTCACGAAGTCGCGGGCGGTCGCCTCCTTCGACAGCAGCTTGGCGCCGTCGTCCGACAGCAGGACCGCGACCGCGTCATAGACGACCGAGGGAGCGCCGTTGATCTTCTCGTCGCCTTCGATGAAGGTGCCGTCGCTGGCCTTCACGCCGCCCACCATCGGGGCCACGAACTCAAGCATGGCGCCTTCGGCGGTGATAGCCTCCTTCAGCGCCTTGACCAGGGCGATGTCGACGCCGTCGCTGACCAGCACGCCGACCTTGCGGCCCTTGAAGCTCTCCGGACCGTTCAGCAGGATGCTGAGCGCCGGGGACGGCGGCAGGTCCCGGGTCGGCCGGGCGGCGTCAGCCGCTTTGGGCATTTCCTCCAGCCGCAGGCCGAAGGCCACCTTTTCCGCCAGTCCCTTGTCCACGTTCAGAAGGTGCGAGACCATGCGGGCGCGGATCGCGGGGGTCTTGACCTTGCTCAACTCGAAGGTGAAGGCGTCTGCGATGTGGGTCTGCTCGACCGGGGTCTGGCTCAGGTAGAACTGCCGGGCCTGGCTGTAGTGATCGGCGAAGCTCTCGGCGCGGATGCGCAGCTTGGCGCCTTGTTCCTCGGCCGGGAAGGACCTGAAGCCGATGTCCGGGGCCTCGCGCGGGCCGCCAGCGGCGCCGCCCCAGGAGTTGGGTTCGTAGTTGGCGCGGCCCTTGGGGTTGACCATCGCCATGTGCCCGTCCTGCTGGAAATGGTGGACCGGCCGCTTGGGCGCATTGATCGGCAGATAGGTGAAGTTGGGACCGCCCAGCCGCTTCAGCTGCGTGTCCAGGTACGAGAAGTTGCGGCCCTGAAGCAGCGGATCATTGGTGAAATCGATGCCCGGGACGATGTTCTGGGTGCAGAACGCGACCTGCTCCGTCTCGGCGAAGAAGTTGTCGACGCAGCGGTCGAGCACGAGGCGCCCGACGCGGCGGATCGGCAGGATCTCCTCGGGGATGATCTTGGTGGCGTCCAGCACGTCGAAGTCGAACTTCTCGGCGAAATCCTGGTCGAAGACCTGAAGGCCCAGTTCCCACTCGGGGAAGTCGCCGGCCTGGATCGCGTTCCACAGGTCGCGGCGGTGGAAATCGGGGTCGGCGCCGTTGATCTTCAGCGCCTCGTTCCAGACCACCGACTGCATGCCCAGCTTGGGCTTCCAGTGGAACTTGACGAAGGTCGACTTGCCCTCGGCGTCGACCAGCCGGAAAGTGTGGACGCCGAAGCCTTCCATGAAGCGGAACGAGCGCGGGATGGTCCGGTCGGACATGATCCACAACGCCATGTTGACCGCTTCAGGCGACAGGGAGATGAAGTCCCAGAAATTGTCGTGCGCGGTCTGGGCCTGCGGGAAGCCGCGGTCGGGCTCCTGCTTGGCGGCGTGGATCAGGTCGGGGAACTTGATGGCGTCCTGGATGAAGAACACCGGGATGTTGTTGCCCACCAGGTCCCAGTTGCCCTCCTGAGTGTAGAACTTGACGGCGAATCCCCGCACGTCCCGCGCCAGGTCGGCCGAGCCCTTGTTGCCGGCAACGGTGGAGAAGCGCACGAAGGCCGGGGTCTTCTCGCCTGTGCGCTGGAACAGGTCGGCGCGGGTCAGGTCGGACAGGGATTCATAGGTTTCGAAATAGCCGTGGGCGCCGAAGCCGCGGGCATGGACGACGCGCTCGGGGATCCGCTCGTGGTCGAAGTGGAAGATCTTTTCCCGGAAGTGGAAGTCCTCCAGCGCCGTGGGGCCACGATAGCCGACCTTGAGGGAGTTCTGGTCGTCGGCGACGGGAACGCCCTGCTGGGTGGTCAGCACCGGCACGTCGCCGCCGGCGACCTGATGGGTTTCGCCGCCCTCTCCCCGGATGACTTCCTGGTCGGCAAAGCGCGCGGTCTCGCGGCTGCTGGTAAGCCTGTTGTCCGGCATCGTGGTTGCTTCCTGTCTTCGAGTGCGTCTTGGTAGGGTCGGAGGCGCCTGCCGGCTCACGGACGATCCTTGTCCGGGCGGAGGAAGGCGATCTGAGGGATCACAAGGCAGAAACCCCGGCAGGCTTGGAAGGTTTCCGGGAAAAGAGCCGTGCCGCTCGCCCGCCTGGGACAAGAACGCGACACTTATGAATTGTTAACCCCGTCGAAAGTACCGTGAAGACGCAGCGGCCTGCGTTCCGCTGCGGCTCCCGGTGTTGAATTCGAGGGAGAGGCGTCTTGAGCTTCAAGTTTATCGCTGTCGCCTATGGCATGCTCGGCGCCACGGCGGCGACCGGTTACTATGTGCAGGGCGGCGGTGGCGGCATGGGAGCCGGAGGTGCCGGGCGCGCCGCCAACCCGCCCAAGGTGGAGCGGGTCGCGAAGCTGGAGGTCCCGCCGATGCCGGAACGCCCGGCTCAGGCCCCTGTCGAGGCTCCCGTTCCGGCACCGGTCGCGGCCCCCGGGCCTGACACGCCGCCGCAGCCCGAGGCTCCGGCGTCGGCCGCTGCCTCGGTGATGCCGCTGACCGCACCGCCGACTCCCCCGCCGCCGCCGGCCACCGCGCCCGCTTCCGCGTCGGCCCCCACGTCGGATGGCGGTTTCTCCCGTGGATACATGCAGATCACCTCCGACATGGTTGTCAATCCCTGGACCGGTGCCTGGCTGACCAGCGACGACCGGTCCATGGGATACATCACCGGTCCCGTGACGGCTCAGCCCGCACCTGCGCCCGCGCCGGTCATGGTCGCCGAGGCGCCGGAGCCTTCGCCGGAGCCGGCCCCCCCGTCACCTCCTCCCGCGGCGGTTCCCGAAGCGGTGCCGCCGGCCGCCGTGCCGGTCGTCCGGGCCGCCGTGATCGACCGGACAGCCGAGCCGGCGCCGGCGGTTTCTCAGGCGGAGACGCCGCGTCCCGGCGGATTCATGGCTCATCTCGCGTCCTACCGGGATCAGCAGCACGCCATGGCCGGATGGAAGACGCTGAAGAAGTCGTACCGCGACCTTTTGATCAACCGGGCGCCGATCATGGTCAAGGCGGACATTCCGGGGCAGGGAACCTTCGTGCGATTGATGACCGACGGGTTCACCCAACTGACCGAGGTGTCGGAATTCTGCAGCGGTCTGAAGGCATCGGGCCAGTACTGCAACCCGATGAAGGGCAAGTAAGCTTGGTTCACGCAATGAGCGGCATCATCGGCTCCCGCATCCTGGTAAATCTCTCCCTGGCGGCCCTTCTGGCCGGCTGCGGCACCACCCAGTCCACGTCGCCCCTGGCGATGGAGGTCGGAGCGTCGGCCGCGTGCGTCGGCGAGGTCGAGGGCCGGCCCGCTTTCGCGCCGCTGCGGGCCAAGAGCCCGCCCCTGGGAGAAATGTCGCCGGCCAACCTGGGCGACACGGCCAAGCCCACCCCGGAGGAGCAGGAACTGGCCCGCGGCTACCTCTCGGCCATAGCCGCCTGCACCCCCCGGACCGAGGCGATCCTGAACCCGCGCGACCAAGCGGCCGGGCGGGCGATCCTGACCACCTGGCACGAGCAGGAGCAGCTCTACGCCGCCCTGGCGTCCGGCCGGCTGACCTGGGGCCAGTTCAACCGCATGACCGAGGCGCTGGGCCGGCGGATGGACCGCCAGCTCCGCACCGCCATGGTCGCCGCCTCGACGACCCCCTAGGGCTTCGGGTCAGGCGTCTCGGGTCAGGCGCTTCGGGTCAGGCGCCGCCGACCCCCTCGATGATCTTGCCCGTGCCCGAGCAGGTCGGGCAGGACTTGTCGTTCAGCCGGCCGCTGCCCTTGCAATCGGGGCAGATGTTCTCGCCGGTGCCGGGAGTGCCGGGAGGGGCGTCGTCGCCGGGTGCCATCGGTTCTGTTGCCATGGTCGTTCTCCTGTCGGTTTACGCCAGGGACAACAGCCAAGGGTGCCGATTCGTCACCAGGATTTGACCAGGCCGCCGTCGACCAGGGTGACCGAGCCGGTCACGTAGCTCGCCCGCGCGCTGACCAGGAAGGTCGCGACCGACGCGAACTCCTCCACCGTGCCGTAGCGGCCGACCGGGATCTGGGCCTTCGCCGCCGATCTGACCGCCTCGATGTCCTTGCCCTGCTTGTCCGACGCCGCCTGGTCGAGCTGGTCGACCCGCTCGGTGTGGATGCGGCCGGGTAGGATCGTGTTCACCGTGACGCCATCGGGGGCGACTTCCAGCGACAGGGTCTTGCCCCAGTTGACCAGGGACACGCGGAGCGTGTTGGAGATGCCCAGGTTGGGGATCGGCTGGATCACGCCCGACGAGGCGATGGTCAGGATGCGGCCCCACTTGCGCTCCCGCATGCCGGGCAGCACCCGGCCGGCGGTCTCGATCAGGGTCACGACCATGGTCTCGAAATGCCGGGTCCAGTCCGACGCGCCCACCGCGGAGATGTTGCCCGGCGGCGGCCCGCCCGAATTGTTGACCAGGATGTCGACGGCGCCGGGGCCGCCCTCCACCCCGTCCATCAGCTGGTCGACCGCGCCGGGGCCGTTCATGTCCACCGCGACGAAGCGGGCGGCGCCGGCGCCGCGCGCGGTGATCGTCTCCGCCGCCTGGGCCAGCCGTTCCCCGTTGCGGCCGACCAGGGTCACGTGGGCGCCTTCGGCGGCCAGCATCTCGGCTATGCCGTGGCCCAGGCCCTTGCTCGATCCCAGCACCAGGGCGCGCTTGCCCGAAAGCCCGAGGTCCATTGGATTTCCTCCCGTTGCGTTGTCGGACGCAACGTTAACCGGCTGACCGGGAAGGGCAAGCGCGCAGTGTCAGTTGGTCGCCGCAATCTGTTCCGGAGGCGGAACGATACCGTAGATGTCCGGCAGGACGACGACCCGGTCGTTGCGCAGCACGGCCGGCCAATAGACGAACCGGACGGGCATCGGCTCGGCCAGCCGCAGCCACCGGGTTTCCCCCGCATTCACCAGGGAGGTGATCCGCTCCGGCGTGAACCCGGCGGACCGCAGCAGGTCGTCGGCGAGCCCTTCCGGGTCGGCCAGCCGGACGCAGCCGGAGCTGACTGCCCGCCGGTCCCGGTTGAAGACGCGCGGCGCGTTGGTGCCGTGGAGGTAGATGTGGTCGCCGTTGGTCAGGTTGAACCGGAAGCGGCCCAGGGCACTGTGGTCGCCGGCCGACTGGACGATCCGGACGCGCCAGGACGACACGCCGGTCCAGTCGACCGCCGCGGGATCGACCGGTTCGCCGTCGAGCCAGACGGTCGCATGGTCGATGCCGGGCGAGCCGGTCCGGCGGAGGCTGGGCAGCTTGTCCTGCTTGAGGACGGTCGGCGGCACGGTCCAGGTCGGGTTGACCACCACATGGGTGATCGTGTCGGTCAGCAGCGGCGTCGGCCGGGACGGACTGCCGACCACCGTGTCCATGGTCAGCACCGTTTCGCCGTCGCGCACCAGCGTCAGGTCCTGCGCCGGCAGGTTGACCAGCACCACTGTGGCGGGTGCGGAGGCGCTGAACTCGGCGATCCGCGACAGGGTCTCGCGGATCGACGCGACCTCCTCCGCCGGCGTCAGGTTGAGGGCGGCCAGGGTGGCGCCGCCGACCTTGCCGTCGGGATTGAGTCCGCGCTCGGCCTGAAACGTTTCAACTGAAACCTTAACCAGCTCGTCGAAGACATCGCGCTCCGACCCCGGCTCCAGGTAGCCCAGCTCGACCAGCCGGCGGGTCAGGTCGAACACCCGGCTGTCTATCATGCCGGGCTTGAGCACCGGCCCGCGGGCGATCCGCGTCGCCGGGGCCGCGTCGGGCATTCCTTCCTCCAGCGTGACCAGGCGGGTTTCCAGCGCCGCCACCCAGCGCGCCATCTCCTGGTCGAACCCGCCGGCCCGCGCCGGCGCGGGCATGGCGGCGGCCAGGGCGACCACGAACAGCGCCACCAGGGCGGGGAGGAGGGCGAGGCGGGGGTCATGGCAATACTCGAATCAGCACATCACGGAATGTAGCGCACTATGGCGTACCGACCATGGCAACGGCGTGATCCATGTCACGCCTTCGGAGGGGAGACCGATCCCTCCTTCGGAGATCACATCCGGGTTGTATCCCGGTCGGATATGCTGCAATAGGTGCCGCGCGCGTCCTGTGGAGTCCTCCGATGAAGCTTAACCACGTCCTGTCCGTCGACCAGTTCGACAAGGCGCTGATCGAAGAGCTGTTCTACCACGCCAACTGGATCAGCAAGGCGAAGGGGCACAGCATCAGCCATCTGCGCGGCAAGCTGTTGGCGAACCTGTTCTACGAGGCCTCGACCCGGACCTCGTCCAGCTTCTTCGCCGCCATGAGCCGGCTGGGCGGGCGCGTGCTGCCGATCAACGACGTCACCTTCTCCAGCGTGTCCAAGGGCGAGATCCTGGAGGACACGATCCGGACGCTGGCCTGCTATACCGACATCATCGTGCTGCGCCACCCCGAGAAGGGAGCCGCCGCCCGTGCCGCCGCCGTGTCGCCGGTGCCGATCGTCAATGCCGGCGACGGCGTGGGCGAGCACCCGACCCAGGCGCTGCTCGACCTGTTCACCATCCTGGCCGAACAGGGCCGGATCGACGGGCTGAGCGTGACCATGATGGGCGACCTGAAGCATGGCCGCACCGTCCACAGCCTGTCGCGGCTGCTGCGCATGTACGACGTGACGATCAACTATGTCTCGCCGCCCGAGCTGCGCATGCCGGCCGACCTGGTCCGCCCGGCCGACCGGGAGGTCGTCGAACTGGACGAGGTGCTGGCCGGGACCGACGTGCTCTACGTGACCCGCGTCCAGAAGGAGCGGTTCGAGTCCACCGGCGACTATGACTATGGCCTGACCGAGGACCACATGGCGCGGGCCAAGCCGACCATGTCGGTGATGCACCCGCTGCCGCGCGTCAACGAGATCCCGCTGTCGCTCGACGCCGACCCGCGCGCGGCCTATTTCCGCCAGATGCAGAACGGGCTGTATGTCCGCATGGCCCTGCTGATGTACCTGCTGGGCTGACACCGGCCCCGGCGGACTCGCTCCGTTCCCCCCGGCCTGCCGATCCACTCGCCGCGATGCGTTGGACCACGGGCCCAACCTAAGGTTTGACGCGGAGCGGCGGTGATGCGGGCCGTCGATCGTAGGTTGGGTCCGTGGGCCAACCTACGGGACTCAATGGAGCGTGCGGCTCATCGCGAGGAGTGGCTGGCCGAGGCCGTTGGACACCGGCAGGTCGAACCGGTGAAGCACCTCGTTCACGACGGCCGGATCGGGCCTCCAGCGGAACTCGCGGTCGAGCCGGCCGCGCGCCCGGTGGGCGAACACCACCAGCGATTTCTGGTCGAGCGGCGGCGCCACCTGCGAGCGCTGGTCGGCGCAGCTTTCGACCATCAGGCGGATCATCAGGTCGCGCTTGGAGACGTCGACGAACCCGTCATCGTCGAAATAGACCTTGGTGAAGGCGACATCGGACACCACCGGCGTCAGATGCGGCGATTCGACCACCACGACCGAGACCATCTCGACGCAACGGCCGGCCAGCCCGGCGATCGGGGCGATCCGGTCGTCGGCACGGTCGAAATCCCGGCGGGACAATTCGACAAGGTCGCCCGTCGCTTGCCGGATCAGATATCGGCGCCCCACCATCATGGCAGTCTCCCACCCCCACAACCACCCGCATCGGCACAGCAGAACCGTTTCAGGATACAGGAACCGGACGCTCCCGCGAAGATGATTCCCCCTGAAAATCAGGGCGGGAATATGACCGTGCGCCGGGCTCCCCGGTCCCGGAGGATGGTCGGTCGGGGACCGGCTGGGCCGGTTGGACGACACCCTTGGCCAGCAGCAGGCACCCGTTCACCCGGGTCTCGCCGGTGACGACGACGGCGAAGGCGGCCCGCGCCCGGTCGTAGAAACCGAAGCGTTCGATCTGGCCGATGGTCCAGCGCGGACCTTCGAAACGCTCGACGATGTCCGCGAACTGGCGGCAGATCTCCGACTCCTCGATCTCGCCGATCGTCAGGTCGACCATGCGGGTGTAAGGCGTGTCCAGCATGTCGTCCAGCGGCATGACCGACAGGATCGCCTCCAGCGCCCGCGGCGCATCCACCCCGTCCAGCCGGACCACCCGCGCGCCCAGCGACACGGCAGGGAAGTTCTTGTCGACCAGGGCCAGCTCGTCGCCGTGGCCCATGGCGGCCAGGACATAGAGCAGGTCGGCGTGGAGCAGCGGGTCTAGGCCCTTCAGCATGGTCGCTCCGGTCTCCGGCAAGGGTGGGCGCGGCCGGTCGGGACGGCCGCATGCCAATAAACCGCCGGAACGGGACGGAGGTTGCACGGCCAGTCTCGTGTTCCTTTGCGACCCCTGGCGGCGGAGGTGGCGCCGTTCGGCATCCGGGTCAACGCGGTGGCTCCGGGCTTGACCCTGCTTCGCAGCCGGCATCCTGGCCGGAAAGCGCCCGGTCGAGCGCCTGCCAGACCCGGGCTTTCAGGCGGGCATGGATGATCCGCTCCGGGGCCATGGCGATCGGTTCGCCCGCCACCCGCTCGTAGCGCGTGCCGCCGGCCTGCTCCTCCAGCCACCGCCGGAAACTTTCGCGGGTCATGTATCGGCGGTTCGGCTGTTCCATCACCCGGCTTCCTTTCGGCCTGTCCGCTTGCGGGACGGGGGACTGGATTTCCCTCGCGGAGCCACCATAGCACGTTCGGCGGACGCGGCGCGCCAGCCGCAGTGAGCCGTGAAGGGGCTGTGATACACCCTTGGTCCAATGTCTTTGCACAGAGGTTTTGATGAGTTCGATGGAGCGGAGTGCCGTAGGTCGGCCTTCGCCCGTCAGGGCGAACGCCGACACCCTGCATCAATGTTTCGGCCATGCTGTCGGCGTCGGCCTTCGGCCGAGGCCGACCTACGGCTGATCGATCAAGACTACTGTGCCGGGCGACTCGTGTTCCAGCCGAGCTTGCGCTTCATCGCGGCGTCGCGGCCATGTCCTTGGCGTGGAGTTGCAGGTAGGCCTGGAGCAGGCGGATCTCCTCGTCGTCGAGCTTGGTCAGGCGCCTCATGGCGTTGATGTTGCCGATCCACTCGTTCGCGGTGTAGGCGGTCGGCGGGTGGGCCGCGTGGCAGAGCGTGCAGTTCGCGTCGTAGACGCGGGCAGCCTGTGTCCACAGGGACGCGGGCGCGGGAACGTAGCCGTCGGCCCGCGTCCAGACGGCGAGGCGTACCTGCGTCCAGTCCTGGCCAGTGTCCGGGTCGGTCACGGTGCGCAGCGCCTCGGTACCAGTGGCAGCGGCATCACCGAGCTTGGCGAGCGTGATGCGCTTGCCGGGCTCCGCGTAGAGCGTTCCTGCCGCATCCCCGCGCCGCCATCCGACGACCTCGACCCGCACCAGTCCGTCGGCCGTTTCCAGCACCCGGACCGGCGTCGCGGCGGCGAGCTCGCCGTCTGCCGGCGCGCCCGTAGCCCGGCGCTCGACTCGAAACGGAAGGGTGGTCAGCGCATAGGCCTTTTGGCCCGGCTTCAGCGCCAGCGCCGCCGCTTCGGCCGAAAGTTCCGTGAAAGCACGCCGGTGGCCCGCGGTCACGTCGGGAAAGCTATGGGCAATGCCCTTGTGGCAATCGATGCAGGTCTTGGCGGTCTTGGCCGCGTTGCCCATGGCCGCCTCGCCCATGGCTTTGGCGGCCTTGGCGGATTGCCGGTGCGGGTCCATCGCCTCGAAGGAGTGGCAGTTGCGGCATTCGCGGCTGTCGGACGCCCGCATCCGGTCCCATTCGTGGCGGGCCAGCTCGTGGCGCTTGGCCTCGAACTTCTCCCGGGTGTCGATCGAGCCCGCCAGCCAATGGTAGATCTCGTTGGTGGCCGCCAGCTTCCGGGCCACCTTGTGCATCCAGTCGCGCGGCACGTGGCAATCGGCGCATACCGCGCGGACGCCCGAGCCGTTCCGGTAGTGGATGGTCTGCGTGTATTCGGCATACACGGTGTCGCGCATCTCGTGGCACGAAATGCAGAACTCCATGCTGTTGGTGGCCTCCATCACGGTGTTGAAGCCACCCCAGCCGATAATGCCGGCGACGATGCCTCCGACCGCCGCGACGACGATCCCCGTGGCGCCAAAGCGCTGCCAATCCATGCCGAACGTCCGTTGTGAATGCTCCCGGGAATGCCTCCGGGAAGAACCGGGCCGGGCGGCGGCGCTACCGCCCGGCCCTTCGTCTCAAACCCTTCATCCGCCCCTGCGGTCAGTTGAACGGCTCGGGCCGCGGGGTCTTGTCCGTCGAGGGAGGCAGGATCGGCAGCTTGAAGTCCGGCTGATCACCCGTCAGGGTCTTCAGGAACGCCACGATCTTGGCGTTCTCAGCCTCGGTGAACTTCCGGCCGAGCTGGATGCGGCCCATGGTGTCCACCGCCTGGGTGAGCGTTGCGGCCTCGCCGTCGTGGAAATACGGGTAGGTCAGCTCGACGTTGCGCAGGGTCGGGACCTTGAAGTTGAAGCGGTCCGCCTCCTCCTTGGTCACGGCGACCCGGCCCTCGGCCGGGCTCGTCGACTGGTAGGGCTCTACCACGCCCATCTTCTGGAAGGTGTTGCCGCCGGCCGCCGAACCGTTGTGGCAGGCGGTGCAGCCCGAGTCCGTGAACAGTTCGTAGCCTTCCAGCTCGGCGTTGGTCAGCGCCGTCTTGTCGCCCTTCAGCCACTTGTCGAAGCGCGAGTTCGGGGTGACGAGGGTTTCCTCGAAGGTGGCGATTGCCTTGGTGACCTCGGCGATGGTCACCGTCTCGGTGCCGAACACGGCCTTGAACTCGGCGACATAGGCCGGGATCGATTGAAGGACGGAGATGGCCAGCGCGTGGGAGGAAGCCATTTCACCGGGGTTGGCGATCGGGCCGCCGGCCTGATCCTGCAAGGTCAGCGCGCGGCCGTCCCAGAACTGCGCCACGTTCAGGCTGGAGTTCAGCACCGTCGGCGCGTTGATCGGCCCCTGTTGCCAGTTGTGGCCGATCGAGGTCTTGAGGTTGTCCGTGCCGCCCATGGACAGGTTGTGGCACGAGTTGCACGAAATGAAACCGGACTTGGACAGGCGGGGGTCGAAGAAGAGCTTTTTGCCGAGTTCGACCATGGCGGGAGACGTGATCTTCGCCGGCTCGATCGGCTGGATCGGTTCGGAGGCGCCCGCCGGTGCGGCGCCCACGGCCGGCGCCAGGATAATGGCGGCGACCAACGAGAACGCGACATGCTTCGACATTTTATTTCTCCCAAACAAAAGATTATTGTACTTGGGGCAAAAGGCCGGGCAGGCATGAGGCGTGCTGGGGTTGGTTGTGATCGGCGCTGGCGCCATCTTTCCTGATGTGTCCGCCCCTGAGAAACTTTCACTTTCCGGCCTGTCGCGCGGCGACCTTGAAGCCCTGACCGAACGCCTGCTGGCAGAGAATGCCGCGCTTAAGCAGGCGATTGCGGACTTGCGAGCGGAGATCGCCGCACTCAAGGGCGTGAAGGGTCGGCCGGCGATCCGTCCGAGCGGCATGGAGCGGAAGACCGAGCCTAAGCCGGAGGGCACCGACAGTCGGCGCGGGAGGAAGCGCCGTAAGACCGAGCGGCTGGTCATCCACGAGGACCGGATCATCAAGGCTGACGTGCCGACCGGCTCGCGCTTCAAAAGTTACGAGGACTTCGTCGTCCAGGATCTCGAGCTGCGCCCGCATGTCGTTCGCATCCGCCGTGAACGCTGGAAAACGCCGGACGGCAGGACGGTGACAGCGCCGATGCCGGCCGGGATCACCGGCCACTTTGGGCCGGAACTGCGCCGTTTCGTGCTGCTGCAATATCATCAGGGCCAGGTAACGATGCCGCGGCTGGTCACCCAGCTCCGGGCATTTGGCATCGACATTTCCAAGCGTCAGGTGGTCCGCCTGTTGAACGCGGGCAACGGCGCCTTTCTGGACGAAGCCCGCGCGGTGCTGCGGGCCGGACTGGAAACCGCCGCCTGGATCAGCGTCGATGACACAGGTGCGCGGCACAAACACCGGAACGGCTTCTGCACCCAGATCGGCAACGACAACTTTGCCGCCTTCGCCACCACAGGCTCCAAGAGCCGGCTGAATTTCCTGACGGTGCTGCGCGCCGGATACGGCGACTACGTGATCAACGCCGAGGCGCTGGACTACATGCGTCGGCGCGCGCTGGCGGGATCGGTGGTCGCCCGGCTGGAGGCCGATCCCGAGCATCGGTTCGCCGACGAGGAGGCGTGGATCCGGCATCTGGAGCGGCTCGGGATCACGACGCTGGCTGTGACGCCCGATCCGGTGCTGGTCGCCACCGAAGGAGCGGTGTGGGGCGCGATCAAGGCCCATGGCCTGTTGCCCGACACCGTGGTCCTGTCCGACGACGCGGGGCAGTTCGCCGTCGGGCGCCATGCCCTGTGCTGGGTCCACGCCGAGCGGCTGATCCATAAGCTCGACACCTTCACCGACAAGCACCTCCAGGCCCAGCAACGCCTGCGCAGCCTGGTCTGGTGGTTCTACGCCGATCTCAAGGCTTATCGTCGCGATCCCGACAAAAGACGGCGCGGACAGCTACGGGCACGCTTTGACCGGATCTTCCGACGGCGCACCGGGTTCGCGACGCTCGACCGGTTATTGGAGCGGCTGCGGTCGAACAAGGATGAACTGCTGGTCGTGCTCGACCGCCCCGAGGTGCCGCTCAATACCAACGGCTCGGAGCGCGACCTGCGCCCACAGGTGATCAAGCGCAAGATCTCCGGCGGTACCCGCTCCGATCAGGGACGCGAGTGCCGGGACGCCTTCGCCGGCCTGCTGCTGTCCTGCACGAAGCTCGGCGTCTCCTTCTGGAACTATCTCGGCCATCGCGTTGGCGTTCCCGGAGCCGATGCCCCGTACTTGCCCAACCTCATTAGGATGCGCTCAGCAACAGCCTGAACGCCCGGCCTTTTGCTCCAGGTACAGATTATTCCGCTAACCCATTGATACAAAAGACATAATGAGATTTAATGAGATGGCTGTCGCTCAGTCTGAATGTCGCGCGTCAGGACGCCGCAGGCTCATCTTGGCAGACCTGGGATGGCATGAAGGTGGAGCTGGTCCTGATCCTTCCCTGTACCGAGGCTGCTCTTGCTTCTTCGGAGCCGCCTGGGCTCATCGGATCAACTCAAGGATGAAGTGCCAAATGGGGTCAGAGTATTTTACCGGGGCTTCTCTTGCTGTTTCGGAGCGATTCGCAAACCGGAAAACGACTCTGACCCCGTTTCCCCGAACCGGAAAACGACTCTGACCCCGTTTTTCCTCCGTTTTCCCGGTTTTTCCTCAGCCACCGTTGATCAGGAAGAAGACGTTCAGCCACCCCATGAAGGTGTCCCCGAAGATCGATCCGGTATGTATAACAGGTGTAGCGGTTGTTAAGGTGCTCTGGATCTTGGTCGCGTCGGCGGATACATCCGGGGTGATCGATTCGGGTGTGCCGGCTTGGACAGGAAGGATATCGGACCCATGGGAGTGACGCTGACAGGCTTCGAGGCCGGGGAGGGCGCGCCGTTTGTGGTGCTGCACGGGCTGTTCGGCTCGGCCCGGAACTGGAACACGGTGGCGAAGCGGCTGGGCGCCGGGCATCGGGTCCACGCGCTCGACATGCGCAACCACGGCGGCTCGCCCTGGTCGGACGACATGAGCTACGCCGACATGGCCGACGACGTGGGCGGCTACATAGAGGAAAAGACCGGGGGCAAGGGGCTCGGGCCGGTTTCGCTGCTCGGCCACAGCATGGGCGGCAAGGCCGCCATGGTGCTGGCGCTGACCCGGCCCGACCTGGTGGACAAGCTGGTCGTCGCCGATATCGCGCCGGTCAGCTACCGGCACACGCTGATGCCCTATGTGGAGGCGATGCGGGCGGTCGACCTGTCGGGAGTCACCCGGCGGGGGGAGGTCGATGCGCAGCTGGCGTCGTCCATCCCGGAGGCGCCGATCCGAAGCTTCCTGTTGCAGAACCTGGTGGCCGAGAACGGCGCGTTCTCCTGGCGGATCAACCTGAAGGCGCTGGGCGACCGGATGGACGAACTGACGGCCTTCCCGACCGGTGACCTTGCCGGGCACAGCTTCGACAAGCCGACGCTGTTCCTGCACGGGGAACGGTCGGACTATGTCCGGCCGTCCCACCATGAGGAGATCCGGAGGCTGTTCCCGAACGCCCGGATCGAAGGAATCGCCGATGCGGGGCACTGGCTGCATGCGGAGCAGCCCGACCGCTTCGTCGACAGCGTCCTGGCCTTTCTGGACGGCTGAGCGGGGGCGGAGTCGCCGTAGGTCGGCCTCGGCCGAAGGCCGACGCCGACATCATGGCCGGAGCGTCGTTGCGCGGTGTCGGCGTTCGCCCTGGCGGGCGAAGGCCGACCTACGGAACTCCGCGCCGTCGGGCTTGTCGGAGCCGGCGGACGGGATCAGACGTAGAAGTAGTCGATCCCTTCGACCAGGCCGACCTTGTCGATCACGCAGGTGCCGACCGTGCCCCAGTCGTGGTTGGTCAGCGTCATCGTCGTTTTTCCGGCATGTTCGCTGATGGACACCGACGTCTTGAGGGAGGCGTCCGCGTCGATGAAGAGGCGGTCGCCTCCTGCGACGCCGGCGCCGTTGAACCCGGTGATGGTGTGGGAGCCCGGGTCGAAGAAGTTCAGGTGGAAGCTGTCGGCGTCGTCGGCGTTCGAGTAGACCCTGTCGTTGCCTCCGCCGCCGATATGGAAGACGTCGTCTCCCGCTCCGCCCCGCATGGTGTCGGACCCGTAGTTGCTGCGGAACGTGTCGTCGCCCGAGGTGCCGGTGATGTCGATGCCCGTGCTTTCGTGGAAGCCGCCGGCGAAGCTGAGGCCGCCGGCGCCGCTCACCGTGATCTTCTCGATGCCCTTGAAGTTGCCGACGGTGATGCTGGACTCGTCCCACTGCGAGTCGGGCTTGGTGAACAGGATGCGGCCGGAGCCCTTTGCGTCGATATAGACGTAAGTCTGGGCCGGCGCCTCGACCGGTTGGGCCGCCGTTCCGGAGGTGTAGGTCGTCCGGTTGATCACGGCCAGGGTGTCGGTGCCGGCATCGCCGTTGAGCTGGCTGGCCGCCAGGGAGGTCCGGATCGTCGCGATGTTTCCCGCGCTCGGATCGTAGATGAGCCTGTCGTTTCCGGCGCCGCCATAGAGATGGGAGACGCCGGTGCCGCCATGGAGGGTGTCGTTGCCGTCCTCCCCATACAGAGTATCGTTCCCCGACTCCCCAAGTAACCTGTCGTCACCGGCCCCGCCCCAAATCTGATCGTCGCCGGAGCGGCCGTAAAGGCTGTCGTTCCCTCCCTGGCCGTACATGCTGTCGGCGCCGGTGGTTCCGTACAGTGTCTCGGAATTACTTGTGCCTTGGATGAGCGCCATTATCGTCGGTCCCCGGTTATCGAAAGGATAGTCTTTCATATCCGGGTGCGCAAATCTTCTGTAAGAAAGTATTAATACTTTTTCGGGTTCAGAGGGGCGCCGCCCGGCGAAGCGGCTGCCGGTCCGACGCCATGGCTTCGCCGTCCAGCTCGAAGAAGCTGATCAGGCTGGTCAGATCGCGGGCCTGGGACTCCAGCGACTCGGCGGCGGCGGAGCTTTCCTCGACCAGGGCCGCGTTCTGCTGGGCCATGGAGTCCATGGAGGTGATGGCGCCGTTGACCTCGTCCAGGCCCCTGGCCTGCTCGGCCGTCGCGCGGGAAATCCGGCCCATCAGGTCGGCGACCCGGCCGACCGACGCGGTGATGTCGGTCAGCGCCGTCCCGGCCGCCCGGACCAGCACGACGCCGTCATGGACCTCGGTGCCGCTGGCCTGGATCAGCCGCTTGATCTCCTTCGACGCGGCGGCGGAACGCTGGGCCAGGGTGCGGACCTCGCTCGCGACCACGGCGAAGCCGCGGCCCGCGTCGCCGGCCCGCGCCGCCTCGACCGCGGCGTTCAGCGCCAGCAGGTTGGTCTGGAAGGCGATCTCGTCGATCATGCTGACGATGTCGCCGATCCGGGCCGACGAGTCCTCGATCCGCCGCATCGCCGCGACGGCGTCCTCGGCGACCCCCGTGCCCCGCCCGGCGGCGCCGTGGGCGGCGACTGCCGCCTCTTCCACCCGGACCGATGTTTCGACGTTGGCGTGCACGGTCGCGGTCAGCCCGTCCATGGTGGAGGCGGTGCGGCGCAGGCTGGAGACCTGCTGCTCGGTCCGTTCCGCGAGGTCGCGGCTTCCGGCCGAGACCTGGCCCGCGGCCGACGCGATGGTCGAGGCCGCCGTCTCGATCCGGCCGACCACGTCGGACAGCGTATCGGCCGTGCTGTTGAAGTCGTTCTTGAGGCGCAGGAACACGCCGTCGTAGTCCGACCCGATGCGCCGGGTCAGGTCGCCCCGGGCGAGGTGGCCGAGCATCTCGGCCAATTCCTCCGACACGACGGCGATGGTGTCGGCCAGCCGGTTGATCCCCTCGCTGACGGTCAGGAAGAAGCCGGTCTTGCCCTCAAGCGCGATGCGGGCCGACAGGTCGCCGCGCACCGCGGTCGCCACCATGCCGCTGATCTCCGCCTCGATCCGGCGCTCATCGGTCCGGTCGCGCCACTCGACCACCGTGCCCAGCGGCTCGCCGTGGCGCCCCGCGACCGGGTGGGCGATCAGCAGGAAGGTGCGGCCGCCCAGCTCAAGGCCGGCCTCTCCGCCGGCCAGCAAGGCCGCGTGCAGGCCGGCCCCCGGCGCGGCGGAGGGGCTTCCGAAGCCGTCGATCGGCAGGCCGGCCAGCCGGCCCGGATCGAACCCGGGAACCGTCCGGCGGATCTCCCCGGCGCAGGCGCCGAACAGCGCCGCGACGGCCTGGTTGGCGTAGAACACCGTGCCGGCGCCGTCGACCATCATGATGCAGGAGCCGACATGGTCCAGGCCGCTGCCGGAGCGCACCGCCGCGACCGCGACCTCCTTCAGGGCGTCCAGGGTGCGGGCCATGTCGCCCAGCTCGTCGCGGGCCGCCGTGCCGGGCACGGTGACGTCCAGGTGGCCGTCGGACAGGTCGGCCATGGCCTTCCGGAGGTCCCGGATCGGCCGCACGATGCCGCGCACGATGCGCAGCGCCAGCACTACCGCCAGCGTGAAGATCACCGCCGCGATGGACGCGGTGATCGCCGCCTGCCGGCCGAAGATGGCGTCGACGTCGTCGATGTAGATGCCGGAGCCGATCACCCAGCCCCACGGCTGGTAGCCCTTGACGTAGGACAGCTTGGGCACCGGATCGGTGCCGCCCGGCTGCGGCCACAGGTAATCGACGAAGCCGGCGCCCCGCGCCTCCACCGTCCGGACGAACTCGACGAACAGGAGCTTGCCGGCCGGGTCCTTGCTGGTGGACAGGTCCTGGCCTTCCAGGTCCGGGCGGAACGGATGCATGACCATCCTCGGGGTCATGTCGTTGACCCAGAAATACTCCTTCCCGTCGTAGCGCAGCCGGCGCAGCGCCGCCTTGGCCCCGTCCCGGGCGGCGTCGAGGCCGATCTCGCCCCGCTCGGCCATGCTGCCGTAATGTTCGACGATGCCGTAGGCGATCTCGACCAGGTTCCGGGTCTTGTCCTGGCGGTCGCCGAGCAGCGTGAGCCGAAGTTCCCGAAGGCCGAAGCCGGCGATGGCGACGGCGCCGACCACCATGATGACAATCAGGACGGTCAGTCTTGCGCCGATCGACCTGCCGAAGGAAAAGGAAAGCGAGGCCATGGCCGATCACCGCGATCATATTGGATGACCCGAACTATCATGAAGTGTTCCTCGGGCCTAACAACGCTTTGTCGCAGTGCAGGAATTTCCTTCGCCCGTATCTTCCGGCCATGTCTTCCGGCCGTGTCTTCCGGCCGTGGCGTCCGGGGCAGGCCGGCCGTTCAGGCGACCGGTTCGATCACCCGGACCGCGGGCAGGGTCACCGTCGCGGTGGTGCCGACGCCGACCTTGCTTTCCAGCGCCAGCCTGCCGTCGTGCATCTCGACCAGGCGGCGGGCCAGGGGCAGCCCGAGCCCGGTGCCCTGGCTGATCCGGTTGTAGGCGTTGTCGATCTGGCCGAAGGGCTGCATCACCGTCGCAAGGTCGCGCTCGTCGATGCCGCAGCCTGTGTCGCTCACGCTCATGTCCAGGCAGCCGTCGGGCCGCATCCGGGTCGCGATCCGGACCGAGCCGCCCGGCCTGGTGTACTTGATCGCGTTGGAGACGAGGTTGAGCAGCACCTGCACCAGCCGGCGCTGCTCGCCCCGGACCAGCACCGCTTCGGGATCGACGCAGGCGTCCAGGGTCACGCCGCCGCGGGTCGCCTGGGTGCGCGACATGCGGATGCAGGTGGCGACGAGGGCGTTCAGGTCGACCGTCTCCTCGTCCAGCACCAGGCGGTCGGCCTCGATCTTGGACAGGTCCAGAACGTCGTTGATCAGGCTCAGCAGATGGTGGCCGCTGTCGTGGATGTCTTTGGCGTAGTCGAGGTAGGTCCGGTTGCCGACGGGACCCATGGTCTCCGTCCGGATCAGCTCGGCAAAGCCGATGATGGCGTTCAGCGGGGTCCGCAGCTCGTGGCTCATGTTGGCGAGGAAGCCGGACTTGGCCCGGTTCGCCGCCTCGGCTTGGGCCTTGGCGGCGGCCAGCTGGGCTTCCACCGCCTTGCGCTTGCTGATGTCGCGGGCGACGCTGACGATCTCGGCCGGGCCGTTCCACAGGGTGTCGGACGAGGTCGCCGGGACAAGCCGAAGCGTCACCTCGACCCAGACATGGCCGCCGTTCTTCCGCTTGGCCCGGCAGGTGAAGATCTGGCGCGGCGCCTGCGGCGTCAGCGACGCCATCACGGCCCTCACGGAGAGCAGGTCGTCGGGGTGGACCAGCGAGTCGATCGAGCTGCCGACCAGCTCCTCGGCGTCGAAGCCCAGGATCTCGCGGCAGGCGGGCGAGACGTAGAGGTGCCGACCCGCCTGGTCGGAGCGCGAGATGATGTCGGTGGCGTGGGCCGCGAGCAGGCGCAGCTTGTCCTCCTCGACCAGCCGGCGCAGTTCGATCAGCAGAAGCCCGCCCAGCACCACGATGCCGCCGGCGGTGGAGGCGGCGAGCGGCAGCGCCGCCAGGGTGAGATAGGTCCAGGCCGTCTCGGGCGAGGGAAGCATCAGGATCGGCGCCTGGCCGACCATCGCCACCAGCCCCGCGAGCAGGAGCAGGTCGCGGAACCGGGCGCGCCGGGCGCGCCGGGCGGCCAGCCACCAGACCGCGGTGCCGGCCAGAACGCTGACCAGGATGACGGCGCAGGCCGCCGCGGCGGTCGGACCGCCGAGCCAGGTCCGGTATGCTGCGGCGGCGGTCCCCGCGATCGCCGCCGCGACCGGCCCGCCGAGCATCCCGGACAGCGCCGTCATGACGATCCGGCCGTCCACGATCAGGCCCCCGCCGATGGTCACCGGGATCATCATGCACAGGACCGCGAAGGCGCCGAAAGCGCCCCCCAGGAACACCGGCCGCCACCGGCTGCGGTGCAGCCGGGAAGCATGGATAATCTGCGAGAAGACGAGCGCCAGCAGCGCGAACAGCCCGGTATGCTGCGCCAGCTGGATCAGGATGTCATGCGGGGAGGGGGTGGAGGCCAGCACGTGCTCGCTGCGGATGAGGCGGGATGCCCGGGGCGCCATCGTCGGGCAAGCATGCTTAACGTTAAGTTAACTTTGAAACCCAAGGTAATACGGGCAAAGTCGGCGGCGGACGGGATCAAGGGTCGGGAGGAGCCAGCAGGTCGGCCGGGACGTCGTCCTTCAGCCCGACCCCGGACAGCTTGAGCCGGCGCGCCTCGGCCAGCAGGAAGGCGAGCTTGCGGGCCGCGGGCGGGATCGCCAGCCCGTCCGGCCGGATGTTGGAGACGCAGTTGCGGTCGGCGTTCTGCAGGCCGGGGCGCGGGCCGAAGGTCAGGTAGGCGCCCAGGCTGTCGGCGGCGCTGAGGCCGGGCCGCTCGCCGATCAGCATGACGACCGAGGCGGCGCCCAGGGCCGCCGCGATCTCGTCGCCGAGCGCCACGCGGGCCTGGCGCGCCAGCACGACCGGGGCGGCCCGCCACCCCGGCAGCAGGTCGAGCGTGGCCAGGAGCAGGCTTGCCGCGTGGTCGTGGACGGCGCGGGCCGACAGCCCGTCGGCCAGGACGAACGCGACGTCGTACTCGCCCCGGCGCAGCAGGGGGAGGTCCTCCGGGTCGAGCCGGCGGCCCAGGTCGGGATGCTGGAGATAGGTCGCCCGGTCCGGCGCCCGGCTGCGCACCGTGACGGCGGCGAGGCCGGGCGGCAGGGAAGCGGCGATGGCTTCCGGATCGAAAGCGAAGTGGACGGCGTCGCGTGCCCGCGCGTGGGCGAGCTGGAAATCGAGCAGGTGGCGCGTCGGCAGGCCGTCGCCGCTGCGGCCCAGGGCGATCCGCGCGGCGGTGTGGCGTCGTAGCGCGCTCCAGGGATCCGCGGGCCGGGGATCGGTGGGCCGGGGATCTGCGGGCTTTTCTTCGAAGGTGTCGATGTCGTCAGTCATGGTGCGCCGCCTCCGCGTAGCCCAGCAGGGCGGCGGCTCCGGCCTCTCCGGCCAGCGCGGGGCGGACCCGGCCGGCCCGGTCCAGGATCGCCATGCGGCGCAGCCAGTCCTCGAACTCGGGCGCCGGCCGCAGGCCCAAGGCCGAGCGGACATAGAGCGCGTCGTGGTAGGAGGTGCTCTGGTAGTTCAGCATGATGTCGTCGGCACCCGGCACGCCCATCACGAAATTGACGCCCGCGACCCCGAGCAGGGTCAGCAGGTTGTCCATGTCGTCCTGGTCGGCCTCGGCATGGTTGGTGTAGCAGACGTCCACCCCCATGGGCAGTCCCAGCAGCTTGCCGCAGAAATGGTCCTCCAGCCCGGCGCGCAGGATCTGCTTGCCGTCGTACAGGTATTCCGGGCCGATGAACCCGACCACGGTGTTGACCAGCAGGGGCCTGAACCGGCGGGCGACCGCGTAGGCCCGGCATTCGACGGTCTGCTGGTCGACGCCGTGGTGGGCGTCGGCCGACAGCGCGCTGCCCTGGCCGGTCTCGAAATACATCACGTTGTCGCCGACCGTGCCGCGGTTCAGCGCCAGGGTCGCGGCGTGCGCCTCCGCCAGCAAGTCGAGGGAGATGCCGAAGCTCTCGTTGGCGGCCTGGGTGCCGGCGACGGACTGGAAGGTCAGGTCCACCGGCGCGCCCCGGCGGATCGCCTCCAGCGTGTTGGTGACGTGGGCCAGGATGCAGGACTGCATGGGCACGTCGTAGCGGACGCGGAATTCGTCCAGCATCTCCAGCAGCCGCAGGGTCGTCGGGATGTTGTCGCTCGCCGGGTTGATCCCGACCACGGCGTCGCCGCAGCCGTAGAGCAGCCCGTCCAGCATGGAGGCGGCGATGCCCCGGGCGTCGTCCGAGGGGTGGTTCGGCTGGATGCGGACCGACAGCCGGCCGGGCAGCCCGATCGTGGTGCGGAAGCCGGTGACGACCCGGATGCGGCGGGCGACCGCGATCAGGTCCTGGTTGCGCATCAGCTTGGAGACGGCGGCGGCCATCTCCGGCGTGATGCCGGGCGCCAGCGCCTTCAGGGCGGGGGTATCGGCCTCGTCGGACAGCAGCCAGTCGCGGAACCCCCCGACCGTGAGGGACGCCACCGGCGCGAAGGCCCGGGCGTCGTGTGTGTCGGCGATCAGCCGCGTCACCTCGTCCCGCTCGTAGGGGACGACCGCCTCGGTCAGGAAGGTCCTGAGCGGCAGGTCGGCGAGGGCGAGGCGGGCGGCGACCCGCTGCTCCGCGCTGTCGGCGGCCAGCCCGGCGAGGTGGTCGCCCGAGCGGGCCGGCGAGGCCTTCGCCAGCAGGTCCTTCAGGTCCGCGAAGCCGTGGCGGGTGCCGCCGATGTCCTGGTGATATGCCATGCGCGATGGTCCCGAGATGCCGACCGCGACAGCGTTGCAACAATCCGCCGGTCTGGCAAGCCTCGCGCGGCGCGCGCGCGGGACCGGCTTACCCCCGGTGCTCACTCCTGGTAGAATAGCCTCACCGCATGTCCCAGGGGAGGAGACAGTCATCATGAATCACGCCATGACGCGCGCCGAACTGACCGAGAAGATCGTCCGCATCAAGATCGACCGGGACCTCACCTGGAAAGGCATCGCGGAGGAGGCGGGCCTGTCCAAGGAGTTCACGACCGCCGCCCTGATGGGCCAGATGGCGCTACCGGCCGACGCGGCGGCGAAGGTCGGCGACGCGCTCGACCTCAACGAGTACGAGGTCAAGCTGCTCCAGCAGATCCCGTCGCGCGGCTCGCTGGGGCAGGCGGTCCCGACCGATCCGCTGATCTACCGGTTCTACGAGCTGGTCCAGGTCTACGGCACGACCTTCAAGGCCCTGATCGAGGAGGAGTTCGGCGACGGCATCATGAGCGCCATCGACTTCGACATGGACATCACCCGGAAGCCCGATCCGGCCGGAGACCGCGTCGCCATCACCCTCAGCGGGAAGTTCCTGAAGTACCGGCAGTACTGAGACGGGAGAGGGACCGGCGGCATGCTGAAAGCGGGCGATCCGAAGCTGATGGCGATCAGCCAGGAGGGGCGCTGCTTCTACTGCGGCGAGCCGGTGGGCGCGAAGGCCACCGTCGACCACTTCATCCCGCGATGCTACGGCGGCATCGACGCCATCGCAAACACGGTGCTGGCCCACCGCCGCTGCAACATCCTGAAGGGCGACCGCCTGCCGACCCCCGACGAGATCGAGACCCTGGTCGAGCAGCGCCGCCGCGCCAAGCTCCCGGTCTGGCCCCCGATCCTGGCGCTGCTGGACGCGGAGGAGGGGGAGGAATGGATCGTGGTGGCGAGGGCGGTCGCGGCGGAGGGGGATGAAGCCGTTTTCCTTGATCAATATCCGGAAAAGTGCCTGAAGGCGGCGAAAGGTTGATGGGCGGTAACGTCAAGGATCACGGATGAACAGGATAGGCACGGATGGGCACGGATTCCCGGCGAGCCGTGCCTTCCCGGCTGGCGTCTGCCCCGGACGGGATTACTTCTAATCCGTGTCCATCCGTGCCTATCCGTGTCCATCCGTGATCCAAGCACCTGTCGCGTGAAGTAGGCCGCGCGGGAGGCGGCGCCCTTCGCGGCCTACAAATGTCTATTGACGTAGTAGGAGATATTCGTGACGATCCCCCCGCCGCGCTGTTGAAGCGGCTACCAAAGGATGCAAAAGCGTCCGCGAGAACTTCGGGGGAGGGATCAGCAATGCAGGGCATGACCGAGACGATCCGGCGGACAGCCATCTTCTTCCTGGGACTGGGCGCCCTGGCGGGCGCCTTCATGGCCGCGATGCGCCTGATCGGCTGACGGCGGGCCGGCCGGCGACCATTCGCCACACCATCCTCAGAGTCCCGAGCATTCCGAGGGCCGACAGCACGAGGCCGACGAACCCGACCGCGGCGGAGATCAGAAGGGCCGCCAGGGCCCAGACCGCGGCGGCCGAGCGCACCGCGACTTTCGCAAGGCCGTCGAAGGCCCGGCGGCCGGCGATCTTGAAGACGCCCGCCGTGGGCTTGCCGACGGCGACGGCCAGCCGCTCGGCCCGGGGCAGGTCGTCCACGTGCTCCAGGCTGCGCATCACGGTCAGGGCGCCGCGCGGCGAGGTCGCCTTGCCCAGGGCGCCCAGCGACTCCAGCGACCTTTCCAGCTTCGCGGTGTCCTTCAGCCGGCCCAGGTCCGTGAGGGACCGGGCGAAGCCCCTGGTCATGCGGCCCGTCTTGTGGGCCACCTTGACCACCGAGGCGCCCAGCTTGACCGGCAGGGCGGTTCCGCCGGTCGCCAGGGTCGCGGCGGTCAGGCCGATCCCGGCGGCGGACAGGGCCAGGATCACCTCGTCCACCGGTTCGCCCTGGATCATGTTGCCGGTCTGGGCCGCCGCGTCCCGCAGGTCGCCGACGACGGTCAGGTCGGACATGAAGGCCCCCACGGTCGCGGCGGTGCTCTCCCCCGCGCCGGTTACGAAGCCGGCCGCGCCGGCGGCGGCCGAGCGCAGCAGGGTGGGAAGGGGCGCCGTCTGCTCGTCGTATCGGCGGCGCAGGGCGGGATCGATCTCGACGCCGGTCAGGTCGGCGAGGTGGAACCAGTCTTCCGTCTCCTCCGGGTCGCCGGAGTCCAGGCTCACGGCGATCCGCCGCTCCAGCTCCCCGCGCGGGGCCAGGGCGCGGACCGTCGCGGCGACGGCGCCGCGGATCTCCTCGTCGGTGGGGTCGCGCAGGTCGTCCGGCACGGCGAGGAACACGACGGCCGACAGGGCGGCCCCGACGGCCGCGCAGCCGGCCAGCCCGATACCGATTCGCCTGATCATCCCCTTCGCCTTCCCGCGGAACCGATCCGTGTCACAGCCTAGCAGCATGCGGGGTGGAAAAAACAGGTCCGAGCGCGCCGATTCGCACATCGCGATGGTTGATATCCCCGTCGCCGCATACCATACGAGGGGAGCATGACAGGGAATGACGGTCGCGACATGGCGGAACTGACGGACAGCTTGGAACGGCGCGACGCGCTGCGCGCGATGGCGGCCATCCTGCGCGGAGACGGCATCGAGGTCGACCTCGACGTCGTGCCCGCCCGCTGGTCGATCGCCGGCGCCCATGACTTCGTGATCCCCGGCGCCAACCCGAAGCGCCGGCTGAAATCCCGCTTCCGGACCGTGGTCGGCCCGGTCGAGGACGTCGAGCGCGAACTGGTCGACCTGCTGGAGACGCCGGAGGGCGTCGGCCGCAACGAGATCAAGGCGCTGGCCAGGCGGGTCAAGGCGGCGGTCAAGGGCTCCGGCCGGATCGAGGAGGCCGAGGCGCAGATCGACGCGTGGGTCGAATCGGTCGCCGAGCGGGCGAAGGCGTTCGGCGGCACCTGGAAGCCGCAGGCCTTCTCGGACGACCTTGTGCGCGTGCTGGGCTTCGGCGGACGGACCCCGCGCCTGGAAACCCTGCTCGACGCGCTGGAGGAAGCCTTCGCGACGGCGGCGGCCCGCGCCGGCGTCCGGGTGCGCCGCGCGTCGCTGGAGTCCGCGTCGGGGCTCGGCGTCTATCTCGACAGCTTCGCGGCGGCCCGCGCCATGCTCCGGAAGCTCCGGCTGTTCGTCGGGCCGACCAATTCGGGCAAGACCCACGCCGCCATGGACCGGTTGGCCGAGGGCCGCAAGGGCGCCTACCTGGCGCCGCTGCGCCTGCTGGCGCTGGAAGGGCAGGAGGCGATCGAGACCCGCGGCCGGCCGTGCAGCCTGATCACCGGCGAGGAGCGCGACGTGCGCCCCGGCGCCGACTTCGTGTCCTCCACCATCGAGATGGCGAACACCAACCGCGTCATGGACGTGTGCGTGATCGACGAGATCCAGATGATCGGCGACCACGACCGCGGCTGGGCCTGGACCGCCGCCGTGGCCGGCATGGCCGCTTCCGAGATCATCATGACCGGGTCGGCCGACGCGATCCCCTATATCCAGCGGCTCGCCGCGGCGACGGGGGAGGAGCTGGAGATCGTCGAGTTCACCCGCAAGTCGCCGCTCCGCGTCCAGGAGGGCGGGGTCTCGCTGGGCGACATCCGCCGGGCCGACGCGCTGGTCGCCTTCTCCCGCCGCGACGTGCTGGGGCTGCGCGCCGAGTTGCTCCAGCGCGGCCACTCGGTCGCGGTGATCTATGGCGCGCTGTCGCCCGAGGTGCGCCGCGCCGAGGCGCGCCGGTTCCGCGAGGGGCAGGCGGACGTGCTGGTCGCGACCGACGCGATCGGCATGGGCCTGAACCTGCCGATCGCCCGCATCATCCTGTCCACCACCCGCAAGTACGACGGCCGCGAGGAACGCGACCTGCTTCCGCCGGAGGTCCGCCAGATCGGCGGCCGGGCGGGGCGCTTCGGAATGCACGAGGAGGGCCGCGTCGCGGTGCTGGAGGGCGAGAACATCAGCCCGGTCCGGCGCGCCCTGACCTCCAAGCCGGTCGATCCGGAGGACCCGCGGCCGTGGATCTCGCCCGCGACCTCGCACGTCAAGGCGATCGCCCACGAGCTGGGGACGGACAGCCTCGCCCGGGTGCTGCGCACGGCGGGGCAGGAACTGCTGCGCGCCCACCAGACCTTCCGGATGACCGACCTGGAAGGGCGCATCCAGGCGGCGCTGGCGGTGGACCACGCGAAGCTGCCGCTGGAGACCCGCGACCTGCTGTCGCGCTGCCCGATCGACGTTCGCGATCCCAACCAGCTCCGGCTGCTGCGCATGTGGGCGGTCAACCAGGGCCGAGGCCAGCCCAACCCGAGCCCCGGCGTCTCCGGCCGCTTCACCCACGACACCGGCACCGACGTGGAGCTGGAGGCGTCGGAGAAGGCGGTGAAGGACCTGACCGCCTATGCCTGGCTGGCCTACCGCTTCCCGGACGCCTATCCCGAGATGGACCTGTGCCTGGAGCGCCGGCAGGAGCTGAACTCCTTCATCGAGCGGACCCTGGCCGCCCGCAGCCTGCCGCGCGCCTGCCCGTCCTGCGGCGCCACCCTGAAGGCGGCCCACCGTTTCAGGATCTGCGACGCCTGCCATGCCGGCCGGCTGGAAGACCGCGCCGCCGGCCGCCCGGTGCAGCAGGCGAAGCACCGCTACCACCATCCCCAGCGGAACGGCAAGGCCGCCGCGAAGGGGGCAACGATCAACGCGCCCGCGGCCAAGGGCGGCGGCAAGCCGCCGCGCCGGCGGACCGCCGCCAAGACCAGCTGAAGCGGGTCAGCCCGGCTGGCGCCGGGGCGACGGGCAGATCATCAGCAGCCGGTCGCCTTCGCGGATGACGTAGCGCTCGCGGTCGATGAACGGGATCTCGTGTCCGCTGGAATGGACATGGACGACCACCCCCGGGTTCACCTGCGCCATGGTCTTGCCGACGTCTTCAGGACCGGCCGGGCGCTCTTCCATGACCATATGCCCGCCGGTCGACATCAAGTCGCACAGGAACGGCGTGGCATGCTGCGAGGCGACCGCGTCGGCCAGCAGATAGCCGCCGATCCGGGTCGGCGTCACCACCAGGTCGGCGCCGCTCAGCCGGGCGAGCTTGATGTTCTCCTCGTCCCGTATGCTGGCGACGATCCGGGTCCGTGACGACAGGTGCCGGACGGTCAGGATGACCAGGATGTTGGTGTCGTCGCGCCGGGTGTTGACCAGTACCGCCTTGGCGCTCTCGACGCAGGCTTTGGTCAACAGCTCCTCGCTGGTGGCGTCGCCGAGCAGGCCGATGAATCCGGCATCGGCGGCGGCGCGGACCCGTTCCTCCGACACGTCGATGGCGACGATCCCGTCGTCGGGATGCCCCTTGGCGATCATCTCCTTGGCGGCGATCATCGCGCTGTGGCCGAACCCGCACAGCACGACATGATCCCGGAGATTCTGCTGGATGCGGCTCATGCGGTAATCCTCGACGATCTTCTGGACGACGAACTCGTAGGCCGTGCCCAGGAAGATGAACCAGATGAAGATCCGGATCGGAGTGACGGCGAAGGCGTCGATCAACCTGGCGGTGTCGCTGACCGGAACGATGTCGCCGTAGCCGACCGTGGTGATGGTGACGGCGGTGAAGTAGAGGATGTCACTGAAGCTGATGTGGTTGTCGAGATTGTCCTTCAGCCCTTCGCGGTCGAACCAGAAGACGGCGATGACGGTGGCGACCAGCGCCAGGATGATGCCGCCGCGGACCAGCAAGGTCTTTTCGGGGGACAGGCTGGAGTTCACATGGAGAACCAGCCCGCCCGGCTTGCGGCGGCGGTTGCGGCGGCGAGCGGTTTTCCTGTTGCTTCTTCCTTCGTCCGGCTTCTGCATTCCCCGTCCATTTCCTCAAGCACCCCGGAGTGCGGAACACTGCAACGAAGAAGGGGGTTCCGGCCCCGGGAAAGGCTTTCCGGAGCGGGTGGAGAATTACCGAGGCCGCGCCGGCGGCTTGACCCCGCCCCGGCGCTTGATCTTCGCCTCTACCCGAAACAGATCGGGCATGTTGATATGGTTCTCCGCGCGGCGCTCAACCACGCCAATGGTTATGAGCGCCTGAAGCAGGGCGCTTTCCCTGTCCTGCGGATCGCTTTTCAGCTCGATCGGCCCCAACTTGCCGGTGTTCGTCAGGCTCTTGCGGATAGCATCGACCGTCCCCCGCTCGCGCCACCGATCGGTGAAGCTCGACGGTTTGCAGGGCACCTCGAGCCCTTCAAGCGCTCCGGAGTCGATATAGGGTGCCAGAGCGGCCGCAAGCCCGTTCCAGGCGCTCGCGGCTCTCCTTGGCGATCCCTGTGCGGGGAACGGCAGTCAGGATGCCCCTCGCGTCTCGCAGGAAAAGCACATCGCCGCGGGTAACGGCGTCGTTGCCAAGTTCGAGGCCGACCAACCGTGCCAGTTCGGGGAGAGCGGTGTCGAAAGTGAAGTCAGGGCGCCGGGGCATTGGGGGCTGCTCCCGAAGGCGGTTGGGCGATACCGAGTGTTCGCAGGGTGGAGTTCTTCCAGGCATCGTAACGCTCCGCGTCCACATGAGCGTCATCCTGATAGCGGTCGGTTATGTGCCAGTCCTCGAAGAAGGTCCGGTCATTGGCGAGGCTTAGCGGCCGGCCTCCTCTTCCTGAGAGCAGTCTTCGAATTTCCCGTTTCAGAATCGGCAGGTGTCCTTCGATCTCCGCATTCCTTGGATTGGTATAGTTCCGGACGGTATGCTTCAGCGCGCGCTCCACGGCCAGCCCGACCAGATGCCCCGCGCCGCAGAAGCGGCTGGCCTGAGCCAGATGCTCAGCGTCCCGGTAATGCCTTACGGCGGATTGAGCGTAATCCCGGGGCATGTCGTCTTCGTCCCTTTGCCTTCGATGAACCAGATGCTTGTGCGCGTCGGCTCGATATCGATCAAGTTTTTCCGGCATGCAACGGAAGCGCCCGCCACCTCAGACGCTGCCCTTGCGCTCGATCACCAGCACGCGGGCGACGCCCTCGGGGTGGGCGACGTGGGCTTCGCCCTCGGCGGCGTGGAAGATGTCGCCCTTCGTCATGCGGCGCACCAGCGGGGCGGCGGGGTCGCCGAATTTCATGTCGACGATGCCGTCCAGCACGACGAACACCTCCGGCCCGTCGTTGACGTGCCAGACATAGGGTTGGTCGGTCCAGTGCAGGCGGACGGTGGCGCCGTCGATCTCGGCGATGTCGAGCGCTCCCCAGGCGCGGTCGGCGGTGAAGTCGTTCGGCGTGACGAAGTCCATGACATCTTTTCCGTTGGGTCTGTTCAACACCGTCGAGGCGTGTTCGAGCCGAAGTTAACCCAATTTAGCCGGGCGATGGCAACCCCGGCTCTCCCGATGCGCCGCCAAGGGGCGCTGGCCGATCCCGCCGCGGCGCTGCACACTCCCGCGAGGCGACGGAAGAGGAGAGGGCATGCCCCTGCGAAGAGGCCCCCGGCGGGCCGTCTGGATCCTGTGCGGCGGATTGCTGGCCCTGCTGCCGGGCTGTTCCGGAGTCGGTCCGCGGGCGATCGGCTGGGACGGTCTCGGCTACGCCCAGGCGACCGCCCAGTCCGCCCAGCGCGAGATGCTCCTGAACATCGTGAAGCTGCGTTTCGGCGATACCCCGACCCTGAGCACGGTCGGCCAGATCGTCGCCGGCTACTCGGTCGAGGGGCGGGTCGATCTCGGCACCAGCCTCATCCGGCCCGAATACTGGTTCCGGGACGACGTCTCGGTCGGGATCGGCGGCACCTTCAGCGACCGCCCGACGATCACCTACAACCCTGTCCGCGGCGCCGACTATGCCAGGATGCTGCTGACGCCGCTGCCGCCCTACGAACTGGTCGCGATGCTGACGACGGGCGCTCCGGCCGACGCGACCCTGCGGCTGGCGATCAAGAGCCTGAACGGCATCCCCGTCGGGCCGGCGCGGGAGGGGACGAGGCCGGAAGGGTGGCGCAACCGGGAAGCCTTGGAGCTGATGGAGGAACTGAGGGCCGCGGGCATGCTCGGCCTGGAATTCAGGGGGCACGGCGACCACCGCCAGGTCTCCCTGCTGGTCGACGAGGCCGACGGCAGGCTCGACCCCCGGGCCGCCAGGCTGCTGGGGCTTCTCCAGCTCGATCCCTCCGCCCGCAAGTTCCGGATCGTGTTCGGGTTCCGCCAGGACCGGTCCGACGAGATCTCGATCTATACCCGCTCGCTGATCGAGATCCTCAACACGGTCGCCGACGAGGTCCAGGTGCCCGAGGCCGCCGTCCGGGAGGGCCGGACCTATCCGACCCGCTCGCCCCTGCGTCCGGCCGACAACTCCTTGCGCATCGAGTCGCGATCCGTCCGCCCCGAGGGCGCCTTCGTCGCCGTGGAATACGACGACGCCTGGTACTATGTTCGGAACGACGATTTCATGTCGAAACGCGTCTTCGGCCTGCTGATGCTGCTGGCGGCCGTCATGCAGACGTCGGGGGAATCCCCCCTTCCCGTCATCACCATCCCGTCAGGCTGAGTGACCGAGATGCCGGAGGCTTTCCGATCGTGACCGCGGAGGAGCTGCGCGCCCGGGTGCTGCACCTGGACCACGACGTGCTGATTCTGGACAAGCCCGCCGGGCTGCTGGTCCATCCCGGGCCGCGCGGCCAGGGCAGCCTGGGCGACTTCCTGCCCGGCCTGTGGTTCGAGATGGCCCGGCCGCCGGCGCTGGCCCATCGGCTGGACCGCGACACCAGCGGGTGCCTGGTGCTTGGACGGCACCAGAAGGCGTTGAAGAAGCTGGGGCGGCTGTTCGCGCGCGGGCTGGTCGGGAAGACCTATTGGGCGGTCGTGCGCGGGTATCCGCCGGCCGGCCGGGGACGCGTCGACCTGCCCCTGCTCAAGGTGCTGCCCGAGACGGGCGGCTGGCGGATACGGCCCGACCCGGCCGGGTTGCCGGCGGTGACCGAGTACCGCGTGCTCGGCGCCGGAGCGGGGATGAGCTGGCTGGAACTTAATCCTCTGACCGGCCGCACCCACCAGCTCCGCATCCATTGCGCGTCGCTCGGCACGCCGATCCTGGGGGATCCGTTCTATGGTGGCGAAGGGGAGGGGGAGAATGGCCCCTTGCGGCTGCTCGCCCGCTCCGTGACGCTGCCGCTGCATGTCGGAATGCCGCCGATCTCGGCCGTGGCGCCGCCGCCGGCCCATATGCGAGACGATTTGGCCGCCTGCGGTTATCTTTGACAACGATCCCGTTCACGATTAGTTAACCGGTACTTTCACCAATTCCATAAATCGGCGGGCGCGCCTGGAGCAGAACATGAATGTCAGGACTGTTCGCCGACGCCCGACGATGCCTGAAGACGACAGACCCGAAATTCTCCCCGCAGTTCCGCCCCGGCCCGCCGCGCAGGCCCTGAAGGTGGTCTTCTTCGTGTCCGAGGACTGGTGGTTCTGCCTGCACTGGCTGAACCTCGCCGTGCGGCTGAAGGAGCGGGGCTACCGCATCGCGGTGATCTGCAATGTCGGGACCGACCACGCGCGGATCGAGCAGGCGGGCTTCGAGGTCGTCCCGCTGCGGCTGGACCGCTCCGGCCTCAACGTCCTGAACGACGTCCGGATCGCCTCGGCGCTGATCTCCTATCTCCGGCGCGAACGGCCCGACCTGATCCACTGCGTCGGCATGAAGCCGATCCTGATCGGCACCCTGGCCTCCCGGCTGGTCGGGGGCATCCGCATCCTCAACCATTTCGCCGGGCTGGGATACCTGTTCTCCTCCAGCCACCTGAAGGCGCGGCTGCTGCGCCCGCTGGTGATGCTCGGCATGCGGGCCGCCTTCGCCGGTCACGAGGTGCATCTCGTGACCATGAACGCGACGGACCGCGACGTGCTGATGGGCTGGAAGCTCCGCCGGCCGGACCATGTCCACGTGATCGGCGGCACCGGCCTGGATCTGGACCGCTACCCGGTCCTGCCTTTCCCCGCCGCCGGCCCCGTGACGATCGCGATCACCACGCGGATGATCGAGGACAAGGGCCTGGCCCCGCTGGTCGAGGCGTTCCGGAAGGTGCGCGCGGCGGTGCCGGACGCGGAGCTGCTGCTGGTCGGCCGGCAGGACGGCCGCAACCCGACCGCAATCCCCGAGGAGCAGCTCGAGGACTGGAACCGGGAACCCGGCATCACCTGGCTCGGCCATGTCGACCGGATCGCCGAGGAGGTCTGGGCGAAAGCCCATATCGCCGTGCTGCCGTCGCGCCGCGAGGGCCTGCCGGTCAGCCTGCTCGAGGCGGCGGCGTGCGGACGCCCGATGGTTGCGACCGACGTTCCGGGCTGCCGCGACGTCGTCGTGGACGGGGTCAACGGACTGACCGTGCCGCTGGGCGATACGGCGGCCCTGGCCCGGGCCCTGGAGCGGCTGGCGTCCTCGGAGGAACTGCGCCGGCGCTACGGCGCCGCGGCGCGCGAGCTGGTCGAGACGCGGTTTTCCCTGGCTGTCATCGGCGACCGGGTCGCCGGCCTGTACCGCCGCCTCGTTGAGGCGCCCGGCACGGCGGAGGCGGAGGCGGGCAGGTGAGGGAGGCTGGCATGAGCTTCGCCGTCACACGGATGCTGGTCCTCCAGCAACTCGTCCTGATGATCCCGAGGGGGCTCAAGGAGACGGTGCGGGCGGTGCTGTTTCCGCCGCGCCCGCCGCTGGCGGCACCGGTGGAATGGCTCGACGCGCCGCCGGTACGGCGCCAGGAGCGCCAGCCGCTCATTTCGGTGGTGATCCCCTGCTACAATTACGGCCGCTTCCTGGACGAGGCGATCGCCAGCGTGCGGGCCCAGACCCTGCGCGACCTGGAGATCATCGTGGTCGACGACGGATCGACCGACGACGTCACCCACGAGGTGCTGAAGGCGTTGGAGAATTCCGGCGACGTCACCGTGATGCGTCAGGAGAACCAGGGCGCGCCGGCCGCCCGCAACGTCGGCTTGCGGGTCGCCCGCGGGCTCTATGTCTGCTGTCTCGACGCCGACGACACGATGGAGCCCACATACCTGGAGAAATGCGTCCTTCTGATGGAGGGCAATGCCGGCGTGTCGCTGGCCTATTCCTGGCTGCGCGTGACCGGCAGCGAGGAGCGGATCTGGAAATCCGAATCGCTCGATCTCGACCGCCTGCGCTACTACAATCATGTCAGCATATCCGCCGTGTTCCGCCGTGAGGTCGGGCTGTCGGGCGGTGGTTTCTGCGCCGCCATGCGCGAAGGCTACGAGGACTGGGAATTCTGGCTTAGGCTGGGGGCCGAGGGGCACCGCGGCGAGGTGATCCCCGAGCCGCTGGTCAACTACCGCCGGCATCCCGCCGCCTTCATGAACCGGGCGCGCAAGCGGCACGCCGAGTTGTTCGACCACATCTACCGGCGCAACCGGGAAGTGTTCGAGGATGCCGACGTCCGCCGCACGATCCGGCGCGGCTACCGCGACCGTCCGGTCATCGATCCCTTTGCCAACCTGGACGACCGCCGCCAGTACGACCAGGACAGGCCGATGGTGCTGCTGGTCCTGTCCGGCCGCGACCAGCCGGGGCTGGAGGAACGGATATCCCGGACGCTGGGCGACGGCACCTCGCTCTGCCTGGTCCGGACCGGCAAGGCCGCCGGGCCCGAGCGGTCTCCCGCCCGGGCGGGCGGCTACACCCTCGGCCATATCCTGGCCGCCGGCTTCCATGGTCCGTTCATCCGCCACCTGGCCGTGACGAGGCCGGTGAGGGCCGTGCTCTGGCTTGATCCGGGTCCTGAGCCGGTCGGATGGGCCGAGCTTTCGACCCTGGCGGAGAAGCCGCTGCTCGGCGTCGTCACCTTCCCAGGGGACGCTCCGCCGCGCGGTCTCGGCCTGCGGCTGATGCTCCGGCCCGACGGCAGCCTCGACGGCGCCGAGCCCCTGGTCGCGGCCCTGCGCCCCTGATCCTGTTTTCGGTCAGGCCGGTGCGGACGCGACGCGGGGATCGGATCCACGGCTGTCCGGCACGTTTTTTCCTAATCACGCAAAAGTGCCTGATAGGGCCAGAAAAACCCCCTTCTCGTCATGCCTGGACTTGATCCACGGCTGTCCGGCACGGTTGTTGTCTAACGCTCAAAAGGCTGAACTATGGGCAGAAGCGCCCCCTTTTCGTCATACCCGGACTTGATCCGGGTATCTCACCGCACGGCGGCGCTGATGGAGTCCGCAAGCGATGACCGGGTCAAGCCCGGTCATGACGATGAAGGGAGGAGCGCCCCACCAGAAAAGCATCCACTGGTTGAGGCGGCAATTACCGTGCCGGACAGCCGTGGATCAAGTCCGGCCATGACGAAAACGGAGTGCTTCTGCCCGCGATTAACCCTTTCCCGTAACAGGCAATCACCGTGCCGGACAGCCGTGGACTTGATCCGGTCGTGACGATGAAAGAGTGCAAGCTCGGCCGGAAAAGCCTCGCTTGGTTGAGCAGGTGATATTCGCGCCGGACAGCCACGGCCCGACCGGGCGGCGCCACCACTTCCTGCAGGATCATACCCCTTTCGAGAGAATCCATGGCACCTGCAAATGACTCGCGGGTTAGCTTAAAAAATTGTTAAAATTATTCATGTTCTCCCCGCATTTTCGGGTTAGAGCTGGTACAAAGATAGTGCGAACGGATAGGCAGTTCCGACCGTTCGATCGGTGAGTACAGGACGAGAAGACCAACCTGCCAGCAACAATGGGCGCAGCCGAGAAGCAAGTATCAGCCGGCCCGTCGATACTACAGCAAATCAAAGGACAGTAGATTGCCAAATCTGTCATCTGCGGCCCGCGGCGCCGCCACGCCCGGACTTCGTCCGAATTCGGACGGTCAGACCGGCAAGAATTTCGCGGCGTTCAAGCGCTGCCTGACGGCGCTGCCCCAGGTCCAGCCGGCCCTGACCGAGGTCATCGGCTTAAGGGTACGCCGGATCGACGGGCTGCAGGATCTGGAATCGCTTCGCTGGAGTTCGGAGACGCTGCTGCTGAGCGTGCGTTCCCTCGACCGGCTCCAGGACATCATTTCGAGCGGCAATGCGGGGCTGATGCGGGGCATCCACACGCTGGGAGTCTTCATGCCGAGCCAGCTCGGCCGGGTGCGCGAGTTCGTCACCCTGCTCGACGGCTGGCTGGTCTGGAGCGGTTCGGCCGACGATCTGCGCGCCAAGCTGAACCTGGCCGCCGCCGGCTACGCGATCGTCGCCCCGGCCATGATCTCGGTCATGGCCGCCGACCAGCACCGCCTGACCCTGCTGGACACGCTGGGAGAGGCGCATCTGGCGCTGCTGCCGCTCCTCGAGCAGGGGATGACCGACGAGGAGATCTCCGGCGCCATCGGCGCCACCCTGCCGACCACCAAGCTCCTGGTGCGCCAGCTACTGGCGCGGCTGCAATGCCGCAACCGCACCGAGGCCGCGATTTTCGCCTGGCGCCACGCGCCCGCCCTGGCCCAGCGCCGGGCCGCCCTGGAGGGCGGTCCCCAGAACGCGTAACGGAGTATCCAATGTCGACCGAATCCCGGACCGTCACTTCGACGAAAGAGGCTTTGCTGCTGGACGAGGCGCTCGATGCGGTCAACCGGCGCATCGCCGTTCACCAGCCCGCCGGCCTGGCCCAGATCCCGCAACAGCCCGGTCCCGCCCGGTCCGGCTTCGCCCGGTCCATCAGCCGGGCGCGCGAGCGCGGGGCGGACTTTCGCACCGAGTACCAGCGCCTGTCGATCGAGGCGATGGCGGCCATCGGCGAGCCCGCGGTTCCGGCCGGCGGGCGGAAGCCCGAGCCCGACTCGGCCGTCGATCCGCCCCGCGCCCGGTCCGAGCCGGAGATGCCGGCGCCCGTGCCGCCGGCACCGCACCACGACAGCGCGCTGGAAACGACGAAGCTGTTCCTGCAGTTCCTCGACAGCCGCGAGAAGCAGCTTCTCGACCTCATGCGCGCCATGGTGATCCGGGACCAGCCGCCCATCCAAGACTCCCATGAAGCCCGGATCGACGGGCAGCTCGACCGGCTCGGCAAGGCCGTGTCCGACCTGTCCCAGGTGATCGGCGCCAGCCAGCCCAGGTTCCCCAGGAGCGTCTCGTGACCCCAATCCTCCATCGCATAGCCAGGGCTTCGGCCGTCGCCGCCGCCCTGCTGACTTCCGCCTGCGTCACCACCTCCGATCCCTATCCGGCCGCCGCGGTTTCCGGCGATATCGGCCGGTGGGTGCCGGTGGAGCCGGGCCGGGCCCGGGTGGCGCTGGCCGCCCCGACCGCCGTGGAACCCCTGGCGGCGCGCGAGTTCCGGACGGCCCAGGGCGAGCTGGTCCAGACGCTGACGCTTCCGAACAACACCGCGGTGCCGGGAGACAATGAACTGGTCGCGGCCTTCGATCACGGTCCGGCCAGCATTTTCCAGGCCGACATCCATGCTGCCAAGGTCGGCCGCTACGCCATGGAACCCGCGTCGCTGAACCACCTGATCGGCGAGATGCTGCGCGCGCCATTCTTCAGGGTGAACCGCAGATCCGCAAGAACCGCTATGGGCTCTACGGCTACGTCTCGGCGGACTATCCGGGGCAGGCGAAATGCGTCCTGGCCTGGCAGGTGCTCGACGGCGCCGATTTGAGCCAGGTCGGCAGCGCCGCGCCGCGCCGCGCCGGCATCCAGATGCGGGTATGCGACGCCCGGGCCCAGCCGGCCGAACTGATCGCGGCCTTCGATTCCCTTCGCCTCGACCTGTGAGCCGGGACACCTGAAATGACCCATCTTATCCCCACCGCGGCGATAGCCGGAAAGACAAGACCCGCCGGAACAGGAACGGGCACCGTCCGCCGGGCGCCCGCGCCGCGACGGCGCACCCCGCTTTTCCTGACCTTGCTGTGGATCGCCCACGCCGCGGCCCTGGTCTGGTTCGCCGCCCAGGACGTCGGGCTGGATGGCCAGTACCTGCTCGGCGCCGCGGCGCTGGCCGGGCTTGCCGTGCTGCATCTGTTCAAGCCGACCGGCGCGGTCCGCGTGTTGCTGATCCTTCTGGTCGCCTTCGTGTCGATCCGCTACTTCGCCTGGCGCACGCTGTACACCATCCCGCCGGTCGACAGCTCCGGTTTCGTCGCCGGCCTGCTGCTGTACCTGGCCGAACTGCAGGGCATGGTCGTCTACATGCTCGGCCTTTTCGTCAATGTCCGGCCGATGGACCGGGCCGACGCGCCGCTGCCGCAGGACCCGGAACTGCTGCCGACCGTCGATATCCTGGTGCCGAGCTACAACGAGGAGCCGGACCTGCTGCGCGTCACCTTGATGGCGGCGACCCAGGTCGCCTATCCGGCGGGCAAGCTGGCCATCCATCTCCTGGACGACGGCGGCACGGTGCAGAAGCGGGGGGATGCCGACCCGCGCAAGGCGGCCGAAGCGCTGGACCGGCACGAGACCCTGAAGGCCCTGTGCGCCGAACTGGGCGTCAGCTACCTGACCCGGGAGCGCAACACCTCGGCCAAGGCCGGCAACATCAACGCCGCGCTGGCCCATACGTCGGGTGAGCTCATCCTGATCCTGGACGCCGACCACGTGCCGACCCAGGATATCCTGCAGCGCACGGTCGGGCATTTCCTGAAGGATCCCGAGCTGTTCCTGGTGCAGACGCCGCACTTCTTCATCAATCCCGACCCGATCGAGCACAATCTCGGCACCTTCGGCTCGGCGCCCGGCGAGAACGAGATGTTCTACGGCGTGATCCAGAAGGGCCTGGACAGCTGGAACGCCTCCTTCTTCTGCGGCTCGGCCGCCGTGCTGCGGCGGACGCACCTGATGTCGGTCGGCGGCATCGCCGGCACCTCGATCACCGAGGACGCCGAGACGGCGCTGGACCTGCACGCGAGGGGCTACAAGAGCGTCTATGTCGACCGCCCGATGGTGGCCGGCCTGTCGCCCGAGACCTTCTCGTCCTTCGTCGTGCAGCGCACCCGCTGGGCTCAGGGCATGTTCCAGATCCTGCTGCTCAAGAACCCGGCCTTCAAGCGGGGCCTGACGCTGGCCCAGCGCCTGTGCTACCTCAGCAGCTCCAGCTTCTGGCTGTTCCCGTTCGCCCGGCTGGTCTTCCTGGTGGCGCCGCTGTTCTACCTGATCTTCGGCCTGAAGGTGTTCGAGGCGAACCTGGCGGAGTTCTACGCCTTCGCGGTGTTCCACGTGGTCTGCTCGCTGACCATGAGCAACTACCTGTTCGGCAGGCATCGCCGGCCCTTCGTCTCCGACCTCTACGAATTGCTCCAGGCGGTGTTCACGTTCGGAGCCCTGCTTTCGGTCCTGGTCAATCCGCGGAAGCCGACCTTCAAGGTGACGCCCAAGGCCGAAACGGTGGACCAGGACTTCGTTTCCCAGCTGGCCAAGCCCTTCGCAGTGATCCTGGCGATCCTGCTCGGCACCACCGCGATCGGCGTCTACCGCTGGATCGAGTTCCCGCTGGAGCGCGAGCACCTGATGATCGTGATGGTCTGGCACCTGGTCAACATCGTGCTGGCGACCGGCGCCTTCGGCGTGATGTACGAGCGGGCCCGCCATCAGGTGGCCGGCGCCATCCCCCGGTCCAAGCCGCTGAACCTGATCACCCCCGAGGGCGCAGTCCGCGCGACCCTGATCGAGACCACGATCGAGACCGGCCGCATCCTGGTCGAGGGGATCCATGCCCATGCCCTGGCGCTCGCCGGCGGCAAGGCGGCGGTGCAGCTCGTCGTGCCGGGCCGCGACGACCTGAGCAGCATCCCCGTGGTGGTCGAGGGCAGCACGCCGGCGGCGGGACACGGCCTGATCATCGAGGTCCGCTACATGCCGCGCGATGCCGAGGACGACGGCGACCTGGTCCGCCTCTGCTATGGCGACAGCGCGGTCTGGGTCGCGTTCCAGGAAAGCCGCCGGAAGCGGGTGCCGATCCTGGCGGGCGTGCTGGGCCTGTTCCTGCGCGGTCTCAAGAGGTCGCTGGCGATGGCCGGCGCCCTGCGCCCCTCGGCCCGGCGGGCCGCGGCCCTGGGCGCCGCTCCCTTCGAGCATCCGATCGGCCGCTGATCCCGCCGCATTTCCAGGGAAGTATCTCCAGAGGAACGAGATCATGGTGAACAGACTATACACCGCCAAGATGGCCCTGATGATTGGTCTGGGCGCCGTCCTGTATCCGACCGATGCCGGCGCCGCCGGGGCCGCCGCTCCGGTAACCGTCACCGCCCCCGAGCCGGACGGCGCCGGCTTGGCGACCGGCACCGACCTGAGGGTGATCCCGCTGCGGGCGGTGGACAACCAGGGCGGCCAGCTCGAACTGCGCGGCCAGGCCGGCCAGCTCCAGTTCCGCGTGCCGGTGGAAGCCGGGGCCGCGGTGCGTGACGCCCGGCTGCGGCTGGTCTACCACACGGCCGACGCCGTCGTGTCCGAACGCTCCAAGATGTGGGTCTACCTGAATCAGCAAGGCATCGCCCAACTGCCGCTGGCCAGCGGCGACGACGCCTTGCGGGCCGACATCGTCCTGCCGCCGGAGCTTCTGGCGTCCGGGCAGAACCTGCTGTCCCTGTGGGTCCAGCAGGAAAACAGCCGGGGGTGCGACGCCGACAGTTCGGCGGCGCTGTGGACCCGGCTAGACCCGGCGAATTCCTACATCGCCCTGGAGACGCTTCATGCCGAGCGCGACTTCACCCTTGCCGGGCTGGCCGATCCGGCCTTCTTCGTGGGGGCCGGCGCCGAGCGGATCGAGCTGCTGACCCCCGTGGGGCGCACCGGGGCCACGCTGAAGGCCGGCGCGCTGGTCGCCCAGGGTTTCTCGCTGCGGCTGCCGGACAGCGGCATCGCGGCGCGCCATCGGACGGCGGAAGCCGGAGCGCTGTCGGGCCGCGACGGCAAGGTGCTGATCGGCACCGTCGAGGCGCTGCGCGGCCTGGAGGCCGGCATCGGCGGACTCGACGGGATCGCCGGACCCCATATCGCCCTGCGCGAGATGCCGGGAGCCGGTCCGCTGCTGATCGTCACCGGACGCGACGATGCCGAGGTCCTGAAGGCGGCCGGCGCCTTCGCCGATCCGTCGGCGGTCCTGCCCGCCGCCGCGGATTGGGAGGTCGGGGCGGTCCGGCAGCCCGAGCGGCGGGTCCGCCCGCTGCAGGAACCCGGCCGCAGCTACCGTTTCCGGGAACTCCAGGCCGTCTCGGGCGGGATCAGCAACGGCACCGAGGCGCGCACCGGCCTGGAACTGAACCTGCCGGCCGACACGCTGCCGGCCGGCGGGCGCAAGATCCTGCTGGAGCTGGACTATTCCTACGCGCCGAACCTGTCGCCCAACTCCGTCGTGAACGTGCTGGTCAACGGCCGCTACGCCTCCATGGTCGCCCTGAACGACCCGAACGGCGCCACCGCCGCGAAGCAGCGGGTCCTGCTGCCGATCGACCGGCTGCGGCCGGGCACCAACACGATCGCCTTCGAGCCGATGATCGGCAGCGACGCCGCCTCCGGCTGCCTGGTCCGTCCGGGCGCCGGCAGGAGCGTCGCGATCTCCGGCGAGTCGGTGATCACGATCCCCGACATGGCGCGGGTCGCCTCGCTGCCGGATCTGCAGCTCTTCGCGTCCGGAGGTTTCCCCTATGCCGGAACTCCGGACGATCGTTCCGGTCCGCGCCGGGAGTTCGAGGTGGTGCTGACCGGCGCCGACGACGGCACCATCGGCGGCGCCTGGACGCTGCTGGCGAAGCTGGCCCGGACGTCTGGCCACCCGATCGGCAACTTCACCATCGGGTCGAGCGCCCGGTACGCGGGCGACGTGCTGATGATCGGCCCGGCCGACGCGCTGGACGGCCGGATGGTCCCCGGCCTGCCGGCGGCGGCGCGAAACGTCCGTGAGGCCCTGCGCCCGGCGCTCGCACCCTTCGAACAGGCGCCGCAGTTCCTGTCGGGGATCTCCTCCGGCAGGGCCGCGGCTCCGATGACCGCCTCCCTGGCCGATCTCCGGATGCTGGAGCAGGCGATCGACTGGACCGCCGAACTGTCCCGGGAGTTCCGCGAGACGCTGTGGCCGGACCGTTACGGACGCGCCGCGGCAAGCCTGTCCGCGATCGACGAGGGCAGCGCGCTGATGGCCGCGTTCGAGAATCCGCTCCGGCCGCAGGGAACCGTGACCCTGATCACCGCGGCGTCCGGCGAGGCGGTGGAGACGGGGATCGCGGCGCTGGTCCGGCCGGCCCTGTGGGACCGCCTGTCCGGCGGCACCGTCGCCTGGAACCCCGGCACCCTGGCGATGCAGTCCTGGGCGGCCGAGGAGAGCTACCGCGTCGGCACCCTCCCGGACAGCTGGAGCCAGCGCATCCTGTTCGTCAACGCTTTGTTCGCCCGCAATCCGGTAGCCTGGACATTCCTCGCCCTGGCCGGTCTGCTGGTGATGACGGTTCTAACCCAGGCCGCGCTGAACAAGCGGAAGGATACCTGAGGCATGCGGGCGATCCTTCTCATCCTGGCGCTGCTGGGCGCCACCGTCGGGGGCGCGGGCGCCGCGTCCGCCGGCGCTCCCCTCCACCGGTCGGAGTGGCAGGCCTTCGTGACCCGCTTCGTCCTGCCGGAGGGGCGGGTGTCCGATACCGGCAACAAGGGCATCAGCCACAGCGAGGGCCAGGGCTACGGCATGGTCATGGCGACCGCCTACGGCGACAGGGAGACCTTCGACCGGCTGTGGCGGTGGACGGCGGCGAACCTGCAGGTCCGCGGCGATCACCTGTTCGCCTGGAAGTGGGAACCCGGGCCGGCCGCGGCGACCGACCTGAACAGCGCGTCCGACGGCGACATCCTTATCGCCTGGGGCTTGCTGCGGGCGGCCGGCACGTGGAACGACGAGGGCTACGCCGCGGCGGCGCTGGCGATCCTGGATGATGTCCGGGACCGCCTGGTCGTCGAGACCTCCCTCGGCAGGGTCCTGCTGCCCGGCCCGGAGGGGTTCGTCCGGGACGGATCGGTCGTGCTCAACCCGTCCTACTGGGTCTTCCCGGCCCTGGAAGCCTTCGCCCGCCGCCATGACGGGGACCTGTGGCGCGCTGTGTCGGACAGCGGCCGGGCGCTGATCCGGCGGGCCCGGTTTGGCGAGGCCGGGCTGCCGCCCGACTGGGTCGAACTGGCCGGCACCGGGATGCGGCTTCCGTCGGGATTCGAGACCGTCTTCGGCTTCAACGCGATCCGCGTGCCGCTTTACGCGATCTGGGGCGGCCTCGACGACGCCGACGCGCTGAACCGGCCGGTCATCTCCTGGTGGAGCGGCCATGACGGCGCGCCCTACATTCCGGCGACGGTCGATCTTGCCACCAATGCCAGGGCGCCCTACGGCCTGTCAGCGGGCGGCCGGGCGGTCAGCGTGCTGACCCGGTTCCGCGGCGACGCGCTGCCCCTGCTGCCGAGCCTCGGCGATGCCGACGACTATTACTCCGCCACGCTCATTCTGCTCACGAAAATCGCTTTCTCCGAAAGGTTCATGCGATGAAGTATTTCGCACCGCGCACCGCGTCCGCCCTCGCGGCGCTGCTGCTGGCCGCCGCTCCCGCCGTCTTCTCCGCGCCGGCCGGCGCCCAGCAGGACAACCGGTACCGCGCCATGCGCCAGGGGGTCACCGTCGACCTGACGGTCGAGCGCGCCGGCCCCGCCGACGATTCCATCCAGGGGCCGGAGGCCGGCGCGGAGGTCGACGTCTCGCTGCTGCGGGCCTACGCCTCGCGCTTCGACTACCAGCGGGTGGACGACGAGATCCGCCGCCTGAAAGCGCTGCACCCGGGCTGGTCGCCGCCGACCGAACTGTTCGCGCCGAAGGCGGCGGCGGTGGACGAGCGCGGGCTGTGGGCCAGCTGGGAGCGCGGCGACCTGGCGGCGGTGGACCGCGAGACCGCGATCCTGCGCAGCCTGAATCCCGGCTGGACGCCGCCGGCCCGCCTGACCGAGCTGGTGGATGCCCGGCGGACGCGCGACGCGGTCGCGGCCGCGAGCGGCGCCGGTGACTGGGGCACCATCGTGAGGCTGGCCGCCGGCAAGCCCGGGCTGTTCACCTGCCGCCATGTCGAGAACCTTTGGGATCTGGCCGAGGCGCAGTTCAAGACCGGTGACGCCAAGGCCGCCTATGCGACCTACAGCGACGCCATGGCGACCTGCCAGACCGCCGACCTGCGCCTGTCCACCCTGCAGAAGGCGCTCGCCAACCGGGACACGGCGGCGCTGAAGGCGCTGATCGAGCGGGAGGCGGCGTCGCCGAGATCGGCCGAGCAGCAGGCCCGCTTCGCCGCCATCCTGAAGGATTTCGGCGGCGGGAACGGGGCCGGCGGCGGGCCGGCGGCGGAGGCGCGGGACAGGCTGGGCGAGGCGCTGGGCCGGCTCGCCAAGGGACGGTCGGATGCGGCCGAACTGGACTGGATCGGCCGGACCGCCCGCGACCGGCGGGATGCGCGCGCCGCCCAGGCGCTCGGCTGGCATCACTTCAACGCGAAGAGGTGGGACGAGGCCGGAACCTGGTTCAAGACGGCGCTGGACTGGAAGCCTTCCGGCAAGGACGGGGCCAAGGCGGCGGAGGGGCTGGTCTTCGCCTACCAGAAGCTCGGCCGCGCCGAGGACGCCCGGGCGCTCGCCGCGGCCTGGGCCGACAAGGCGCCGAAGCTGAAGCAGGTGCTGGAGGGCGGGGGCGGTTCCGCCGCCGCCGCGGCCTTCAAGGCGGGCGAGTACGCGACAGTGCTGAGCCTTACCGAACCCGGCCGCGGTCGGGAAGCGGCGACCGGCCAGAGCCTGCGCGGCTGGACCCTGATGAAGCTGAACCGCCATGCCGAGGCGGCCCGCGCCTTCGAGGCCGCCCTGAAGCAGGCCGGCTCCGACCCGGCCCGGACGTCCGACGCGGCGCAGGGGTTGGCTCTGGCGAAGAACGCCCAGGGCCTGTCGCGCGAAGCCCGCGCGGTCGTCGAGGCCCATGCGGTGGCTCCGGAGAAGTCCGCGACGTTGGATGCAGGCATCCTGAGCCAGGACGCGCTGGCCGCGTTCAACCGGGGCCTTTACGGCGAGACGCTGCGGCTGGTCGCCCAGGTCAAGCGGCTCACCCCGGAGGACCGGTCGCTCGCCATGATCGAGGCCTGGAGCTTGTACAAGAGCAACCGCTTCGCCGAGGCCGAGACCGCCTTCCGTCGCCTCGCCGACGTCTATGGCAGCGCCGAGGCGAAAGAGGGATTGCGGCTGGCGACGGCGCAGGTCAACCGGCGTTGGGACTGAGCGGCTGGGAGGGGCAGTCAGGCGTTCGGAAAGCGGATCAGGCCGGCTCGGCGTATTCGACCTGATCCGCATCGACGGCGTGGACCTGGCCGGACGGGTCCTCGACCAGCGCCCATCCTTCGAAAAGCTCGACCAGGACGACGGGAGTGGAGACGTTGGGCACCCAAACGAGTTTCCGGTCGGCCGGGCTGACCGTGGAGACCGTGGTCGTCGGACCGGATTTTTCCATAAGCGCAGAATACATTCCAAATGTGCCTGAAAGCCATGCCACACCCTCTTCCTAACAAACTCATTCGGGTGAGGTTCAATCGATTAGGTAACCCCGATCGCGCAGCCTGTTTTTGTCACATAGGCCTTCCGAGTACCGGGCTTCATGGAAAAAGGTGCATATCCCCTGTGTCGATGCGCTGGGGGATGGCGGAGGCGGATGGGAATCGAACCCACCGCACGCTTGGGGCGTGCCGCTGGTTTTGAAGACCAGGAGGGCCACCAGACCCTTGTCGCCTCCGGCGTGACATGTTCCGACGAGCACATGCGAACCGATTTGACGATTTCAAGGGTTCATTGGTTCGGCCTCATCTGGCCGCCTGGTGGACAAGGAGATGTCCTCGTCGACCAAGCACCCGTGCGGGCGATCACGGTAGCGGATGGCTCCCCGCTACTCGGATACCAGCCTGAAAACGAACTGGTCCATGAGATGGACCAGATTGTGCGGGCCAAAGGCCTTGTAGCGCATGTCGCGGATCAGCGTCTGGAGCACGGACTTGCCATCCGAGCCAAGCCTCTGGTTCAGGTATCTGTCGACCGCAGCGTCGAACTTGGTTCTGTCGTAGATGTACGGCCTGTCCATGCCGAGCGAAGCATCGTAGACGATGATCGACTTGCCTTTCGCATAATCCGCCAGGAACTCGAACGCGAGAAGGATGGCTACGCGCTCATTGATGTCGATGATTTCTTTGGAAGAGGGTACTGAGCCACCTGACAACCTTGCTGCTCTCAGGTCGGCCTCCCGGTAGGCTGCGGACACCGGTTTGACCTTCCTGATCCAGAACATCAGGTAGGCGATCAGACGGGCCGGGCGAACACCCTTCGTTTCGTCCAGTTTGATCCGGTCAAAGTCCCGAAACCAGTTCACAGCGATGTCGAGGAAGAGCTGCCTCGACAGATTGGCCCGAATTTCCATGCGCTCGCTAAGCAGTTTGCCCGTGGCGCGCTGAAGATTTATCGCGAGATCCATGGCTTTCGCCGGGTCCGAGCATAGCGGAGACGTCATTCCGGCAAACCGATCAGTCGAGCAGGCTGTTTATTTTTTCTGCGACGGTGAGGTTTCCCGCAGCGACACGCCTGGTGACATCGATGATGCTATCGACCGCCACGCCGGCGTTTTCGTTGCTGTTCTGGGAAGTGGCATTGAGTTCCATCACCTGGATGGATTCATCCCGCTCAGCTTGATCGGGATCCCATGGTTCCATACCATTGTCGATCAAAGCGAAATCCCTGCTGCCGGGCTTGTCCACGACTGGCACGGTCATTCCATCACCTTCATCCCGTTCGAGCATACGCGAGAGAGCATCTCTTTCAGGATTGTCAATATTGACGTGCGTGAAGCCGGGCTCTCGTTCGGAGCCTGTCCCACAAGATGCCGGATACTGTTTACCGTCGCGCGCAATTGCAAGGGAAATCTACTTAAATAAGGAGAAAGTCGATCATCGGCATGCGTCGTGGTGCGCTTATCCGATGGAACGAGGGGCGGTCCGGCGAAACCACGCGTCGAAGCCGTCGCAGGTGATCTCGGGGAACTCCCGTGGGCTCATGAGGATCGGATGTTCCACGTAGGATCGATGACCAAAGCAAGTGAGGGTGGGGCCAGGGTCCGCCGACGAACCTGATCCCCGCGTCATGCGGTGAGCGGGTGTCCAGGTTCATCGGCGTCCATCCGTGGCCGGAAAGTTCCCGGCCGCCGGGTCAGGGGGCTTCCAGGCTCTTCGACGCGATCTCGAACACGTCGCGGGACAGGCCGGGCGTGGCGACGATGCGTTCCAGTTCGGCGCGCATCAGGGCTTGGCGCCGCGGGTCGTATTTGCGCCAGCGGGCGAACATCTTGACCATGCGCGACGCCACCTGGGGGTTGAGGCCGTTCAGCGTCAGGACCTGGTCGGCCAGGAACTTGTAGCCGCCGCCGCCCGCGTCGTGGAAACGCACCGGGTTGCCGCCGGCGAAGCCGCCGATCAGGGCGTAGACCTTGTTCGGGTTGCGGATCTCGAAGGCGGGGTGGCCTAGCAGGGCCTTGACCTCGTCCAGCGTCTCCGGCCGTTCCGACATGGCCTGGATCGAGAACCACTTGTCCATCACCAGCGGCTCGTCCTTCCACAGGTCGTAGAAGCGATGGAGCGCCGCTTCGCGCTGGAGCAGGCGGGTGTCGTTCAGCAGGCCCAGCGCCGCGATCACGTCGGTCATGGCGTGGGCGTTGTGGAACTGGCCGACGCATATCTCGACCGTCTCGGCGTCTTCCAGCGCCATCAGGTATCCCAGCGCCAGGTTCTTCAGGGCGCGCCGGCCGATCGCGGCGGCGTCGATCGAAAAGGGCTCGTTGCCGCCCGCGCGGTACGCGGCCAGGAGGTCGTCGCGCAGCCGCCCGGCTATGGCGCGCTTGGCGAACTTGCGCACCTCGTGGATGCCGTCCACGTCGATCACCGGCATCTGCTGGCCGAGATAGCCTTCGGACGGCAGGGTAAGGGCCTGCGCCGCGAAGGCGGGGTCGAGGTCCGGGTCCTTGAGGATCCGGGAGAAGGCGTCGATGAAGCCGGGCGACAGATCGAGCGGGCGGTTTTCCGCCCCGTCGGCGACCAGGTCGAGCAGCAGCCGGGTCGCCAGGGTCTGGCCCGCCTCCCAGCGGTTGAAGGCGTCACCGTCATGCGCCATCAGGAAGGTCAGGTCGTCGTCGGTGTAGGGCGCGCGCAGCTTGACCGGGGCGGAGAAGCCCCGCAGCAGCGACGGCACCGGCCGGTGCGGCACGTCGATGAACTCGAAGACCTGCTCGGGCTCGGTCACGTCGAGCACGCGCGAGGTGCCGGAGGGCGCCGGCTCCCCCGCGAGGCGCAGGGGGATGTCGGCGCCCGATGGGTCTAGCAGGCCGAGGGCCAGCGGGATGTGGAACGGCAGCTTGGTCGGCTGGCCCGGCGTCGGCGGGCAGGACTGCCGCACCGTCAGGCGGTAAGAGCGCGCGGCGGCGTCGTACTCCCCGGTCACGGCCAGCTCCGGCGTTCCGGCCTGGGAGTACCAGCGGCGGAACCGGCCCAGGTCCTTGCCCGTGGCGTCCTCCATCGCGGCGACGAAGTCGTCGCAGGTGACGGCCTGCCCGTCGTGGCGCTCGAAGTAGAGGTCCATGCCCTTGCGGAAGCCATCGGCCCCCAGCAGCGTGTGGATCATGCGCACGACCTCGGCGCCCTTCTCGTAGACCGTGGTCGTGTAGAAATTGTTGATCTCGATATAGCTGTCGGGGCGCACCGGGTGCGCCATGGGGCCGCTGTCCTCGGGGAACTGGGAGGATCGTAGGCGCTGCACGTCGGCGATCCGCTTGACCGGACGGGAATGCATGTCGGAGGAGAATTCCTGGTCGCGGAACACGGTCAGCCCCTCCTTGAGGCTGAGCTGGAACCAGTCGCGGCAGGTCACCCGGTTGCCGGTCCAATTGTGGAAATACTCGTGCGCGACCACCGCCTCGACGCCCAGGAAGTCGGAGTCGGTCGCGGTCTCCGGCTTGGCCAGCACGTATTTGGTGTTGAAGACGTTGAGGCCCTTGTTCTCCATGGCCCCCATGTTGAAGTCGCCGACCGCGACGATCATGAAGATGTCCAGGTCGTATTCCAGCCCGAACACCTCCTCGTCCCAGGCCATCGACTTCTTCAGCGAGGCCATGGCGTGGCCGCACTTGTCCTGGTTGCCCGGCTCCACATAGATCCGCAGGGTCACGGTCCGGCCGGAGCGGGTGACATAGCTGTCCTCCACATGGACCAGCACGCCGGCGACCAGCGCGAACAGGTAGGAGGGCTTGGCGAAGGGGTCTTCCCAGGTGACGGCGTGGCGGCCGTCCGCTTCCATCTTCGAGGACGCGACCAGGTTGCCGTTGGACAGCATGACGGGATACTTAAGGGCGTCGGCGGTGATGGTGGTGCGGTAGCGCGCCATCACGTCGGGACGGTCGAGGAAATAGGTGATCTTTCGGAAACCCTCGGCCTCGCACTGGGTGCAGAAATTGCCGCTGGTCCGGTACAGGCCGGACAGGGAGGTGTTCTCCTGCGGCTTCAGCTCGGTTACCACCTCCAGGGAGAAGGATTCCGGCGGGTCGGGGATGGTCAGGCTCTCCGGTCCGAACGAGTATTCCGATGGGTCGAGCGTCCGCCCGTCGAGCGCCACCGAGACCAGGCGCATGTCCTGCCCGTCCAGCACCAACGCGCCGGCGGGGGAGGCGGCATCGGGGTTGGCCCGGAGCGCCAGCGCGGACCGGACCCGCGTCACCTCCTCGCCCAGGTCGAAGGCCAGATCGACCGTGTCGATCAGGTAGGGCGGCGGGGCGTAGTCCTTCAGGTGGATGGCCTGGGGGGTGCTCTTGTCCATGGGAGGTCTCGCGCTTGCTTCCGGTACGGCGGGCCGTAAGGGCATCCTAACAGGGCGAACGGCGTATTGTCGCATGCCGACTGGACGGAGCGCCGCGCTATCCCGAAAGCCGTGCTTTCCGTAACCGCGCCGGCACTGTATAAGTAGAGTTGTGGTTACCACCATCGGACGGATGAGTTTCAGGTCATGACCGCGGCTGACCAGCTTTCGCAGGCGACCGGCACAACGCCGGCGGCGGACCCTGATTCCGATGAGCGCAGCCAGACCTTCAAGTTCGAGCACAAGGTCTTCTCGATGGACGGGGGATACTTCTCCTACGTCAAGAACACCCAGGAAGCGGCGTTCCACATCCCGCTCGGCGACCTCAAGGGGTCGATCGCGATCCCGGTGCTGCGGTCGGAGTTCGACCTGAACCCGGACACCAAGGACGGCAAGCTGCTGGGGATCGTCGAGAAGTCGCTGCGCTACGTGCGGGAGATCCGGCCCAACGACTCGATCCCGCACGAGTTGCTGGACGGCACCGCCTCGTGGACGGTCGAGGAGAAGCACCGAGTCATCGCGCGCAACCGCCTGACCGTGCAGCTGGTGTCCTGGCTGAGCGGCGGCGAGACGCAGGTGGTCGACCTGACCCAGCTGGAGCAGCTGTCCGAGGACCCGCAGACCAAGGCCCGCGTGCAGGAGGCCTTCTCCCGCGCGGCCGAAAAGCTGGGCATCGGCGCGGACCGCAAGCAGGAAGTCGTCGACATGATCGACAAGCTAGCCCGCGAGTTGTCCTATATCGAGGCGCTGCGCGACCGCTATACCCGGGTCCAGTATATCGGCGCGCAGCTCGCCCTTCTGTCGAAGCTCTACAAGCGCGAACCCGGCGTGCGGAACGAAATCTTCCGCATGCAGGTGCTGATCCGGGCGCCGCTGGCCGATTTCGACAGCATGTTCACCCAGGCCGACGCCCAGACCGGCGAGATCCTGGCCGTGCTGCGCAACATCGGCGCGCAGACCAAGTTCATCCGCGAAATGCGCGACGAGTTGCACCACCGGCTGATGCTGTGGGACGAGATGATCAATCCGTGGGCCGCCGTGACGGTCGAGCGGTCTCCCGACATTGAGGCGCTGCTCAAGGACACCTACCGGTTCCTGGCGCGCAACTTCGCGATCAGCAACGACTGGCCGCTGGCCGGGCGGCGGGGACGCTGACGGATTTTCCGGTTCGCAAAAAAGTGTTATGCGGCCCGAAATCGGGCTTGATATGCGGCCCGGATCGGGGCAATATACTGCCCATGTTCGGACCGCATAGGACGGCCCGCCCGGTCAGAGAGTTTCCGCCAGCATGCAGTTCCGCGAGCGCCGCCGCGTCATCCAGGTCATCCGCACCATCTATGACCCCGCCCTCAAGCGCGGACGGTCGGAAGTGGTCGGCAAGATCGACAAGGACGCCCCTGTCATCCCGGAGAAACTGCGCAGGGCCTGCACCCAGGCCGAAGTGGCGGAAATCGAAACCTGGCTTGCCGAACGGGAAACCGCCTTGCGGACCGAAACGATCCGGGACGACACCGGCACCCTCGCGGAGCGGATGCGCCGAGCGGCAGACTACTTCCGGCATCACGCCACCGGTTCCGAAGGCGATGAGCAGGCTGCCGTCCATGCGGCGGACATCCGGCTCGCCTGGGAGGACCTCAAGAAAGCCATGCGCAAAGCGGGATACACTGAATCCAGGCTGGCGGAAGAACAAAAAGAAAGGAGTTCGCCATGACCACCCAGCAATTCGCTTCCCAAGTTCTCACCTCCGTGCGCGACTGCCGCCGCGGCTTCGACCGGGTGGAGCTCGGCCTGGAGATCGCCCTGGCGCTGAGCGCCGGCCTTCTGCTCCTGGTGCTGTTCGCGAGTCCGTGACCGGGACCGGGCCGTTCCCGGCGCGGGTCAGTCCCGTTTCTGGTCCGGGTCCGGGGCGAGCCGGTCGAGATGCTGCCGGATGTGGGCGGCTTCCGCCGCGGTGTTGGCCAGCGCGATGGCTTGGCCGAAGGCGCAGCGGGCATCATCGGCGCGGCCGAGCTGCATCAGGAGCGCGCCTTTGACCCCGAAGAAGTGGAAATAGCCGGACAGCCGGGGCTCCAGCGGCCCGATCAGGGCGAGGGCGGCCTCCGGGCCAAGGGTCTTGGCGACCGCGACGGACCGGTTGAGCGTCACGACCGGCGACGGCTGAAGCCGCTCGAGCGTGGCGTAGAGCAGGTCGATCTGCGCCCAGTCCGTCTCCTCGGGCCGGGAGGCCCGGGCATGGAGCGCCGCGATGGCGGCCTGGACCTGGTAGGGGCCGGTCCGCCGGTGGCGCATCGCCTTGTCGATCAGGGCCAGACCCTCGGCGATCATCTCCCGGTTCCAGAGGGTGCGGACCTGGTCCTCCAGCAGCACGACGCCGCCCGCGGCGTCGAACCGCGCCGGCGCGCGGGAGTGCTGGAGCAGCAGCAGGGCCGTCAGCCCCATGATCTCGGGTTCGGCGGGGAACAGCCGCAGCAGCAGCCGGGCGAGCCGGATCGCCTCGTCGCACAGGGGTGCCCGCCGGGACGTGTCGTCGCCGGCGGCGGAATATCCTTCGTTGAACACCAGGTAGATCATGGCGGACACGGCGGCGAGGCGTTCCGCGCGCTCGACCGGGCCCGGCGCCTCGAACGGCACGTCGGCCCCCGCGATGCGGGCCTTCGCCCGGGTGATCCGCTGCTCCATGGCGCTCTCGCCGACCAGGAAGGCGCGGGCGATCCGCCGGACCGGCAGGCCGGAGACGATGCGCAGCGCCAGCGCGATCTGCTGGGTCGCGGGCAGGCCGGGATGGCAGCAGATGAACAGGAGCCTGAGCACGTCGTCGCGGTAGTGGGACCCGTCCAGGCGCTCGGCCATGGCGGACTCGGTGTCCTCCAGGTCCGAGATCAGTTCGTCGGGCGGCAGCGGCTGCCGCCTCGCCCGGTGGCGCACCTGGTCGATCGCGGCGTTCCGCCCGACAAAGATCAGCCAGGCCGCGGGATCGCGCGGCGGGCCGTTGCGCGGCCAGTTCCCGAGCGCGCGCAGGCAGGCTTCCTGGAATGCTTCCTCGGCGGCGTCGAGGTCGCGGAAATAGCGGAGCAGCGCCCCGAGCGCCTGGGGGCGCGCCGCGGTCAGCGCCGCATCGATCCAGGCGAGGTCCGTCATGCCCCGAGGTCCCCCGGCCGGAAGACGGCCAGCGGGCGGATCTCATAGGCGCCGGAGGAACTGCTGGCGCGCGCCAGGTCGCCTGCGGTCCCGATCGCCTGGTCCAGCGATTCGCACTCGACGATGTAGAACCCCAGGAGCTGTTCCTTGGTCTCGGCGAAGGGGCCGTCGATCACCAGGGGCTCGGCGCCCTTGCGAACCGTCGTCGCCGCTGTCGTGGGCAGCAGGCGCGCGACCGGTCCCAGACGCCCCTCGGCGGCGAGCTTCCGCTGGACCACCCCGAGCCGGGCCATGGCGGCGGCGTCCTGCTCCTTCGTCCAGGAACAGACGACGTCTTCTGAATCGTAGCAAAGGATGGCGTAGAGCATCTCGGGTCCTTTCGCGGTCCTGCAACCAAGGACGGACGATTATGCCCGTGGCCGACAGGGCGCGGCGAAAAAACGTTCGGTGCGGCTTGATCCGCCATCACGCGACTGTCGGCAGGAAATTGCCTCATGGTGGTTGCGGATTTCTTCCGTGCGGTCCCGGGGATCACGCATCGGTGTGGAACTGGTCGGCGTCGGCGTGTAGAATGCCGGCGGACTATGGAGTTGAAGATGAGCGATGGTGGTAGGGTCACACGTTTGGCTGTCAGCACCTTGAGCCTGGGGCAAAAGGTCGACAAGATTCTGCAGGTCCAGGCGGAGCACACCCAGACCCTGAACGAGCACACCAGGATACTGGATGAGCATACCAGGATACTCGATGAGCACACCACGACCCTGAACGAGCACACCAGGATCCTGGGAGAGCATACCAGGACCTTGGGAGAGCATGGCGAGATCCTGGCGACGCACACCAAGCAGTTGACCAATCTCGAAAACGGACAGGCCGCGCTGCTCGAAAACCAGTTCCATATGAACCGGAGCCTCGATGCGATCCTGGCTCATCTCGGGATACTGAAGCAGGCCTGAACTCCCCGGCCACGTCCTATTGCTTCAATCTTTTCGCATGAAGGCATCGACCGACCGCTCGATGTCATGGATCGTGTAGGGCTTTCGAATCCTGGGATAGTCCGCGAGATTCGCCGGGACGCCGAGGCCGCGGTCGTAGCCGGAGGCGAAGACCAGGGCGATGCCCCGGGCATTTAGGACTTCCGCGATGGGGTAGACCAGTTCGCCGGCCACGTTGATGTCGAGGATGGCCCCGTCCAGGGGCTCTTCCCGGGCCAGGACCAGGCCGCGCGCGACTTTGGCGACGGGACCGACCACTTCGCAGCCCAGCGACAGCAGCATGTCCTCCAGATCCATGGCGACGAGGGTCTCGTCCTCCACCACGAGGATGCGGCGCGCGGCTTTCGGGGCGTGGGGCGGTGTCGTCGCGGAGATCGGCATGGCCCGGGTCGATGAGGGTGCTGAATACTCTCTTAACCTTAACCTACCGGGCGGTCAGGGGAAAGGGAGCACCCGCTCGGCCGGAAGGCGGACCGTCACCCGGGTGCCGGCGTCCAGGTGGCTGTCGACCGACAGGAGGCCGCCGTGCAGGTCGACCAGGGTGCGTACGATCGACAGCCCCAGCCCGGACCCGCTCTCGCCCGTCCGGCCCGCGTTGCTCGCTTGGCTGAACGGTTCGAGGACGGTGGCGAGTTCCGCCGAGGGGATGCCGATGCCGGTGTCGGCGACGACGAGCGCCAGCCCGCCGGCACCGTCGGGCGCTGCGGACAGCTCGACCCGTCCTCCCGGTGGCGTGTATTTGACCGCGTTGCCCAGCAGATTGACCAATACCTGGGTCAGCGCCATCTCGTCGCCCCGGACCCGCATGGGCCGGTCCATCCTGAGGGTCAGGGAAATGCCTTTCCTGGACGGCCGGTCGCCGAGCAGCTGGATCGCTCCCGTCGCCAGCGCCGACAGGTCGATCTCCTTCTCGGTGAGCACATAGCGGCCGGTTTCGGTCTTGGCGAGATCGAGGATTCCGTCTATCAGGCTCAGCAGATGACGCCCGCTGGTTTCGATGTCGCGACAATAATCATGGTAGCGGGGAGAACCCAGGGGTCCGAAATACTCCGCCCGCATCACGTCGGCGAAGCCGATCACCGCGGTCAGCGGAGTCCGCAGCTCGTGGCTGACCAGAGCGAGGAAATCGGATTTGGCGCGGCTGGCCGCCTCCGCTTCGGCGCGGGCGCTTTCCAGCGCCTCGCTCGCCTCGGCGAGTTCCCGCTCGCGCGCAAGGCGCGCGGTCACGTCGACGCCGATCCCCCATCCGCCGGGATAATCGGCGATGGGGAAATCGCGTGCGATGCAGGAGATCGCGATGGTACGCACCTGGCCGTCCCTGCAGGTGATCCGCCGTTCCCAGTCGCGGCAGCACAGGTCGGCGCGGCGGAAGGCGGCGGCTGTCGCCCGCCGATAGTCGGGGTCCGGCAGAAGCTGCGACAATAGCTGCGGGTTGCCGATCGCCTCCGCGGCGCTGTAGCCGGTGATCCGCTCGGCCTCCCGGTTCCAGAGGGCGAGCCGTCCCTCCTCGTCCAGGGCCGCCACCAGCACCGGCATGTTCTCCAGCATGACGAGGAGGCGTGCCTGATCCTGACGCAGGACGACCTCGGCGCGCGCGGCGACGCCGATATGCCTGATCAGCGCGTGAAGCAGCACCGAGGTGATCAGGATGAAGGTCAGGCCCTTGACGGTCTGCCACAGGGAAAGAGCCAGGGACGCGGCGTTGCCGAACAGCAGGTTGAGCAGACCGTCGGACAGCAGGATCCAGAAGCCCGCGGCCAGGGCGTAGACGATGGTCACGTTGATCGCCCGGCGCCGTCCGGCCCGGTCGTCCGTGCGGTCGCCGGCCTGACCATCGGTATGGTTGGGAGCGGCTGGGGAGCGCCTTACGGTGAGCATATCCCAGTATGCATATGCTCATGCCCTTTTGGTAATAGGATACTCTATATACTTTAGGACATGGGCGGCGTCGAGGGAATCTCCTGCTTCGGGCCGGCGCGGCACGCCGTCATCCGCGCATTAAAAAACCCGGGCTCGAAAGCCCGGGTTCTTCAGGCGTCCCCCGGGGAGGGGACGCTCGGTCCAGCCTGTTTATTCGCGGTTGCCGAAGAGCGACAGCAGCATCGTGAACAGGTTGATGAAGTTCAGGTACAGCGACAAGGCGCCCATCAGGGCCATCTTGCCGAGCGACTCGGAGCCGTAGCTCTCGCTGTACTCTTCCTTGATGCGCTGTGTGTCGTAGGCGGTCAGGCCGGTGAAGACCAGCACGCCGATGACCGACACGGCGAACTGCAGGGCGGTCGAGCCGATGAAGATGTTGACCACGCTCGCGATGATGATGCCGATCAGGCCCATCATCAGGAACGAGCCCATCCCCGAGAGGTCACGCTTGGTCGTGTAGCCCCAAAGGCTCATGCCGCCGAAGGTCGCCGCCGTGATGAAGAACACCCGCGCGATGCTTGCGCCGGTGAACACCAGGAAGATGGACGACAGCGACAGGCCCATGACCGCGGCGAAGGCCCAGAAGGTCATCTGCGCCGTCGACATCGACATGGAGTGGATCTTCGCCGACAGGAAGAACACGAATCCGAGCGGGGCCAGCATGACCACCCACTTGAGCGGCGAGCCGTAGAGGGCCTGCGCGAAGGCCGGGTTGGAGGCAGCGAGCATGGCTGTCGCGAAGGCCACCACGCCGGTCACGCCGAGACCAACCATCATGTAGTTGTACACGCTCAGCATGTGCTGACGCAGGCCTTCGTCGTACTGGGCCTGATCGACCGCGCGGCCGGTGGTCGCGTACCGATTGAACATGCCGTTTGCCATGTGATCCTCAATCCGAAAGGTAGATGTCACTTGAGCAAGGATATTGGGGAGCGGCTCGCTCAATTCAACAAAAATCGGATTCTTCGAAAGTTCCTGCCCGAGCGCGCAACCCTTTGACCTGCATCGATTAAATTGGCCGAACCGGCACTACGCGCGAGCCGCTTCTTTAATCCCGGAATTTCGACAGGGGGCCGGCGTTTTCCGTCGTCAGTCGTTTCTCAGCAGCGGTGCCGCCGGCTGGCCGAGCGCCCGCCAGGTGCCGACGAAGCCGAAGGCCAGCGTGATCGCGGTGCAGAGCGCCGCCGTGACCAGCACGGCCGACGGCAGGAAAGTCCATTCCCAGTCCATCACCTGGGTCAGCACCGCCCAGGCGGTGATGGTGCCGATGGCGCCAGCGATCGCCGCGGTGATCAGCCCCAGCAGGCCGTACTCGACCAGGAAGGCCTTCAGCACGTCGGCCCGGGTGGCGCCCAGCACCTTCAGCACAACCGAGTCGTAGACCCGGCGCCGGTGCCCGGCGGCCACCGCGCCGGCGAGAACCAGGGTGCCGGCCAGCAGCGTGATGGCGGCGGTGACCCTGACGGCGGTGCCGATATTGCCGAGCAGCTCGTTGACCGTGTCCAGCGCGTCCTTGACCCGGACCGAGGTGATGTTGGCGAAGCGGTCGGTCACCGCGCGCTGGATCAGCGGTTCCGCCTCCGGTGTGGCGCGGACGGTCGCCAGGAAGGTCTGGGGTGCGCCTTCCAGGATGCCGGGGGAGAAGATCATGGTGAAATTGATGTTCATGGTCGAGAAGTCGATCGCCCGGATGCTGGCGACCTCCGCCGTCAGGTCGCGGCCCAGCACGTTGACCGTCATGCTGTCGCCGAGCTTGAGGCCGAACGCCTCGGCGATGTCGGAATAGATCGAGATCAGCGGCTTGCCCCGGTAGTCCTCCGGCCACCACTGGCCCGCGGTGATCTCGGCGTCGGCCGGCGGGCGCGCCGAATAGGTGATGCCGCGGTCGCCGCGCAGCACCCAGGCGTGCTCCGGGTTGACGATCGCCTGCTCGGCGTCCACGCCCTTGGCCTTGGTGATCCGGCCGCGCAGCATCGGCACCTCCCGCAGGTCGGTGGCGCCGGGCACGCCCAGCACGGTCGCGTTGAACGCCTCCCGCTGGTTCGGCTGGATGTCGATGAAGAAATAGGCCGGAGCGTCCTTCGGGATGCTCTCGTTGACGCGGGCGGAGAAGTTGCCTTCGATCAGGGCGATGGCGACCAGGACGGTCAGGCCCAGTCCGAGCGACAGCACGACGCTGCCGGTCGGGTTGCCCGGCCGGTGCAGGTTTGCGAGCGCCAGCCGGAAACCGGGATGGCGCGGCCGGCCGGCCCGCGCCGCCGCCCAGGTGACGCCCTGGGCCGCCGCCCGGAACGCCAGCAGGGTCAGGAACGCGCCGCCGACGAACCAGGCGGCGAACAGCTTCTCCTGCGCGGTCAGGATCGCGAGTGCCGCCAGCGCGAGCCCGGACAGGACGCCGGCCAGCAGGTAGGCGCCGCGCGGACGTCCGCCCGCCGGCGAGACCACGTCGCGGAACAACGCGCCGGCCGGCACCTCGCGCGCCCTGCCCAGCGGCCACAGGGAGAAGGTCAGGGCGGTCAGGAAGCCGAAGGCGGCGGCTATGGCGAGGCCGCCGGGATAGATCCCGATGCGAGCCGTGATCGGCAGCACGTCGGCCAGCACGGCCGCCGCGACCAGGGGAGCGACCGCGCCGATGACCAGGCCGAGCCCGATTCCGAGCGAGGCGAGAACCAGGATCTGCAGCAGGTAGGCCTGGAACACCAGCGGTCCCGGCGCGCCGACGCATTTCAGCGTCGCGATGGTCGCGACCTTGCCGTCGAGATAGCTGCGCACGGCGTTGCCGACCCCGACGCCGCCGACCAGCAATGCCGTCAGTCCGACCAGCGTCAGGAACAAGGTCAGGCGGGTGATGAAACGCTCGATCTGCGGGGCGGCGTTGGTGAAGTCGCGCACCCGCCAGCTCTGCTCGGGAAAGCGGGCCTGGAGGTCCGCCTGCCACGCCTGGAGGTCGGTGCCGGGGTTCAGGCCGATCCGGTAATGCCAGTAGATCATGCTGCCGGGTTGGATCAGGCCGGTGCTGTCCAGCGCGTCCAGGTCGATCAGCAGGCGCGGACCCAGGGTGAAGCCTCCCCCGCCGGCCCGGTCGGGCTCGCGCAGGATGGTGCCGCGGATCCGGAAGGATGTCTCGCCGACCCGCACCGTGTCGCCGACGGCCACGTCCAGGCGCTGGCCCACGGTCTCCTCGACCACGGCGCCCCAGACGCCGTCCCGCCGGCCGATCGCGTCGGGCAGCGCGCCGCCCTCGCGCAGGGTGAAGTCGCCGTAGAGCGGATAGCTGTCGTCCACCGCCTTCAGCTCCACCAGGGTGGAGCGGGCGCCGTCCTCGCGCCGGGCCATGGCCCGGGCGTCGGCCGCGACCGAGACGCGGCCCTGGCTGTCCAGGTAGGAGCGTTCCGCCTCGCCGATCGGGGTGTAGAGCACGCGCAGCGCCACGTCGCCGCCGAGGATCGCCCTGCCGTCGGCGCGCAGACCCTCGATGATGCCGCCGGACAGCGACTGGACCGTCGCGATGGCCGCGACGCCCAGGGTCAGGCAGGCGAGGAAGATCCGGAAGCCCTTGAGCCCGCCGCGCAGCTCCCGCCGCGCGATGGTCCAGGCGACGGACAGGGTGGACAGGGAAAAGCCGTTCATCACAGGTATCCGGGGTCAGATGCCCGAGGCGCGGACGGGGCGGAGGTCGGCCCTGGCGTCGCCGGCGCTCTCGATCCTGCCGTCGGCGACCCGGACCGCCCGGTCGCAGCGGGCGGCGAGGCTGGTGTCGTGGGTGATCAGCACCAGGGTGGCACCCCGGTTGGCGGCAAGATCGAACATCAGCCTGATGACCTGGGCGCCGGTCTCGCCGTCCAGGTTGCCGGTCGGCTCGTCGGCCAGAAGCAGCGACGGCTCGGCGGCGAAGGCGCGGGCCAGAGCCACGCGCTGCTGCTCGCCGCCCGAGAGCTGCCCGGGATAATGGGTGACCCGGTGCTTCAGCCCGACCGCCTCCAGCCCGGCGCGGGCGCGGTCGAAGGCGTCGGACAGCCCGGCGAACTCCAGAGGGATCGCGACGTTCTCCAGTGCGGTCATGGTCGGTATCAGGTGGAACGCCTGGAACACGATGCCGACATGGTCGCGCCGGAAGCGGGCCAGCCTGTCCTCGTTGAGGGTTCCCAAGTCCGATCCGGCGACCCGGACCAGGCCGCTGGTCGGCCGTTCCAGCCCTGCCATGATCATCATCATGGTCGACTTGCCGGACCCCGAAGGACCGACGACGCTGACCGTCTCGCCGCGCCTCACGGTAAGGTCTATGCCACGCAGGATGTTGACGGGACCGGCGGCACTGTCCAGCTTTAGGTGGACGTCGGCCAGCTCGACGATCAGGTCATCCCGAGAAGCAGCATCGGACTTCGCCATGGGTCTTCCAGACATTCGTGACAGCTCAAGCGGATATGGCACGCGCCACCGGCTTTTCAACGCAGGTGCGAAGACCGCCGCCGCGGCGGCGCTCGCGCTGGTGGCGCTGGTGGCCCTGGCCGCCGTACCGGCCGGGCAGCCCGCGCGCGCCGCGGAGCCGGTCAGGATCCTGGCGCTGGGCGACAGCCTGACCGCCGGCTATGGGTTGCCCGAGCAGGACGGTTTCACCGCGCGGCTCCAGCGGGCGCTGCGCGACAAGGGTTATCAGGCTGACGTCATCAACGCCGGCGTGTCGGGCGACACGACGGCCGGCGGGCGGGCGCGGCTGGAATGGGCCTTGGCCGACCAGCCCCGGGCCGTCGTGGTTGCGCTGGGCGCCAACGACGGGCTGCGCGGCGTCGATCCGGCCTCTACCCGCGAGAACCTGGACGCCATACTGGCAACCCTGAAGGAGCGCGACGTTCCGACCCTGCTCGCCGGCATGTACGCGCCGCCCAACCTGGGTCGCGACTACGGCGAGCGCTTCAATGCGATTTACCCCGAGCTCGCGGCGAAATACGATGTCCCTCTCTACCCCTTCTTTCTGGAAGGGGTGGCGCTCGACCGGAAGCTGAATCAGGAGGATGGCATGCATCCCAATGCCCAGGGCGTGGCGATCATGGTGGACGGCATCCTGCCGCATCTGACCGGGCTGCTCGACGATCTTCCCCGTCCGGACGCCCCGAAGCCGGACATCAGGGGATGAGCGGGATGGACGCCCCCACGGGGGCCCGCTTCGCCGCAGCCTCCGCGACGGGCGAGGACTGGCGCACGACGGTCAAGGCTTGCCTGGGCAAGCTGGGACCGGTCGAAGGCTGCAATCTGGGGTTCCTGTACATCTCGGACGCGCTGGCGGCCGACGCGGTCAGCATCGTGACGCTGATGCGGGGAGTCACGGGCATCAAGGACTGGGTCGGCACGGTCGGCATCGGGGTCTGCGCCACGGGCGAGGAACTGTTCGACCGCCCGGCCATCGCGGTGATGACCGCCCAGCTTCCGCCTGGCAGCTTCCACCTGCCGGCGCCGATCACCGAGAGCATCGAGGGGTTCGAGCCCGAGACGGCGGAATGGCTGAAGACCCACGCCCCGGTCCTGGGACTTGTCCACGGCGATCCGCGCAACCCGCAGACCCACGAGATCATCCCCGAGCTGTCCGACGCGCTGGGAGGATTCCTGGTCGGCGGGCTGACCTCGTCGCGGACCAACTACGGCCAGTTCGGCGGCCGGCCCGGCACGGCGCCGGTGGTCGAGGGCGGCGTGTCCGGCGTCCTGTTTTCCGGCGAGGTGCCGGTCGCGACCGGCCTGACCCAGGGCTGCACGCCGATCGGGCCGATCCACAAGATCACACGGGCCCAGAACAACATCATCGTCGAAATCGACGGCCGGCCCGCGCTGGAGGTCTTCAAGGAGGACATCGGCGAGCTGCTGGCGCGCGACCTTCGCCGGGTCGCCGGCTACATCTTCGCGGCGCTGCCGATCACCGGGTCCGACACCGGCGACTACCTCGTGCGCAACCTGGTCGGCATCGACCCGAACCACGGGTTGATCGCGATCGGCGACATGGTCGAGCCGGGCCGCAGCATCATGTTCGCGCGGCGCGACCGGGCGAGCGCCGAGGCCGACCTGGAGCGCATGCTGGCGATGCTGAAGAAGCGGCTGAAGGGACCGCCGCGCGGCGGCATCTACGTGTCGTGCCTGGCGCGCGGGCCGGCGCTGTTCGGCGACGACAGCGAGGAGCTGAAGGCGATCCGGGACCAGCTGGGCGATTTTCCGCTGGTGGGGTTTTTCGCCAACGGGGAGATTTCCCACAACAGGCTCTACGGCTATACCGGCGTACTCACGCTCTTCCTCTGAAGAAGCCCCGCCGGGGGCCGCGAACCTTCAAGCCTGTCAATCAAGGATCCACATGGAATACCGTCCTTTGGGCCGCACCGACGTGCAGGTCAGCGCGATCTGCCTGGGCACGATGACCTGGGGCCGCCAGAACACCGAGGCCGAGGGCCATGCACAGATGGACTACGCGCTGGAGCGCGGCGTCAATTTCTGGGACACGGCGGAAATGTACGCGATCCCGCCGATCGAGGAGAGCCACGGCTCGACCGAGCGGATCATCGGCTCATGGTTCGCCAGCCGGGGCGGGCGCGACAAGGTCGTGCTGGCGAGCAAGGCGATCGGCCGCGCGCCCGGCGGCTTCGGCTGGGTCCGCGGGGGCAAGGCCCGGCTGGACCGGGAAAACCTGGTGCGCGCGGTCGAGGACAGCCTGACCCGGCTGCGCACCGACTATATCGACCTGTACCAGCTCCACTGGCCCGACCGGACCACCGCCCGCTTCGGCGCCCGTGGCTGGAAGGACGGCGACGACGAGGGTGCTACCCCGATCGAGGAGACCCTGCGGGCGCTGGACGAGCTGGTCCGCTCGGGCAAGATCCGCCATGTCGGCCTGTCCAACGAGACGCCCTGGGGCACCATGGCGTTCCTGCGGCTGGCCGACGAGCTGGGACTGCCCCGGGTGGTCAGCGTCCAGAACGCTTACAACCTGCTGAACCGGACCTACGAGGACGGCTTGGCCGAGGTCTCGATCCGCGAGCGGTGCGGGCTGCTGGCCTATTCGCCGCTGGCGGCGGCGACGCTGACCGGCAAGTACCTGGACGGCCGGATCCCGCCGGGGACCCGCCGCGCGCTGGACCACCGCAAGTCGCGCTACGACACGGTGAACGCCGACGCGGCGGTGCGGGCCTATCAGGACGTGGCGAAGCGCCATGGGCTGGACCCGGCGCAGATGGCGCTGGCCTTCGTCACCCGGCAGCCTTTCGTGACGTCGAACATCATCGGCGCCACGTCGATGGAGCACCTTAAGACGAACATCGATTCGATCGGGATCACCTTGACCGACGCGGTGTTGAAGGAGATCGAGGAGGTCAACGCCCGGTTCCCGAATCCCTGTCCCTGATCCCGATCCTGCGCCTGACACTTACGACACGTTGCCATGATCCGTCTGTTCGTCGCCCTTGAACTGCCCGAAGCCGTCCGCGAGCGTCTGGTCGGCCTGGGTGGCGGCGTGCCCGGCGCCCGCTGGACCGAGCCGGAGAACCTGCACCTGACGGTGCGTTTCGTCGGCGAGGTGGAGAACGGCCTGCTGCCCGACATCGACGCGGCGCTGGGCAGCGTCTCGGCCCCGGCCTTCGACCTCGTCCTGGACGGGGTCGGGCAGTTCGGCAGCGGCAGCCGGTCGCGCGTCCTGTGGGCCGGGGTGGAGCGCAACGACGCCCTTGTCCACCTGAACCAGAAGGTGGAATCGGCACTGGTCCGCGCCGGGCTGCCGCGCGAGGAGCGGCGCTTCAGCCCGCACGTGACCCTGGCCCGCCTGCGCGACGCGCCGCAGGAGCGGGTCGGGCGGTTCATCCAGGATCGCGGCCTGTTCCGCGCCGGACCGATCCGGGTGGAGCACTTCACCCTGTTCGAGAGCCGGCCGGGTAACGGCGGACCGGTCTACGACCCGTTGAGGGAATACCCGCTGGGGTGAGTCGAAAGGGACGCTTTACAAATTGCGGGAGCCTTGGTAACAGACCGGCCATGAACCGTTCGCGCGCCATCAAGACTACCACCCCCAAAACGACCCGCTGCGGCGGGCCGTCGGTCGGTGGTATGCGTTGATCGGTTAGAGACGCTTCATCCACCACGAAGGCCCCGCCGGACACGGACGGGGCCTCGTCGTATCGGGGTTTCGTCCTGCGCTCAGTACGGGCATGCAACAGGACGGAACTTGATCACATGAGCCCCTCTTCGAATTCCTCCCCCCGCCGCGTCGCCATCGTCGGCGCCACCGGCGCCGTCGGCCGCGAAATGGTCAGCGTGCTTCACCGCCGGGCCTTCCCGGTGGCCGAGCTCGGCCTGTTCGCCTCGGAGCGCAGCGCCGGCCGCACGATGGAAACCCCGTTCGGCGTGAAGACGCTGGCCGCCTTCAACCCGGACGTGGTCAAGGGTTACGACATTGTCCTGATGGCGGTATCCGGCGACTTCGCCAAGGAGCACGCGCCGACGCTGGCATCGGCCGGCGCCGTCGTGATCGACAACTCCTCGGCCTTCCGCTACGACCCCGAGATCCCGCTGATCGTGCCGGAGATCAACGCCGGGGCGCTCGGCACCAGCCGGCTGATCGCCAACCCCAACTGCACCACGGCCATCCTGGTGCTGGCGCTGGGTCCGCTGCACCAGGCGTTCGGCCTGAAGCGGGTGATCGTCTCCACCTACCAGGCGACCAGCGGCGCCGGGGCGGAGGGCATGGCCGAGCTGGAGGAGCAGACCCGCAACCAGCTGTCCGGGCGTCCGGTCACCAACAGCTTCTTCCGCCATCCGATCCCGTTCAACGTCATCCCCCAGATCGACGCCTTCCAGGACAACGGCTATACCAAGGAGGAAATGAAGGTGACGTGGGAGAGCCGGAAGATCCTGGGCATCCCCGACCTGCTGGCGAGCTGCACGGCGGTGCGCATCCCCACGTATCGCGCCCATTCCGAGAGCGTCACCATCGAGACCCTGCGCCCGGTGACCGCCGACGCCGCCCGCGCGGTGCTGGCCGAGGCCGCCGGCGTCAAGCTGGTCGACGATCCGGCCAACGGCGTCTATCCGATGCCGCTGACCGCGACCGGCGAGTTCGACGTGGAGGTCGGCCGCATCCGCGCCAACCCGGTGTTCGGCGAAAACGGCCTGGACTTCTTCCTCTGCGGCGACCAGCTGCTCAAGGGCGCGGCGCTGAACGCGGTGCAGATCGCGGAGCTGACGCTCTGAGTCCTGAATGGAAATCGGCGGTTACGGCCCTTGTCCTCGCGGGCGAGGGCCGTAACCCATTGGATATGGGAACCGATGCCACCATGGCGGTATCCCTGCCGCCTCGCGTGATCTACAGGCCTCTCCCTTACCTTAGCCTTTTCGTAAGTTAAGGGAAATGGGTTTCCCTTAACTTACGAAAAGGCTAAGGTAACGATGGAAGGCGTAGATCCGCCACCTTTGCTGCCCGCTCACCTCGACAAGAATGCCCAATCGTATGAGATCGCGGATCAGGACGTTGGCCGTCGGCGTGCTGACCTCAAGGCTTCGTTCTATATCGGACGCAGAGATGATCGGTTTGCGATACAGGAGGTTCAATGCCTGCCGTGCGTTCGGGGTACGTTTGCCAAGCCCCAGGATGGACTGCTCTGTTTCCGTGCGCAGTTCAAGTATCTGTCGGAATACGTCGCGACCCTTGGTAGCGGTTTCGGCCACTCCTCTGAGGAAAAAGCGTACCCAATGGATGATATCATTCGACACTCTAACACGCATTAGGGCGTCGTAGTAGCTGGCACGGTTGCGTTCAAAAAAGTCAGACAGGTAAAGCGATGGCTTTGCCAGCAGTCCATGGCCAACAAGATACAATGGAATTAGCAAACGACCAATGCGGCCATTGCCGTCGAGAAAAGGGTGGATGGTTTCGAATTGATAATGACTGATTGCAATTCGAACCAGATGAGGGACTGTGATGGCGTCATTGTGCCAGAATTTTTCCAAATCGCTCATCATTTCATTCACTTCTTGAGGATGTGGAGGAATGAACACAGCATCGCTGACTCCGGATCCTCCAATCCAGTTCTGGCTGATGCGAAACTCTCCAGGCTGCTTATGCTCACCGCGAACGCCCTGCATGAGAGTCGTATGAGTCTGCTTTAACAGTCGATTTGAAAGTGGAAGGTCATCAAGTTCCGCAATTGCCGTATTAACGGCGGCGATGTAGTTGTGTACCTCACGCCAGTCGTCCCGCTTTTCCGGAAGAACCTGTTCCTCCGTCATCAAAGCTTCATCGATCCCCGTCTGTGTTCCCTCAATTCGGCTTGATGTCTGAGCCTCTTTGACCACATGCATCTGAATAAATAAATCTATATCGGGAATGATAAGAGAGAACGCGTTCAGCTCGCCCAACGCCCGATTGGCTGCTTCCAGCAACGTGTTTATAACGGGATCTTCCCAAGTCCATTCGTGATTTACAAGGACTGGTTCGAAGCTCTTATATTGATAGCGGGGTTGCCAATGGCCAGCCTTGAATGTCTCGAACTTCATGTTTCAGTCTCCGCGTCAGTGAACGCGTGTACGGCGGATTTATTGACAATTGCAATGAAATTATCGGCTCAAGGCTTTTCAGTGATCGAATGATGTGCTTTATGCCACGGGCGCAAAGCGCGGATCTGGATCGTTTGTAGTTCAGTCAAGTGCTCTCCTTCGGGAAAGCGCGCGGCATGAAGATCATACCAGCGGCAGAATGCCGCAGTCTGCCCCTGTGCCCCGAAAGCCCCACAAATGCGCTGGGTCTTTCGCGAACCTGCTGAAAGGCCTATGATAAGGCCACCTTCCACCTTGACTTTCACCCCGCGCTCCTCACTTAATCAGTACCAGATTGGTACGGATTGGGGCGCTGATATGATCAAGCTCAGCAAGATGACGGATTACGCGGTGGTCGTGATGGCGCGGATGGCGCGCGACGGCGCCTGCGTCCAGACCGTCCCGCAGCTTGCCGAGCGTACAGGCGTACCGGCTCCCACCGTCGCCAAGCTCATGAAGTTGCTGGCCCCCGCCGGCCTGATGGAGTCCCATCGCGGGGCCGCCGGCGGCTACCGGCTGACCCGCGCGGCCGAGGGTATCTCGATCGCCGAGATCATCACCGCGGTAGACGGGCCGATCGCCCTGACCGCCTGCGTCGACGGCGCCGAGGGGCATTGCGACGTCGAGAGCCTGTGCCCCATGCGGGGCAACTGGGACAAGGTCAACCGCGCGGTGCGCCGCGCGCTGGAAGAGGTTTCGCTGGCGGACATGACGGCAGTGCCGACATTCCTGCCGCTCCCCGAGGTGGGGCCCGACATGACGATGAATAACCGTCGGACCGGACGGACTATGAGGGAAATAGGAGAGAAGCATGGCTGCGACGCTTGAGACTGTCGAACAGGTCCGGGCCGTTACGGAACAGAAGTACAAGTACGGCTTCTTCACCGACATCGAGTCGGAGACCGCTCCCAAAGGCTTGAGCGAGGACATCGTCCGGTTCATCTCGGCGCGCAAGAACGAGCCGGAATGGCTGCTGGAATGGCGCCTGAAGGCCTATCGCCACTGGCTGACCATGGAAGAGCCGAACTGGGCGAAGCTGGGCTATCCGGCGATCGACTACCAGGACGCCTACTATTATTCGGCGCCCAAGGTGGCGGTCCAGCCCAAGAGCCTGGACGAGGTCGATCCCGAACTGCTGCGGACCTACGAGAAGCTGGGCATCCCGCTTAAGGAGCAGGCGATCCTGGCCGGCGTCGAGGGCGCCGGGGACAGCCCGTCCATCGCGGTCGACGCCGTGTTCGACAGCGTTTCGGTGGCGACCACCTTCAAGAAGAAGCTGGAAGAGAAGGGCATCATCTTCTGCCCGATCTCGGAGGCGGTGCAGAACCACCCCGAGCTGGTGAAGAAGTACATGGGTTCGGTTGTGCCGTACTCGGACAACTTCTTCGCGACGTTGAATTCGGCCGTCTTCACCGACGGGTCGTTCGTCTACATCCCCAAGGGCGTCCGCTGCCCGATGGAACTGTCCACATATTTCCGGATCAACGCCAAGAACACCGGCCAGTTCGAGCGGACGCTGATCATCGCCGACGAAGGCAGCTACGTCAGCTATCTGGAAGGCTGCACGGCGCCCCAGCGCGACGAGAACCAGCTCCATGCCGCCGTGGTCGAGCTGATCACCCACGACGACGCGCAGATCAAGTACTCGACCGTGCAGAACTGGTATCCGGGCGACGAGAACGGCAAGGGCGGCATCTACAACTTCGTGACCAAGCGCGGCGCCTGCCGCGGCAGGAACTCGAAGATCTCGTGGACGCAGGTCGAGACCGGTTCGGCGATCACCTGGAAATATCCGAGCTGCATCCTGCAGGGCGACAATTCGGTCGGCGAGTTCTATTCGGTCGCGATCACGAACAACCGCCAGCAGGCCGATACCGGCACCAAGATGATCCATATCGGCAAGAACACGAAGTCCACCATCGTGTCGAAGGGCATCTCGGCCGGCCGGGCCCAGAACACCTATCGCGGCCTGGTCAAGATCCTGCCCAAGGCGGAAGGCGCGCGGAACTTCACCCAGTGCGACAGCCTGCTGATCGGCGACAAGTGCGGCGCCCATACGGTCCCGTACATCGAGAGCCGGAACCGCAGCGCCCGCGTCGAGCACGAGGCGACCACGGCGAAGATCAGCGAGGACCAGATGTTCTACTGCCAGCAGCGCGGCCTGTCCTCCGAGGATGCCGTGTCGCTGATCGTCAACGGCTTCTGCAAGGAGGTCCTGAAGGAGCTCCCGATGGAGTTCGCGGTCGAGGCGCAGAAGCTGGTCGGTATCAGCCTGGAAGGCAGCGTGGGGTAACCGGCCATGACAGGGCAGCCCGCATCCAAGCCCGAAACCAAGTATGAGACGGACTATGTGGCGTGGACGCGCGAGCAGGCCGAAATGCTCCGCTCCCGCCGCTGGGACGGCCTCGATCTGGACCATCTGATCGAGGAGATCGAAGACTTGGGCGGCAGCGACCTGGCGGCGGTGGAAAGCCATCTCGTGCGGGTGGTCGAACACCTGCTGAAGCTGGAGCATTCGCCGGCCCGGAACCCGCGCGACGGGTGGGAAGACAGCGTCGATACCCACCGCGCGCTCACGGAACGACGGATCGCCCGGAGCAAGTCGCTGGTCCGGCGCATCGATCTGGACGGCATCTATCGTACCGCCCGCCGGCTGGCGGCGAAGAGCCTCCAGCGTCACGACGGCTTGGACCCGGCCGTCCTGCCGGTGGAATGCCCCTACACGCTCGACCAGATCCTCGACCCGGACTGGCTGCCCGATAATACCGCCTTCCCCGAGCGCGCCTGACGGCGCCGCCACCCATCCAATTCGATACGGAACCGCAACGATGCTCGAAATCAAGAATCTCCACGTCAATGTCGCCGACAAGCCGATCCTGAAGGGCCTGGACCTGACCATCGGCGCCGGCGAGGTGCATGCCATCATGGGACCGAACGGCGCCGGCAAGAGCACGCTGGGCTATGCGCTGGCGGGCCGCGACGGCTATGAGGTCACCGAGGGCAGCGTGACGTACAAGGGACAGGACCTGCTGGAGATGGAGCCGGACGAGCGCGCCGCCTCGGGCGTGTTCCTGGCGTTCCAGTACCCGGTCGAGATCCCCGGCGTGTCCAACACGACCTTCCTGAAGTCGGCGCTCAACTCGATCCGCAAGGCGCGCGGGGAGAAGGAGCTCGACGCCATGGAGTTCCTGAAGCTGATCAGGGCCAAGACCAAGCAGCTCGGCATGACCGACGAGATGCTGAAGCGCGCGGTCAACGTAGGCTTCTCCGGCGGCGAGAAGAAGCGCAACGAGGTGCTTCAGATGGCCGTGCTGGACCCGGCGCTCTGCGTGCTGGACGAGACCGACAGCGGGCTCGACATCGACGCGCTGCGCATCGTCGCCGACGGCGTCAACGCGCTTCGCGGCCCGGAGCGCGGCATCCTGGTGATCACCCACTACCAGCGCCTGCTGGACTACATCGTTCCGGACAAGGTCCACGTGCTGGCCAACGGCCGCATCATGCGCACCGGCGACAAGAGCCTGGCGCTGGAGCTGGAAGAGAAGGGCTACGCCGAATTCGGCGTGGACGAGGCCGCCTGATGGCGAAGAATTCCATGACCACCGATACCAACACGATCCAGCCCTACCTGGACCACCACGGCCGGGTGGCGGCCGCCCTTCCCGGCGGCGAGCTGCCGTGGCTGGCCGCCCTGCGCGAGACCGGCCTCGCCCGGTTCAGCCGGCAGGGCTTCCCGACCGCCCGGGTCGAGGCGTGGCGCTACACCAGCCTGCGCCCGCTGGAGAAGGTCGCGTTCGAACCGGCTCCCGCCGCGGGCGGCGCGGTTTCGATCGACGTGCTGCCGACCGTGATGCCGGCCGGGCAGGCGTCGCACCGCCTGGTGTTCGTCGACGGCGCGTTCCGGGCCGACCTGTCCTCCGTCGGCGCACTGCCGGAGGGTGCCGTCGTGACCTCGCTGGGGCAGGCGCTGACCGGGCATGCCGCCTTGCTGGAGCGCTACCTGGGCCATGTCGGCGTGACCGACTCGAACCCTTTCCAGGCGCTGAACACCGCGTTCCTGGCCGACGGGCTGGTGGTCCATCTGCCCAAGGACGTGGCGGTGCCGGACCCGATCGAGGTCGTGTTCGTCGGCAGCGGCGGCGGTGCGGGAGCCGGCAAGCCGACCATGCACCATCCGCGCATCCTGGTGGTGGCCGAGGCCAACGCCGAGGCGACGCTGGTCGAGCACCATGTGGGACAGGGGGATGGCGTCTATTTCGCCAACCACGTGACCGAGATCGTGGCCGGCGAGGGGGCCAGGCTGCATCACTACAAGGTGCAGCGGGAGAGCGCCCAGGCCTTCCACATGGCGACGGTCACCGCCGATCTCGCCAAGGACGCCAGCTACGACAACTTCGTGCTGACCATGGGCGGCCGGCTGTCCCGCAATGAAATCAAGCCTGTGTTGAACGGCACGGGTGTCGAATGCCGGCTGTCCGGTTCCTACATGGTGAACGGTCAGCAGCACTGCGATACCACCACGGTGATCGACCATGCCCGGCCCCATTGCACCAGCCGCGAAGTCTATAAGGGCGTCATCGACGGCAGTGCCAAGGCGGTGTTCCAAGGCAAGATCATCGTGCGCCCGGACGCGCAGAAGACCGACGGCTACCAGCTGAACCGGGCGCTGCTGCTGTCCGACACGGCCGAGATCGACAGCAAGCCCGAACTGGAGATCTACGCCGACGACGTGAAGTGCAGCCACGGCGCCACCGCCGGCGAACTCGACGACGATCAGCTTTTCTATCTGCGCTCCCGCGGCATCGACCTGGAGAGCGCCCGGAACCTGCTGATCTCCGCCTTCCTGGCGGACGCGATCGAGGAGGTCCGGATCGACACGGTGCGCGAGGCTTTCCAGGGCATGGTCACCGGCTGGCTGAAGTCCCAGCGCGCCTGAGATGGGCATCGCGGGACGGAGACCGGGCAGGGTTTTGGATCAGGAAAAGACATGAACGAGATCACCAAGGTGCGGCAGGGTTTCGATAGCGGAACGGCGACGGGATATGACGTGGAGGAGGTCCGCAAGGACTTCCCCATCCTGTCGCGCACCATCTATGACAAGCCGCTGGTCTATCTGGACAGTGCGGCCAGCGCCCAGAAACCGCGCCGGGTGATCGACGCCATGGTTTCCTGCATGACGGAGGAATACTCCAACGTCCACCGGGGCGTCCACTGGCTGAGCGCCACCGCGACCACCCGGTTCGAGGCGGCCCGCAAGACCGTGCAGCGCTTCATCAATGCTCGCGAGGACCGCGAGATCGTCTTCACCCGCAGCGCCACCGAGGCGATCAACCTGGTGGCGTCGAGCTGGGGGCGGACCAACCTGCGGGAAGGCGACGAGATCGTCATTTCGCACATGGAACATCATGCCAATATCGTGCCGTGGCAGATGCTCCGGACCGAGAGGGGCATCGTCCTGAAGATCGTGCCGATCGACGAGGCCGGCACCCTGATGATGGACGAGTACGAGAAGCTGCTGGGGCCGAAGACGAAGCTGGTCGCGATCAGCCACATGTCCAACGCGCTCGGCACCATCAACCCGGTCAAGGACATCGTCCGGATCGCCCACGGCAAGGGCATCCCGGTGCTGATCGACGGCTGCCAGGGCGTCACCCACCTGGGCGTGGACGTGCAGGACCTGGACGCCGACTTCTACGTCTTCTCCGGCCACAAGCTTTATGGGCCGACCGGGATCGGCGTGCTCTACGGCAAGGCGGAGATCCTGGAAGGCATGCCGCCCTACCAGGGCGGCGGCGACATGATCGCCCGCGTCACCTTCGAGGAGACGACCTTCAAGGGCATCCCGCATCGTTTCGAGGCCGGAACGCCGGCTATCGTCGAGGTGATCGGGTTGGGGGCGGCGCTGGAGTACCTGATGGATCTGGGGCTGGACAGGATCGCGGCGCACGAGCGCGACCTGCTGGCCTATGCGACCGCGCAGCTGTCGGAGATCCCGGGGCTGCGGATCTACGGGACCTCGCCGGACAAGGCGAGCATCCTGTCCTTCACGCTGGGCGACGCCCATCCGCACGACATCGGAACGATCGTCGACCGGGCCGGCGTCGCGGTCCGGGCGGGACATCATTGCGCCCAGCCGCTGATGGATTTCTACAATGTGCCGGCGACGGCGCGGGCCTCCTTCGCGCTCTACAACACCTTCGACGAGGTGGACGCGCTGGCGGCGTCGCTTCGCCGGGTTCGGGAGATTTTCGGCTGATGACGGGGCTGATGATGGACGACCTGCGGGACCTGTACCAGGAAGTCATCCTGGACCACGGCAAGAACCCCCGGAACTTCCGCCATCCGGAGGATTCCAACCGGGAGGCGCGCGGCGACAACCCGATGTGCGGCGACAAGGTCACCGTCTACCTGAAGGTGAGCCCCGACGGCATCGTCGAGGACGCGGCCTTCGAGGGGCGGGGCTGCGCCATTTCCACCGCCTCGGCCTCGATGATGACGGAACTGGTCGCCGGCCGGACCGAGGCGGAGGTGAAGGCCCTGTTCGAGCGCTTCCACGAGATGTGCACCAAGGACGACCACGAGCATGTCCATGGCGGCGATGTGGACGAGGAGGCCCTGGACAGGCTCCAGGTCCTGGCGGGGGTCCGCCAGTTCCCGATGCGGGTCAAGTGCGCCACCCTGGCGTGGCACACCCTGGACGCGGCCCTGGCGGGCGGAGCCAGGGCTTCCGCCAGGGCTTCTACTGAATGAACGGGCGGCAGGTTCGAGGAGGCGATGGAATGCCAGACGATGTGAGCGGCCAAGTGCTGGAGCAGACCGGCGTAGTGGACAACGAGACCCTGATGGACCAAGTGATCGAGGCGATCAAGACCGTCTACGACCCGGAGATCCCGGTGAACATCTGGGAACTGGGTCTGGTCTACCGGGTCAACGTGGACAGCGAGAAGAACGTCGAGGTCGACATGACCCTGACGGCGCCGTCCTGCCCGGTCGCGGGCGAGATGCCGATGCAGGTGCAGCAGGTCATCGAGAACCTCGACGCCGTGAAATCATGCCGCGTCGAACTTGTATGGGAACCGTCCTGGCATCCCGGCATGATGTCGGAAGAGGCCAGGGTCGCCCTGGATATGTTCTGATGCCGCGGTTCGGCGTTGGACAGAACATGCAGAAGTCGGAGTAGGACGAAATGGCATTTCCCAAGGCAATGACGATCACCGACGCCGCCGCCGAGCGGGTCAAGCAGATCATGGCGAAGTCGGACAAGCCGGCCCTGGGGCTGCGCGTCGGCGTCAAGTCGCGCGGCTGCTCCGGCCTCAGCTACACCGTCGAATACGCCGATGAGATCAAGAAGTTCGAGGAGGTCGTCGAGGACAAGGGCGTCAAGATCCTGATCGATCCGGCCGCCACCATGTTCCTGATCGGCACCGAGATGGACTACGTGGACGACAAGATCCAGTCCGGCTTCGTCTTTAAGAACCCCAACGAGAAGGCCCGCTGCGGCTGCGGCGAAAGCTTCAGCGTCTGACCGCCCGCCGGGATCGCCGAGCCGCCGCGCGGTCAGAAGGTCGGCGGCGTGTTGACCCAGAGCACCCGGGTGGTGGTATCCCCCGGGTTGCGGTAGCCGTGCTTCAGGTCGGAGCGGAAGACGAATGAGTCGCCCGCCGACAGACTGTGGAGCTGACCGTCGACGGTCAGCTCCAGCGCGCCTTCCAGGACATACCCGACCTCCTCGCCGTCGTGCTCGATCTCGCCGTCGCTGCCGCTGCCCGGATCGATGATGTGGACGTTCGCCTGGAGCAGATGGCCTTCCGCATAGGGGATCAGCCGTTCCAGGCGGATGCCGGGGGCGTTTCGGAGCGGGTCGGTGGTGATGACCGGGCGCTCGCCGGCCCGCGCCACCGGGCCGGCGCTTTCGCCGGTATCGGCGAAGAGATAGGCGACGTTGGTCTCCAGTGCCGCCACCAGCTTGTGGAGCATGACGAAGGACGGCTTCGCCTTGTCATGCTCCAGCTTGGAGATCAGGCTTTCCGAGCAGCCGACCCGCCGCGCCACGTCGCTCATGCGCAAGCCCCTGACGAGACGGGCATGGCGCAGCTTGACCCCGATCCGGATGTCGGGAGCCGGAACCTCCGTCGCCGTCATGCCGGTTCCGGGATCATGTTTCGCAGCGGTCAAGATCGTGTCGCCTTCGGCAGCGGAAGCAGCGTCCTCTCTATACCGTCTCCGCCCGGAAGGTTGAAAGATTTCGGCACGGGAGCCCGTGCCCTCAGGCGTCGTACACGGCGAAATGCGCGTCGGTCGGCGAGCAGGCGGTGCCGTTGATCGGCAGGATGTCCTGCGGGCAGGCCGAGAACGCGATCACCAGGTCCATCTCGGCGCGCAGCACCACGTAACCGCCCATCACCGGAGCCGGCGGCGCCTCGAACGACAGGGTGTTGTCGGGGCCCACGGGAATGTTCATGAACAGGTTCAGCGGGCTCGGAGTCTCCGGCGGGGTCAGGCCCAGCTCGGCCAGGCCCGACGCGAGGTTGTCCGTGCAGTTGTCGTGGTGGCCCTCGCAGCCCAGCATCTCGTAACGGTAGCGGTCGCAGGCGGCGATCAGCATGTCGTGGATGCCGCCGGAGGTATCCTCCACCAGCGTCAGGATCGGGCGCCGCCGGTTGGTCAGCAGCGCGTCGCCGGCCTTGGGGATGATCTTCAGCATATGGGCGCGGGTATGCTCGTTCGACATGAACTCCGACATGTCGTCGCGCCGGAACGCCCAGGTATCGACGACCTGCTCGCCATGGGTGTTGACGACCTTGACCAGCTGCCCCTTGGCGACGAAGGCGGCCTTGCCCTTGCGGGCGGGAATGGTCACGAGCTGTTCAGCGGACATGGATCTGGTTTCCTTCCTGATGTGGATGTCGGGCGGCATCCGGCATGAGCGTGGTGAATCCCGCGTTGCGCTGTCTCCAGGTCTCCAGGAACTGGCGCAGCCGGGGGTGGGAGGGAGCTCCGAACAGCGACCGGGGCGGCCCCTGCTCGACGATACGGCCGGCGTCCATGAACACGACCCGGTCGGCCACTTCGGCGGCGAAGCCCATCTCGTGGGTCACGACCACCATGGTCATGCCCTCCGCCGCGAGGCCGCGCATCACCTGGAGCACCTCGCCGACCAGCTCCGGGTCGAGCGCCGAGGTCGGCTCGTCGAACAGCATGATGGAAGGCTGCATCGCCAGCGCGCGGGCGATGGCGACGCGCTGCTGCTGCCCGCCGGACAGGCGGGCCGGATACTGCCCGGCCTTGTCGGACAGGCCGACCTTGGCCATCACCTCCGCCCCCAGCGCGTCGGCCGCGGGCTTCGGCATCTGCTTGACCAGGCGCAGCGCGGCGGTGACGTTCCCCAGAGCCGTCATGTGGGGCCACAGGTTGAAGTGCTGGAACACCATGCCGACGCCGCGCCGGGTCTCGTCCACGACCACGTCGCGGTCGCGCACCCGCTTCCCCCCGGCGTCCCGCGAATAGCCCAGCAGCCGCCCGTTGATGACGACCTCGCCGCCGTCGTACTCCTCCAGGAAGTTCATGCAGCGGAGCAGCGTGCTCTTGCCCGATCCGGACGGGCCGATGATGCAGATCACCTCGGAACGGTGGACGTCCAGGTCGATCCCGTCGATCACGGTATGGTCGCCGAAGCTCTTGCGCACGCCGCGCAGGCTGAGCACGGCGGCGCCCTGGGTCTTGGTCATGGGGGCAGGCCCTTGGTGGTTGTCAGGTGTCGGCCGGTGGCGCGCTCCAGCCACCGGCCGCCGCGGGCCGTCGTCTCGACCAGCAGCCAGTAGAGCAGCGCCAGCAGCAGGTAGGGTTCCGCGAAACTGAAGGTCTCGGAGACGACCCGGGTGGCGACGGTGGTCAGTTCCGGCACGGTGATCACGGACAGGACCGCGGATTCCTTGATCAGGATGATGCACTGGTTGACCGACGGCGGGATGATCAGTGCCGCCATCTGCGGCAGTTCCACGTTGCGCAGGATCTGTCCCCGGTCGAACCCCAGCATCCGGGCGGCCTCGACCTGGCCGCGCGGCACGGCCTCGAAGCCGGCCCGGAAGATCTCCGCGAAATAGGCGCTGCCATAGACGCTCAGCCCGATCAGCGCGGTCGTCGTGGCGGACAGCCGCAGGCCCAGGCCGGGGCCGCCGTAATACAGCAGGAAGATCTGGATCAGGAACGGCGTGCCCCGCAGCAGCCCGACATAGCCGTCGTAGAACCAGCGGGCCGGCGCGAAGGGCAGGCGCCGCACCAGGAACAGGGCCAGCCCCAGTGCCACGGCGGCGCAGATCGAGACTCCGCAGATCCACGCCGTGGTGAGGAAGCCGTCGAGGAAGCGCCCGGCATAGCGCAGGGTGACGGACTCGTCGGGCATGGGCATCACCGCGACAGGCTGAGCCGCCGGCCGGCATGGCGCCCGGCATAGGCTATGAGGGAGACCAGCAGCAGATACATCAGCGCCGTGGCCGCGTAGGCTTCCAGCGGGTGGTACGTGGCGGCCGCGACCTGCCGTCCGCGCCGCAGCAGCTCGGACACCGCGATGACCGACACCAGCGAGGAGCTTTTCAGGATGTCGATCGCCTCGTTGGTCAGGGCCGGCAGCGTGACCCGAAGCATCTGGGGCACCAGCACCCGGCGCCGGACCTGGCCGTGGGTGAAGCCCAGCATCCGCGCCGCTTCGACCTGTCCGCGCGGGATCGCGTGGAGACCGCCGCGGAAGATCTCCGCCTGGAACGCCGTCGTGTTCATGGTCAGCACCGCGACCGCCGTCAGGTAGGCCGGCAGCTCGATCCCGTAGGCCGGGGGGATGTAGAAGAAGACCAGCAGCTGCACCAGCAGCGGCGTGCCCCGGAAGAAGCTGATATAGACCGCGGCCGCCGTCGCCGGCGCCCGTCCCCGGCTCTGCCGAAGGAAGCACAGGGCCAGCCCGCAGGGGATGCCGAGCAGGATCGCCAGGATCGACACCGCGAACGTGATTCCGGCGCCCTCGATCAGGGTCGGCAGGTACGGGACGATGATGGCGGGATCGAACATCAGGGGTTCCCCGGGTACACGCAGCACCTCGTCACATCGTCGGCTCGGGCACCGCGTCGGCCGGCACGTCCATGGTGAAGCCGAACCACTTCATCTGAAGCTCCGCCATCCTGCCCGAGGTGTTGGCCTTGGCGATGCCGTCGCTGAACAGCTTCACCAGGGAGGCGCTGGCCGGGTCCTTGCGGCCGGCCCAGGCATAGTAGGTCTTGGGGCCGATGGTCGGTCCGACGATCTCGAACATGTCGCCGCGCGCCTTGACCAGCGGAGCCAGGTTGGACAGCGCCTGCGACACGGCGTCGATCCGGCCGGCCGCGAGGTCGGCATAGGCCTCGTCGAAGCTGACATACTCGGTGATCCCGTCCACCCCCGAGCCGGTGCCGCGCAGCTTCTCGTCGAAGGCCTGCAATGCCTTGAGCTGGGCGGACGCGGTCTGGGAGCCCACGACCTTGCCGGCGATGTCCTCCGGCTTGGTGATGGAACCGTCGCCCTTGCGCTTGACCAGGGCGACCGTGGCCTCGGCGATCGGCACGGTGAAGGCGTACTGCTCTGCCCGCTCCCTGGTCACGGTGACGGAGGTCACCACGAAGTCGAACTTGCCGGCGCTGAGGCCCGGCAGGATCGCCGGCCACGGCACGTCGAGCTGGTTCAGCCTGACGCCCGGCAGGTCGGCCGCGACCAGTTGCAGGAGGTCGCTGGCGTAGCCGACGATCTTGCCGTCCTCCAGGTACTCGAAGGGCGGGAACTGCGCCTCGGTCCCGATGACGATCTCCTGCTTCTTCCGGATTTCGTCGAGCTGGTCGGCGAAGGCCGGGGAAGCAAGGGTGCCTGCGGCGGCGACCACCACGGCCGCGGTCTTGATCAGGCGGGCGAACTGGGAAAGGGACACGGCACTCTCCTGTGCGGGATACGGCATGACGCCTGGACCGGCGCTCAGGACTTCTTCAGCAACATGCATGCCATTCAAGTTACTTGAACAAAAGTCATGGTGCATTCCCGCTTGCCGGCCTGTTCCGGTGCCGGGGCCGACAGGCGGGACTCGCTTCAGTGCCTAATCACTAGGCGCCGTTTTCAGGATTGGGCAGAATTCAGGCTTATGCTCTCCGCCATCACGCAGAGCAGTTCGAACATCAGGGTCGCCGCGGTCAGCGCCGTGGCGCCCGAAGGGTCGAACGGCGGCGAGACCTCGACCAGGTCGGCCCCGACGATATCCAGCCCGCGCAGCAGCCGGATCATGGCCTGGGCCTCGCGCGACGTGACGCCCCCGATCTCCGGGGTGCCGGTGCCGGGCGCTATGGACGGATCGAGGATGTCGATGTCGAACGACACGTATATCGGCCGGTCGCCGACGATCGCCCGCGCCTCGGCCATGACCTCCTTCGGGCCGCGTTCCTCGAACTCCTCGATGAAGATCAGGCGGATGCCGTTGGCCTTGGCGAAGTCGTAGTTGGCCGCGTCCGAGATCGCCCCGCGCAGGCCGATCTGCACCATGCGCTTCGGATCGAGCAGCCCTTCCTCCACCGCGCGCCGGAACGGCGTGCCGTGGTTGTACCGGTTGCCGAAGAAGCTGTCGTAGGTGTCGGAATGGGCGTCGAAATGGATCAGCCCGACCGGCCCGTCGGCGACGATGCCGCGCAGCACCGGCAGCGTGATCAAATGGTCGCCGCCGACGGTCAGCGGGACGGCGCCCGCCCGGCGCACCCCGGCGAAGTGGCCGGAGATCAGGTCGATGCTCTCCATCAGGTCGAGCGGGTTGACCGGCGCGTCGCCGCAATCCCCGACGCGCACCAGGTCGAACGGGCAGATGCCGGTCGCGTGGTGGACCCGGCGGACCAGGCTGGACTGGTTCCGGACCTCGCGCGGGCCGTGGCGGGGACCGGGCCGGTTCGTCGTGCCGCCGTCGAACGGGACGCCGACCAGGGCCACGTCCACCTCCTCCGGCGAGGCCACGGGCAGCCGCATGAAGGTCGGCAGCCCGGCGAAGCGCGGCACGGCGGCGGAATCGAGAGGCTGGAACTGCTTGTCGCTCATCATCTGCTTACGATCATCTGCTCACAGGTTGAATTCGGCGCGGACGGCCCGCGTGATCCGCTCGACATGGTCGTCCATCAGGAGTTGCCCCTTCTCGGCCGAGGACCCCTGGGCGCGGGCCAGGACGCCGGAGGCCGGGACGAACCCCTCCGGCACGGGGTAACGGTCGTATGTGGGGAACCGCGCCGGCCCGTCGGACGGCACCTTGTCCATATCGACCAGGTCGGGTCGCAGCAGCAGCATCAGGGACGTCTCCAGCAGGCTGGCATGCTCCAGCTCGGTGCCGGGGAACCCCTCGGGGAAGAGCCGGTCCAGCGTGTCGCGGCCGACGAAGTCCCAGTATTCCAGCCGCATCACCTGCATGTCCGCGATCCCGTCGCGGCGAAGCTCCCGCAGGCCCAGGTCGACGCCCTCGACAGCCGGCCAGCAGTTCTCGAAATGCCCGTTCACCACCACGAGCCGGCGCACGCCGTCGGTGCCCAAGCTCCGGATCACGTCGCGCACGACCAGCGAGAAGGTGTTGGCATCCAGGCTGGTGGTGCCGGGGAACGACTCGCCGCCGCCCGAGCGGGGCTGCGACTTGTAGCCATAGGGGATCGTCGGGGCGACGATGCCGCCGACGTTGCGCGCCACCCGTTCGCACACGGCGGTGGGCAGCACCACGTCCACGTTCATCGCCATGTGGGGGCCGTGCTGCTCGGTGGTGCCCAGGGGCAGGAAGACGGTGACGCCCTCCGCCACCTTCGTGGCGAACTCCGGCCAGGTCAGCTCGGCCATGAAGACGCTTTCGACCATAGGTTCGATCCTTTCAGTGCATCGCCGCGCCGCCGTCGACGCTGATGCATTGTCCCGTGATGAAGCTGGCCGCAGGGGACGCCAGGAAGAGGATCGCGGCGGCGACCTCCTCCGGGCGGCCGATGCGGCCCAGGGGGTTGGCGCTCTCCAGCGCCTTCTGGGCATCGGTCATGCGCTCGAAGCCCAGCAGCGGCGTGTCGATCGGACCGGGGGCCACGGCGTTGACCAGGATGCCGGGGGCCAGCTCCCGCGCCCAGGACCGGGTCAGCGACAGCATCGCCCCCTTGGTGGCGCAGTAGCCCGAAGCGCCCTGGCGGCCGAGATACGCGAGCTCCGACGCGATGTTGACGATGCGGGCGCCCGGCTCCATGGCCTTCAGGGCTTCCCGCGCCACCAGGATCGGGCCGCGCAGGTTGACCGCGTACATGCGGTCCATGTCGGCGATGTCGATCGCGTGGAGCGGCGCCTCGATCTCGATGCCGGCGCAGTTCACCAGCAGGTCGAGGCCGCCCAGCCGCCCGGCGGCCAGGGCCACCGCCTCGATCACCTGGCCCTCGTCGGTCACGTCGGCGACCACCCGGCCGGCGTCGTCCGCCGGGGCCGGCGCGCGGTCCAGCCCGACCACATGGGCACCGGCGCCCCGCAGGGCCTCGCAGGCGGCAAGGCCGATCCCGCTCGCGGCCCCCGTCACCAGCGCCCTGAGTCCGTTCAATCCGGGTCCGTCCAATCCTGTCACCACGGCACTTCCCCCCGGTCGGCTCCGAGGCTCTGGCCGGTGACGTTGGCCGCGAGGTCGGAGGCAAGGAACAGATACGGACCCGCCATGTCCGGCGGCTCCATGAGGCCGGGCAGCGCCTGCCCGGCGATGATGTCGTCCAGCAATTCCGCTTGCCCGCGGTTCGCCCGTTCCGCCATGCGGCCGAGCGAGCGCATGGACGCCTCCGTCCGGACCCAGCCGGGGCACACCGCGTTGACCCGAATGCCGCAGGGACCCAGCTCCTTGGCCCAGGTCTTGGTCAGCCCGATCACCGCGTGCTTCGACGCGACATAGGCGGAGAACAGGGGCTCCGCGACGCGGCCCCAGACCGAGGCCGTGTTGACGATGGCGCCGCCGGCGCGCATGCCCGGGACCACCGCCCGGGTCACCAGGAAGGTGCCCAGGATGTTGATCTCGATGATGCGCCGGAAGGCCGCCTCGTTCTCGGCGCCCGCGTCGTCCAGCGGGGTCATGAGCTCCAGGCCGGCATTGTTGACCAGCACGTCCACGGCGCCGATACGGGCCGCCATGGCGGCCACCTCGTCGCCGCGCGTCACGTCGGCCCGGTGCGCCGTGGCGCCCAGCTCTTCCGCCGCGGCGTGGATCGCGTCGTTCTCCGCCGCGACGTGCAGGTCGGCCCCGGCGGCGGCGAAGGCCCGGGCGACGCCGAAGCCGATGCCCCGGCTGGCGCCGGTGACCAGAACCGTGCGATTGTCGAAACGGGGCAGGGTCATTCCTCGTCTCCGGCGGCTTCGCGCAGCAGTCTCAGGACTTCGCCGCGCAGCTGGAAGAATTCCGGACTGTCTCGCAGCTCCAGCGGGCGGTCGGGACCGAGGCGCCCGGTGATGTCGATGTCCGCCATGACCCGCGCGGGCCGCTTGGAGAACACGATGACCCGGTCCGCCAGGAACACCGCCTCCTCGACGTCGTGGGTCACGAAGACGATGGTCTTGGCGTCGCGCCGCTGGATGCTCCGCAGCTCGACCTGGAGCCGTTCCCGGCGCTGCGCGTCCAGGGCACCGAACGGCTCGTCCATCAGCATCACGTCCGATCCCGCCGCCAGCGTGCGGGCGATCGCCACCCGCTGGCGCATGCCGCCGGACACCTTGTTCGGATAGGCGTCGGAGAACTCGTAGAGCCCGACCAGCTCCAGGTAGTGGTCTCGGCGGGCGAGCTTCTGCCGCTCCGTCAGGTCCCGGCGGTAGCGCATGCCGAAATGGACGTTCTCGGCGACGGTCAGCCAGGGGAAGGACGAATAGGACTGGAAGACCATGCCGCGCCGGTGGTCGGGCCCGCCGACCGGCGCCCCTTCCAGGCGGATCGTCCCGGTGGACGGCGTGTCCAGCCCGCCGATCATGCGCATCAGCGTGGTCTTGCCGCAGCCGGACGGCCCGAGGAAGACGACGAACTCGTTGCGGGCGATGGTGGTTTCGAAGGGTTCGGCGACCACGTCGAGGTCGCCGAACCGCTTGGTGACGCCGTCAAAGGCGAGATAAGGGGCGAGATAGGGGGCGAGGTGAGGCTGGGTCATGGTGGGGCCTGCTACAGGTAGCGGAAGGCGCGGCGGTGAAGAGCCCGGAGAAGCTGGTCGGTGACCAGCCCGATCACGCCGATCACGACCACGCCGGCCATGACCTCGGGCGTCTTCATGTAGCGGCGGGCCGTCCAGATGACGAAGCCGATGCCGCTGTCGGCGGCGACGATCTCGGCGATGATCAGGTAGGTCCAGCACCAGCCCAGCGTGATCCGCAGGTTGTCCACCAGCCCCGGCAGCATCGCCCGGAAGGCCACGTCGCGCAGCATCTGCCGGGTGTTGGCGCCGAGGGTATGGGCGATCTCGATATATTCCTGCGGCACGCGGCGCATGTCGTCGGCGACCAGCAGGACCAGCTGGAAGAAGGTGCCGAGCCACAGCAGGTACAACTTGGTGCTCTCGCCGACGCCGAACCAGATGATCGAGAGCGGCACCAGGGCCGGCACCGGCAGGTAGCGGATGAAGTCTATGATCGGCTCCAGCGCCGCGCCCACGACGCGGTAGCTGCTCATCAGGATGCCGATCGGGATCGCCATCAAGGCCGCCAGCGCGAAGGCGGTCCAGACGCGCAGCGTCGAGACGCCGGCATGCCACAGCAGGTCCTGCTTCTGGACCATGACCAGCATGGCGCTCAGCACCGTGCTCGGCGCGGGCAGGAAAAGGCTGTTCACCAGCCCGATCCGGGAGACCGCCTCCCACGCCAGCAGCAGCCCGACGCTGGCCGCCACGCCGATCCCGACCTGGGCCCGGCGCGACAGCGTCCCGCGGAAAGTCCAGAGGGAGGAGCGCCGGGGTTGCGGCGCCACCCTTGCGGCCTTCGTTCCGGTTGCCACGGCAGGAAGATCCGGACCGCGGAGCGCCGACGTCTGCCCCTGGGTCACGGGGCGACCCGGGAGATCACGGAGGCGTCGATCTGGCTGGCGGCGGTCAGCCTGGTGTCGGCGGCGCCGTTCTCGATGTTGAGCTGCATGACGGTGTCGAAGATCCCGTGCAGCCGGCCGGGCCGGTCCGGGGTGCCGATCAGGTCCTTGGCCTCGGCCAGCGGGGTGTAGGCCAGGCTGGTGTCGATGATCTCCTTCACCTCGTCCTCGCCGAGGTTGTAGTGGGGGGCCGCCAGCTCGATGAACTCCTCCGGGTTCGTCCTGTACAGGTCGATCGCCCGGTAGATGCCGGCCAGGAAGTTCCGGTACTTCGCCGGGTTCTTGCTGAGGTCGTCCTGGCGGGCGGTGATCACGTCGATGATGATCTCGCTGTCCACCGACGACAGCAGGACCTTGCCCTTGCGGTCCGGCAGGGCGGTGATGGCCTGGGACTGGAACGGCTGGTAGGTCCCGACCGCCGCGATCGAGCTGTCGGCGAACACGGCGATCGTGTCGGCGGTCGCGATCTCCAGGATCGACAGGTCGTCAAGGCTCATCCCTTCCTTCTTCAGGGCGAGCTGGAGCAGCAGGCGGGCCGGGATGTTGGGTTCGACCGCGATCTTCTTGCCGCGCAAGTCGGCCACCGTACCGATCGACCCGTCGGCGATGACCCCGTCGCCGCCGACCGACTTGTCGATCGTGCCGATGATGACGCCCGGCGTGGTCTCGTCCCGCGGGCGGCCCTGGTGCTCGCCAACGGTGCGCATGTCGACCTCGATGTCGCCGCGCATCATCGCCGCCATGACGTTGGCCCGGTCGTCCTCGAACTTCATGTCGACGGTCAGCCCGAGTTCCTTGAAGTAGCCTTTGTCGGAAGCCACGAACACGGGCGCGAAGCCGGGCCAGGTGGGTGACAGCACCCGGATCGTGTCGGCTGCCCATGCCGGTACCGAGAAGGTCGCGAGGACCAGGGCGGCGGCTGCAAGTCGGCTTGTGCGGAGCATCGGTGACCCTCGTCGCTGGAGTGCTTTCCAAGGATCATCGCGCAGGTTTACATCTATAAAAATCAGGTTTAATAGACGGATATATTGAAAATCATCGATGTGAAGGCGGCACCCGGACCATGAGACGCCTCGACAACATCGACCTGCGCCTTCTGCGCGTGTTCGTCACCCTGGCCGACTCCGGCGGCTTCGCCGATGCCCAGATCGTGCTGAACCTGTCGCAATCCACGCTCAGCACCCATCTGGCGGCGCTGGAACGGAAGCTGGGGGCTCCCCTGTGCGAGCGCGGGCGGCGCGGTTTCCGCCTGACCGAATTCGGGGAGGCGACCTACGACGCGGCCAGGCGGCTGTTCGTAGAGATCGATGCCTTCCAGTCGCGCATCGGGCGCGACCGGGGCAAGCTGATGGGGCAACTGCGCGTCGGCATCGTGGACGGCGTGGTGACCTCGCCGGAACTGGGCATCCAGACGGCGCTGAGCCGCTACTGCGAGTACGCTCCCGACGTCTTCGTGGACCTGCTGCTGGGAACGCCGACGGAACTGGAAGCCGCGGTCGCCGACGGCTCGCGCGACGTGGTGGTCGGCCCCATGTCGCAGAAAGTCCCCGGACTGACATACCAGCCCATATACCGCGAGCCCCACTCCCTCTATTGCGGCCGCAAGCACCGGCTCCACGACGTGCCGGACGACAGGATCGACCGCGCGGCGATCGAGGAGGCCCCCTTCGCGGTGCGCGGGTACCTGCATTTCGACGACCTCTACCGCGCCAACCATCCCCGCCCCTGCGGGACGGTCATGCACATGGAGGCGCAGGTCATGATGATCCTGTCCGGCCAGTTCATCGGCTTCCTGCCCTGCCACATCGGCGAGGACTGGATGAGGCGCGGACTGATGCGTCCCCTGAAGCCGAGGATCTACAACTTCGCCTCGACCCACTTCGTCGCGACCCGCAGCGCCGACGCGGGACGGACCCTGGTGCAGAGCTTCGTGCGGGAGATCAAGCGGCAGGCGGCGTCATCGGGAGCGATGGGGGATGCCGGCCCGGCGTGAGATTCTCGTAGGTCGGCCTCGGCCCGAAGGGACGACGCCGACATCGGGTCCGGAGCGCCGATGCAACGCGTCGGAGTTCGCCCCGTGGGCGAAGTCCGACCTACGCAGCCCGTCTTTATGGAACGATGATTGCATCGACCCCAGCCTGTACCTCGGCAGGAGAACAGGTTTGGCTTACCTACGGCATCCCAACTTGGATTGGGGGAAATCCCGGCTCCGATCGCTCGTCGCGGCCTTGCACCGGCTGCTGAGCGCCCGCGCCCAGGCGATGCATCCGGCGCTGTTCAAGTCACCGGGACCAGGGAAACGGCCGGGGAGGGCTCGCTGACCGGCTCCGGGGCGTGGAGGGTCGCCGCCCGCCTCGCGGCGATCTTGGCTTCCAGGGGGAGGTCGTAGGTCACGGTCGCCCCATAGGCGCCCGGTTCCTGGGGGTCGACGCGGACCTTGTCGAAGGCGAGCACGCGGGTCGCCAGGGTGAAGCCTTCCTTCAGGTCATGGGTGACCATGAAGATGCTCATCTTGTGCTTGTCCCACAGGCCGAGCAGCAGCTCGTACATCTGGCTCTTGGTGCCGGCGTCCAATGCTCCGAACGGCTCGTCCAGCAGCAGCACCTTGGGCTTCCTGATCAGCGCCTGGGAGATCGCCAGCCGCTGCTGCATGCCGCCGGACAGCTCGGCGGGGTACTTGTCCCGGTGGGCGGACAGTCCGACCGTGTCCAGGATCCCGGAAGCCTCCTCCTCGGCGGCGCGGCGCTCCCGGCCGAACAGTTTTCCCAGGAACTTCGACCGTTCGAACTCGCGCCCGATGATCACGTTCTGGAGCGCGGTCAGGTGCGGGAACACGGAGTAGCGCTGGAACACCACGCCCCGGTCCGGGCCGGGTTCAGCGACCAGCGGCCTGCCGTCCAGCTCGATGGTGCCGCGGGTCGGGCTTTCCTCGCCCAGCAGCATCCTCAGGAACGTGGTCTTGCCGCAGCCCGACGGGCCGACCAGGGCGCAGAACTCGCCCGACGCGATCTCCAGCGACACCCGCTCCAGCACCACCTGGCCGGGATATTCCTTCCACAGGTTCCTGACCGATATCCGGCTCATGACTGCCCCTTTCCGGCCTTCAGCCACGGGAAGAAGCGGGCGTTGACCCAGCGCAGCCCGGCGTCCGACAGGAAGGCCAGCAGCGTGATCCAGGCGACATAGGGCAGGATCGCGTCCATCGCCATGTAGCGGCGCACCAGGAATATCCTGTAGCCCAGCCCCTCCGTCGCGGCGATCGCCTCGGCCGAGATCAGGAACAGCCAGGCCGGCCCCAGGGACAGGCGCACCGCGTCGATCAGCCGGGGCAGCATCTGGGGCAGCACCACGCGGACCACGATCTGCCAGGTGGAGGCCCCCAGCGTCTCCGCCTTGATCAGTTGCTCGCGCGGCAGGTCGCCGACCTTCAGCGCCAGGTCGCGCACCAGGAACGGCGCCACGCCGAACACGATCAGCACCACCTTGGACAGCTCGTCCAGGCCGAAGACGATGAACAGGACCGGCAGCACCGCCATCGGCGGGATCATGGAGACCACGCCGACGAAGGGCGACAGGCCCGCCCGCACATAGGGTATCAACCCGATCGCCAGACCAAGGACCAGCGCCAGCGCGGTCGCCACGCCCAGCCCGAGGCCCAGCCGCTGAAGGCTGGCCAGCGTGTCCACCCACATCAGGTAGTCGCCGGTCCGCGCATCGGGGTTGAGCGCCAGCCGGCCGAGGGCCGCCGCGAAGCTTTCCAGCTGCGGCAGCAGCTTGTCGTTCGGGTTGGCCGCCAGCCGGGCGGACGAGGCCAGCGCGTAGGCGACGCCGGCCGCCAGGAACGGCAGCGCGCCCCACAGCACGATGCCGCCCCGGCCGGGACGCAGGTTGATGATCCGGCGCATGGGTCAGAGCTTCCCTTCCTGGGCCATCCTCATGTAATCGGCGTCGAAGCGCAGCTTGACGTTGCCGGCATCGCCCAGCACCGTCCCGCCGGGAAAACCGATCCCGACCGCATCGACCGTCCGGGCGCCCTCGCCCAGCAGCCCGTGGTCGAACGAGAAGGTGCGGACCAGGTCCATGCCCTTGACCAGCTCGGGGCTTGACGCGAACGCCACCGCCTCGGCCGGGGTGTAGAACATCCTCGTGGTGGCGAGCTGGGCCTTGTAGCCTTCCAGGTCGGTGCCGGCCGCGGTCGCCATGGCGGTCAGCGCCTCCGTGCCCTTCGCCCCGCCGTCCCGCATCAGCGCCAGCGTCTCGTACCAGGCGCCGACCAGCGCCTTGCCCAGCGACGGGTTGTCCTTCAGCGTCTCCGTGTTGACGATCATCAGGTCGATGATCTCGCCCGGGATCCTGCTGCTGTCGAACACCAGGGCGGCGCCCTCCGCCTTCCGCACTTCGCTGAGCTGCGGGTTC